>JALYVA010000060.1 GCA_030853485.1 Acidobacteriota bacterium
CTTCGGGTTGTGCTTGGACAACACCTTCGTGATCGCCGCAGTCAGCGTCGTCTTGCCATGATCGATATGCCCAATCGTCCCGATGTTTACGTGCGGCTTTGACCGGTCAAACTTTTCCTTGCCCATAACTCACTCGTCTCCTCGTGTTGGCCGGCGCATGCACCGGGAATCTCTGGTGAATACTTCAAACAAAACCCAAACTCTGGCGACCTACGATGACTCAGTAATACGCGTACAGCTTGAAAAACTTTTCCCGCAGCTCCGGGGAGACACGTTCCAGGCTGGCGAGGTAGAACTCGCGAATCTGGCCCTGGTCGGAGTTGTCCAGTTTGCCGTAGTCCGCCTGCGTCGAGGCACCGAGACTCCCGTTTCCGAGCACCGTCTCAAAGTCGCGTATGCGCAGCTTCGACCGCTCCAACGATTTCAGGAAGTCTGCAACCCGGCCGGAAGAGAAGGAGCTCTCCACCGCCGCCTTGACTGATTGAAAGGTCTCCGGATTGGAGACAGCAAGTACAGCTTGCTGATACAGACTGCTCAACACACTCTCCTTACGAGCCTTGCGATCCTCACCTGGGGGCATCGCTTCGAAAATCTTTGGAGCGGGAGACGGGAATCGAACCCGCGACCAACAGCTTGGAAGGCTGTGACTCTACCACTGAGTTACTCCCGCCTCGAGCCGCCGAGGGAAACCGGAAGCTGACAGCGAAGGCCCGTAAGCCTGAAATCTGGAGCTGACGGAGAGGCTTGAACTCTCGACCTCTCCCTTACCAAGGGAGTGCTCTACCACTGAGCTACGCCAGCCTTCTTGCGACCAAATGACAACTTGGCAAAACACTAGGGCAGAACTCGTGCCCTTACAATCCTACCGCGAACGAAGCCGTCCAAGCATCACCCGGAAGGCAAAAAAACCTAAAAGAATCCACGTCAGCGTCTGGACCTTACCGGGCTCCATCGTCTTCCAGACCGCTACCGCCAGAACCGCCAGAACAGTTAGCGCAATTGCCATCCTACCGCTGCCTGCCGGGCTCAGATCCACACACATTCACCAGGTACTGCGACTGCGCCAGCAAAGAAGTGGTGCACAGGGGAGGATTCGAACCTCCGTAACTCGAAGAGTGGCAGATTTACAGTCTGCTGCCATTAACCACTCGGCCACCTGTGCACATCCTGCCCAGACTCTCTGACCGTGCAGCCTTCACCTCATGCCTTCCAAGCCCGCACACGATTTCCAAACCGCAAAATCAAGCGGGGACTGCACCCTTGAAGGAATGACCGGAGGTCTGCGAAGCCAGAACGGCGAGCAGTACAACCAAATCCGTCTTTCTTTTCGGCTGTGGAACTGGAGCTGGCGAAGGGACTTGAACCCCCGACCCTCTGATTACAAATCAGATGCTCTACCAGCTGAGCTACGCCAGCCCACACAACCTGTTTGCTCCCTGTAAGCCCAGCCGCCTGACGCGCAGCAGTGCCCGCGCAGAGTGCGCCGCAGCTCTAATTTAGCATAGTGGGAACCGTGGAGCAATGGCCCGCAGTATATGCGCCGCATGCCGTTCGTTCTCCCAGATCCGGCCCTCGAACTCAAAATTCGGGTGCTGCCGGTCATCGGTCCGGACGTTGACCCCGTCCATCGATCTGCTCGTTTGAGTTCCGTCACCGTTCCCGTCTCGATCCTTCCGCCTGTACTGGTCCACAACCCCTGCTCAGTCTGTTGGCGCGGCCCATAGTCTATGCTTGTTCCAAGTTGCCGTTGCGCACCCGACCATGCTGACAGCTCATTCCCCCGGCCACATCACCGACCCCAATCACGATGCATAAGCGCACCCGCTATTCCCTGCTCCTGATGCTTGCACTGATGGCCGCGCTGACCGTCGCCCTGGTGCTGCGCAAGGCCGCACCTCCCGAAGCCGCCCGGCTGCTGCCCGAGTCCGACGCCATCGTCTATCTCAACCTCAAGCCCCTGCGCGCCGCCACCCACTTCGAACGCTCCCCCATCACCCGCAGCCCCGACTACCAGCACTTCATCGACGCCACCGGAATCGTCCCCGAGCGCGACCTCGACGAAGCCGCCTTTGCCCTCCACCGCATGGACAATCCCGACGGCCCCAACGGTCCAGTCGGCTACTCAGAGGTCTTCGAAGGCCGCTTCGATGGCCAGCGCCTCGCCACCTACCTTGACTCCATCGCCACGCAAAAAGAGACCTACGCCGGCCACCAGATCTTCACCATCCCGGTAAGTGATCCTCACGCCACTCGCCCCCTGCGCATCGCTCAACTCGGCTACGACAGCATTGCGGCCTCGAACATGCCAACGCCCGAGCAGATTCACTCCATCATCGACCGCAACCACGCCGCCGCTTCACCCTTCTCCGGCTCGTCTCTGCTGTCTGCGCGCTATCGCGATGTGCCGGCGTTTTCAAGCGCATGGGCCGTCGGGCACATCGGACTTCCCTTTTCCGAACGCGGCAACATTACCATCCTCGGCCTCGAACTCCCCATGTCGGAAGACACCACCTTTGTTGCCAGTCTGCGCTACCTCGGGGGCCTTCATCTGCGCATCGAGCAGATCACCCCTACCGAAGCCGATGCCGACAAAGCCGCCCAAACTCTCACAACCCTTCTCGCGCTCCTGAAATCCGTGGAGCAGGTACAGGCGCAGATGCAGTCCGGAACACAGCTCGCAACACAGTCCGGATCGCAGCCCGACACCGAGCTCCGCAAGCTGACCGATTCCGCCCGCGTGGAACGCCACGAAGACCGCGCCGTGCTCACCGCGAATATCCCTCTCGAACTCGTGAAACAGCTGTCGGCTGCACCCGCAGCACCCCAGCGTTAACCGGTTCTTCTGTGACGTTGCAAAACCGAGAGGAACAGCGGCAGGCCTTCGGGATCCAGACGCATCGGCATCACACGCGAACCCGACAGCGCCAGCGCCAGGCAAAGTTCTTCCGAGGAATTACGCCGGTCTCCTCATTAATTTCACCTCACCCGCATCCAACCCGACATCGAGTTCCGTCTTCAGCCTCAAGGAGAACCTCCCCTCATGTCCCGAACCATTCACGCTACACTCCCGCTTCTGGCGCTCGCCGCCTTTGCCCCTCTCGCGCCCAGCTTCCTCTCCGCGCAGTCCGGCAAAGTGATCACCGGCAAGGCAGCCTTCACCGACTACACCCAGGAGCATCCCGGCGTCACCCGTAAGATCACCCTCGCCGACCTTCCCGAGCCCCTCCCCGATGAGTCCGTCGACAACGGCCCCAGTCTCGTTCCCCGTCCCCAGAACGCCTGGCCCGTCGCACCCGCCGGCTTCAAGGTCGAAATGTACGCCCAGGGTTTCGTCGAGCCCCGCCTCATCCGCACCGCACCCAATGGCGACCTCTTTCTCGCCGACAGCCACGCCGGAGAAATCAAGATCCTCCGCGGCATCACCTCCGACGGCAAAGTCAAAGACACCGAAGTCTTTGCCAGCGGCCTCGACCACCCCTTCGGCATCGCCTTCTACCCCAGCGGCGCCGACCCGCAGTGGGTCTATATCGCCAACACCACAAGCGTCGTCCGCTTCCCCTACAAGACCGGCGATTTGAAAGCCTCCGCCCCGCCCAGCACCATCGTCCCCGTCCTCCCCGGCTATGCGCAGCTTCGCGGCGGCGGCCACTGGACCCGCGACGTCGCCTTCTCCAGGGACGGCAAGCGCATGTTCCTCTCCGTCGGTTCGGCCTCGAACGTCGACGACCCCGATACGCACCCCGGCGAGTTCCACCGTGCCAATGTGCTCGAGTATTCCCCCGAAGGAAAGTTCGTCAAAATCTATGCCAGTGGCATTCGCAACTGTGTCGGCGAGGCCATCAACCCCACCACCGGCCAGCTCTGGTGCTCCACCAACGAGCGCGACCGCCTGGGCAACAACCTGGTCCCCGACTACATCACCTCCGTCAAAGAAGACGGCTTCTACGGCTGGCCCTGGTACTACATGGGAGGCCATCAGGACCCGCGTCTGGCCGGCAAGCACCCCGAACTCAAAGACAAGGTCATCACGCCCGACGTGCTGCTGCAACCGCACTTCGCCTCATTGGAAATGACCTTCTACCAAGGCAGCCAATTCCCTTCCAGCTACACCGGCGACGGCTTTGCTGCCGAACACGGCTCCTGGAACAAATCCCAACGGGCCGGGTATGAGGTTATTCGTATCCCCATGCAGGATGGCCATGCCACGGGCGAATACCAGGATTTCCTCACCGGCTTCGTCACCCCCGAGGGCCAGGTATGGGGCCGCCCCGTCGGGGTCACCGTAGGTAAAGACGGTTCCCTCTTTGTGGCCGATGACGGCTCGAAGACGGTGTGGCACGTGATCTACACAGGAAAGTAATCCGCACCGAACACCAGCATCGAACACCAGCATCGAACACCAGCATCGGGCAGTAGATCAGGAAAAGAAAAAGAGCGGCCAGAGGAATCGGCCGCTCTCCTGCTTAATCCACCCACATCTTGTATGTTCCTGCATCGCTACAATGGGTGGCGATTGAAGCTAAACCGCCGCAAGCCGGACAAAACATTACGTTTAGATCGCATACACCAGAGGTGAACCCGGAAGGTGCGGCCCAACCGTATGTCCCATATCGCGCTTGCTTGAAATCACCGAGACCAGCGCATCCATGCAGTCCGGATCGAGCTGCTGCGGGGCCAGCTTCGACATGATGGCCACAATCTCATCGAGCATCATGCCGGGGCGGTACGGCCGATCCTCCGACAGCGCTCCGTAGACATCCGCCACCGCGATGATTCTCGATTCCAGTGACAGATGCCTGGCCTCCAGCCGATGCGGATACCCGGATCCATCGAGCTTCTCATGATGCTCGCCGGCCACCACCGCCATTTCGCGAAAAGGACCGATCCGCTCGAGCACCGACCTCGTCATCGACGGGTGCCGATGCACGGTATTCCACTCGTCCGGGTTCAGCCCGGAGGTTTTGTCTAAAATCTGATTCGAGACGCTGAGCTTGCCTATGTCGTGCAGCAGCGCCGCACGGCGTACCAGTTGTACACGGTCCGCCGCCAATCCCATGTTGGTGGCAATGCCAAGCGCGGCGTCAGCCACACCCATCGAATGGCGAAACGTAAAGTGGGACTTCGCATCCACCACGTCTGCAAATGCCTCGCAGATCTGTTCGATCCGGGTCGACTCCAGACGATGCCTGCGGCCGTCGTCCAGGTCAAGCACAGCCTGGCGCGTGTCCTGTTCCGGATCCGACGGCCGGCAATGCGACCACAGCTTGCCCGAGCGATCGAGCGTTACGGCAATGCGGACCAGCTCCGGATCGAACCACGTTCCGCTGCGCTCTTCCAGCATCGCAATCGCGCTCTCAACCCCGCGTCCAATCGAAAACACATCGAGGTGCTGGGCCACAGCGCAGATACGCGAAAGCAAAGGAATCTGCTCTCCCTTCAGACTGTCCGGATAGCCGTCACCGTCCCAGTGCTCCTCGAGGCTGCGCACGGCTTCAGCGGCAGCGTCGCCCATCCCCAGTTTGCGGACAATGCGCGCCCCGCGATCGCTTCGCGCGCCAATGGCTTCCCCGGTACCTCCGGGTTCGTTCCAACCCACCCGCACCATCCGCGCCAGCCGGCCGGTCGGCATTTCCGAAATCACGTTGCGCCATAACGTTTTCACCCCTGCCAGGTTCGGACCAGGGATGTGTCTCCAATCGTGGAAGGCAGACTGCGGCACCCAGACGCCGGCATCGGCAATCTCCTGTGCCCGCGCCGCGTGGCTGCTGCATCCGATGTCCTTCAGCAGCAACGCAAAATAAAGGCTGCCCCTCTGTTCGGCGGAAAGTTTGGCCTCCGCCGCAATCCGCATCCCCAGCAGGCAGCTGCGCAACGCATGCCCATGCACCGCACCTTCGGTCAGGTCGAGCGCGTACGACAGCGCAGAAATGATCTCAGACAACGAGATCGAGCCGTCGTCGAGGTCCTGCGCGTCGCGTCGAAAAGAGGTTGAGGTCTGCATTATCCCGAAATCCCGTGTTCTGCGCCGTCAGGCTGATGAAACCGTTTGCCGAAACATACAACGGACTCTCTAGCCTTACTGCTTCAGGGCTGAATATAGCGGGGCACCCAACCCCGGCATATGACACGAAAGATGCATTTCATGGATGAATCTTCCCTTTGGAGCGACATACCGGCATATGTGGCCACCCAAAAATCGTCAGGATCGGGTTAGGAGCTGCTTCGCTGCGGTGTAGGCAAAGTCGCAAATAGCTCCGAGATGGAACGTCAAGTAAGGTTCGCTTCAACCCTGGTCCCGGCGGAGAACCGCCCTCTCCATCTGCTTCAGCCTTTCCGTCAGCACTTCCTGCTCCCGCCGATTCTGCGTCATTGTGATTGCGCGTTCGATCTCCTTACGCGCCTCGGGGAACCTGCCCATCTTCATCAGCAGGTCTCCGCGAACGCTGGGAAGCAGATGGTAGCCGGCCAGTGCGCAGTCACCGGCGAACCTCCCCGTAGCATCTAGCGCATCGAGTCCAGCAGCAGGGCCTTGCGCCATGCCCACAGCGACAGCACGATTCAACGCCACAATGGGCGAGGGACCGATCTGCATCAGAGCGTCGTAGAAAAGAACGATCCTCTCCCAATCGGTCTCTTCCGCCCTGCGAGCTCGCATGTGACATCCCGCAATCGCCGCCTGCAAAGCATAATTCTTGGCTCCCCCACCCAGTCCTTGCGCGCGTTCGAGCGCCGCCATTCCTCGCTCAATCTGCGCCCCGTCCCACAAAGAGCGGTCCTGATCCGGCAGCAAAACCGCCTCACCCTTCTCTCCCCGGCGTGCCGTAGTGCGCGATCCACTGAATTCCATCAGAGCCAAAAGTGCGTGCACCTCCGATTCCCCGGGAAGAAGTTGCACAAGAACTTGCCCGAGCCGCAGCGCATCGTCGCACAGTGCCGCCCGCATCCATTCCTCTCCCGACGTCGCGGTATACCCCTCGTTGAAGATCAGGTAGACCACCGAAAGTACGGACTCCACCCTGCGCCGCAAATCTTCCCCGCGCGGCGTCTCAAACGGTACATGAGCTTCCGAAAGCGTCTTCTTGGCGCGAAAGATCCGCTGTCCTATGGTCTTCTCGGCCACCAGAAAGGCGCGGGCGATCTCCTCCGTGGTGAGGCCACCAATCAGACGCAACGTCAACGCAACACGTCCTTCCAACGACAGCACCGGATGGCACGCGGTAAAGATAAGCCGCAGAACGTCATCGTCGATCACCTGATCCAGCGCCCGATCCATAGCCTCTCCAAGCCGCTGCTGTTGCCGTTCCAGTTCCCGCGCAATTTCTTCATGCTTTTCTACAAGCATGCGACTGCGCCGCAGAGAGTCGAGCGCACGCCGCTTCGCCGCCATCATCAGCCACGCAGCTGGATTGTCAGGGATCCCTTCTTCGGGCCAGCTCTCGAGGGCCGCAACCAGCGCATCCTGGGCCAGTTCCTCGGCCATGCCGATGTCGCGCGTAACCCGGGCCAGCGCCGCGATCAGCCGCGTAGACTCGATCTTCCATACCGCCTCAATCGTCCTCGAGACATCGCTCATACTCGCCTGACTACATCCTAATAGTCGCGTCCCACAGCAGATCTAAGGATGTACGTGAGGTGCCGACGCCGGCATAGCCTCCGTCCCGTCCGACCATCGCGGCGTAGTCACCACGAACGAAGTCATCTGCTCCTGTGTGTCTTCTACAGCCAGCACGGGAGAACCCGGCAGATTCGCTCCCCAGGTTGCGGACGCGAGCCCGGAATAGAAAAACATCAGGTGGGAAGGCCAGTGTGGGGTACTGTCGCCGCCGTATCCTCCCTTCGACATCATGTAACACATGGCCCCGGGTTCCATCGGCGGCAGTTCTTTCCTGGAGATACCAGCGGCCATTGCCTCGTTCACCTGGGCCAGCGTGTGTCCCGCCAGCGCCAGGTCGGTGATCTTGGTGACGCGCAGAAGGTAGGTGTGCGCGGCAGCCGCATTCAAACACATCGGCACCCGCACCTTCGCATTCCAAAAGTCGGGATCGGGTGCGGCACTCCAACCACGTCCGACGATACACACGAAGCCGTTTTTCCCTTTGACCGCTGTTTCAAATCCACGCCGACCAAGCACCATCACCTCCGCATCGCGCGCAATCGACTCCGGTGCTGCACTTCGCGCCAGGGCTATCTCCGCCCCGTGATCCGCCATGAGGTACTGCTCAACCGGAACCATCTTCGAATAGGGCGTCGCGGCATACTGCGGCCTCACCTGACGCGCCATGCCGAGAACAACCAGCACAGCCAAGCTTTTCCATGCAAACCCACCGGCATTCTCTTTCCGCATCGTCTTCTCCCTTTGCAACATTTTTTCGCGAGGCTATCCCCAGCACACAGCCTCCTGCCGTCGTTGCTGCCCACTTGCCTTCATGCGTCCGTCGAAGTCCGTCCAGACCCGTTCACGTCCACTCAGACGCTCTAGTCCGTCGTTGGTTTGAAGAAGATCGCTCGCACCTCGCCCGGCATCCGGCAGGCGATAGCACCCTTGCGCGCCCACCCCACTGCCTCGTCCATGTCAGCGCACTCCAATATCCAGAAACCACCGATGTGCTCCTTGGCCTCAAGGTACGGCCCATCGGTGACAAGAACTTCCCCATCCGGTTGCGGCCGCAGCGACTTCGTTTGGCTTGTCGGGGACAGGCCGCAGGCGAACTTCCGCACGCCGGCATCGATCATCTCTTTGTTCAGCGCTGAGATGTCATGGATCACGGCTTCGTCTTGCGAGGACGGGTCGAAGTTGTCGGGAAATTGTACGGTGACCAGAAATTGCGGCATATTCTTTCTCCTATAGTCCTCTTCAGGCGCGGCCATTTTCCCGCGCCTTCACTATAACGACGAACGGCGAGACCGGAATTCTACAACCGTCTTCTCGATTTTCCTTCTTCCCGCATCCGCCACATGCGGAGAACATCCAGAAGTAGCTTCTCCCCAAACCAACCAGGAATGACACACCTCGTCCGTCTCCATCCGATTTGCCTCTTGCCCCACCCACCCCAACGCACCCATTCCCGCAACGCCACCTCTGCGATTCGCGTGCTCACCACGGGCGTCCATCACGCGAAGCCGTTTTCTGTGTACCAGCAGGTCAACATAGCCGCTCTCACCATCGTCGAGTCAGAGGTTCCGTAAAGAGCGTTTCTCATTCCTAATCAACCAGGGGCAGCCCCGATTCGGTTGTTCCCTCGACATCGCTCCTCGATTGGCTCGTCAGGATTGCACCCGCTATCAGACCGAAAAGATGGTCGGCACGTGGCGCAAGAGAGGGCTGATCGTGAATCCAGGCCAGCGCTCCAACCAGCGCAAAGAGGTCAGCACCTTCGACATCGCGCCGTGCTAATCCCGCAGCCTGAGCGCGGGCAAGCAATCGTGCGCCTGCCGCTCGCATGGTGACGCACGAAGCGTGGAGTGCAGAGTTCTCGTCCGCGATGGCAGCCGCCATTGACGCCACAACACCGCGAGGGCTATGTGCAATCGTGACTACATCACGAAGCCATGACACGAGTGCCTCCGCGGGCAAGTTCGATGTTTCGCGTTCCTTTGCTTTTGCAGTCAGTTCGTCGAAGCTTGTGCGGAGCAGAGCTTCGAGTAATACCTCTCGCGTTGGGAAGTGACGGTACAGCGTGCCGAGCCCAACGCCAGCTCTACGGGCGACATCGCGCAGCGATGCATCTACGCCTTGCTCGGTAAAGACGTCGCGAGCAATGGAGAGTAGGTGGTCGTAGTTCTTCTGGGCATCGGCGCGCATAGGGTCTCTTGACAAGCGGAGCGGGGCTCCGTATATTCGGAACACTGCTCCGGTAATCATAACCGATCTGCGGTAGAGGAGACAGCAATGCCAACAAAGATGATGAAGGCGGTTCGCCTACATGAGTTTGGTGGTCCTGAAGTACTGCGTTACGAGGGAGCGCCGATTCCTGAACTGGCGCCGGGAGAAGTGCTCGTTCGCGTTCATGCGGTGAGCATCAACCCTCCCGACTGGTACCTGCGCGAAGGGTACAAGATGCTTCCTCCTGAATGGCAGCCGAAGGTGGCTTTCCCTGTCATTCTGGGAACAGACATTTCGGGCGTCCTCGAAGCGGTCGCTGACGACGTTACGGGCTTCTCCAGCGGAGACGAAGTGTATTCGATGGTCCGCTTTCCCAGCGGCCTTGCCGGGGGTAGCAAGGCTTATGCCGAGTATGTCAGCGTGCCAGCATCAGAAGTTGCACTGAAGCCGAGAGGCATCGATCACGCGCATGCCGCTGGAGCGCCGATGTCATTGCTCACCGCGTGGCAATACATGATCGAACTCGGCCACAATGAGCCAAACCCGCTTCAGCCGAACAGGCATGAACCTGTGCCGCTTGAGGGCAAGACGGTTCTCGTCAACGGAGCAGCGGGCGGCGTGGGGCATTTCGCGGTGCAACTGGCGAAGTGGAAGGGCGCGCGAGTGATCGCAGTAGCATCAGGCAAAAACGAGGCGTTTCTGCGCGGCCTCGGCGCGGACGAGTTCATCGACTATACAAAGACCACTCCCGAAGATGTCGTTCGTGATATCGATCTGGTCATCGACGCGGTTGGCGGCCCGACCACCGGCCGTTTCTTCAGCACGCTCAGGCGTGGCGGCGCTCTCTTCCCGATCTTCCCCTTGGGTTTTTCCGGCGCGGCGGAGGCTGACAATCTGGGCGTCACGGTCTCGGCGACCCAAGTGCGCTCAAACGGGCTGCAGCTCGCAGAACTCGGGCGCTTGCTTGATGTCGGGACGGTTCGCGTCGCGATCGACAGCACCTACCCGCTCTCCGATGCACGCAAGGCGCACGAGCAAGCCGCGCTCGGGCACATCCAAGGCAAGCTCGTCCTCACGGTCGAATAAACGAAACGAGGAAGAACGCGCTCCGTGCAGGCGCGTCTTCCTCGCTCTGGGTTTCGGCGGAATGCAAGTTCTAACTGGCTGAAACGGAGAAGCGAAATTGATAATAGTTATGGGCTACATTCACCTGGCCACGTCCGATGTAAAGGAGTTTCTGGATGATATCGAAGTCATCGGCCCCGGTACAAGAGCCGAGAAAGGATGCCTTTTCTATGCCGTTACTCTGGACGACGCGAGTGCCGGACGCATGGTGGTCACTGAGCGCTGGCAAGATCAGGCATCGTTGACGGCTCATTTTGAAGGGCCACAGACGGCGTCTTTTCAGAGGTGGGTCAACAGGATCAGAATCGAAGTTCTACGGTACGACGCCTCCAATGAACGACCACTCATCGATTGAGTTAGCTGTCCGTCGCCCAATATAGCGGAGACCGTCTGGCCAGCTTGACGAAGAATCAGTACCTATATGTCGGCTTATCGTCAGTGACGCTTCAGACGACGAGAAGCGCGTTTGTCGTACTCATCGCTTTTCTCCGTTTGGGCGAGGGCTCAATGAGTGCATTGGCCTGATATGGAGTGACCGTGTCAACCTGTGCGATCTATGGGTTTGCTTTTGTAGTTGTTTTCGTCGTTTTCGAGGACAGAGCGAGCAGCAGTCGGGGCAGTTTTCAGCGACGATTGATCAGTCTGATATTCGCGGGTCGGAACCGCATAATCTTGATCCGTCGGGAGCTGCCTCTGACTGTTGTCGCGAGTCCGGCTGAGCCTGTCGCATAGGCCAAACGAGGATTCTCCTTCGTGCTT
>JALYVA010000088.1 GCA_030853485.1 Acidobacteriota bacterium
GCCATGGAATCCTCCCCCACCGCCGCCGTGGAATCCTCCACCACCGCCGCCGCCGTGGAATCCTCCACCACCGCCGCCGCCGTGGAATCCTCCTCCACCGCCGCCGCCGCGGAAGCCTCCTCCGTGAGACTCACCTCCGCGAAAGCCGCCGCCACGATATCCTTCACCGCCACGATATCCTTCACCGCCGCGAAATCCCTCGCCGCCACGGTATCCTTCACCGCCGCGGTATCCGCCGTAGCCCCCGCGTCCGTAGTATCCTCCGCGGTAACCGTAACCGTACCCGCCGCGGTAGCCGTAGACCCCGCGATAACCATAACCGTAACCACCGCGGAACCAGGGACCAGCTCCGATAAAGAGACCGCCGGTATACCACGACGGACCATAGTAGCCATAGGGAGCGCACGCGTACGGAGCGTAGCCGTAGTAGCCCCATTCGCATTCCGGAGGACCGTAGGCGTAGCCCCCGTAATCCGGGCCACCGATGCCTATGCCGACTGAGATCTGGGCGTGTGACAACGTGGCCGGAAGAGCAAAGATACTGAGTAGGGCGAAATACCGTAAAAAGCGCATAGCCAATCTCCTGTGCAGAGCGCAGTACCTCGCTTCCGGGGTCAGTCGCCTGCGGGAATTTGAGCCGTTAAGATGCTCCAAATCCTACTGGGTTGAACGCACACCGTTCAGAAAAGTTGTGGGCCGACGCGGGTCCCGGTCCCACGATCTTGCTGGAGCATGGCACTGGAGACTGCGCGTAAGGAATCGGCGACCTCTCAGGCCATGCGCAGCTGAATGCCCGCAACAAGTGTGCTGGCTTCCACTCTGCTTTTGACTTCTAATCACTTAGAAGGAGAAATATCTACCAATTTCGGGAGGCTAGGGCGGAAAATGAGCAAATGTTTTCGATTTAAAGTGAAATTTTGTACCGCGTGTGCAAAGATTGTTCGTAATTGAGGCAATATTTACCCACTATTACCAATTCGCCAGCTATCTTCGGCTTTGGCGTAACAATTGCAATCAGTTACTGCATCGTGCTTCGTCGCACGATAGATTGATTCCGCTCAGGGTGAACGTATGCGTCGCTTGATATACATTCTGGTTCTCGCTGCATTTGTCGGTGCTTCGGCTTCCGTAGTTGGTGCATCGACAGACTGCGAACGATGGTTTGTCGCATACCGGCAAGAATTGGCGCACTCACGGCACCTTCAGCGAGTCGCCGCTGCAAGACGACGCGCCAAACTCTACGCCAGGCGAAAGCTTGCGGGATATGTCAAGCCCGCTCCGAAGCCGCACCCTCTGCTTGTGCACGGACCGCGCATGACCCCGCGACAGACGCTTCGTCACTTTGACCTCGCCTGCGGCGTGTTACCGGAAGGGCAAGCGGATACTCCGACCATCGCTGAGGAAGTTCCGGAAGAATTCCATCCGGAGCAGCCCCTGGCAGATAAAGTAGATCTCCTTCCCGCGGCTCTGGGGCAAATGGTGGCTGACAACGTTGTTCCGCCGCCGCCCTTCGACACGGGTAGTCCGGAGAGCCCCGGTGGCCCTTCCGTGTCACTCCCGCCGGTAGGTGGGGGCTACGGAGCTCCCGGCGGAGGCTACGTGCCTCCCAGCTCTCCCTCTCATCCCGGCACACCGAATACGCCTGGCACACCAAATACACCCAACACTCCTGGCACCCCGAACACCCCGGGTACACCTGGCACCCCGGGTACGCCTGGCACCCCGGTCGGCACACCGGGTACTCCTGGCACACCGAATACGCCCGGCACCCCGAACACACCTGGTGGACCCGGTACCCCGGGCATACCCGGCGGCCCAGGTACACCCGGCCTACCCGGTGGCCCCGGTACACCTGGCACACCGCCTCCTCCGCCCGCTGTCGTCCCGGAGCCGGCCAGTTATATCTTGATAGTCACAGGATTGGTGGGAGCTGCAGGGGCGATTCGCCGCAGGTTTGAGGCCTAGAAATAGTCCCCGCGCATTTCTAATCGGCACCCCTCTGTTAGTGCGAAACCGTCCCGCGACTACTTAGCCACCGTGCGCCAATGATGAAGACCGCGGCGAAGATGAGCACTCCCGGCACAATCGGCCAGCGGCCTTCGAAGCCATCAAACCCTGCATCCAAAACCTGAATGACGGCGGTAAGCAGCATCAACCCGCACAGCATTTGCCTCGCCCGCAGGAACAGAAATCCAAGCAGCATCGATGCCAAGGCAAGATTGCGCGACATCAGGTAGCCGGCATACACCCGAACTCCCGAGGTGATTTCATCTCCAGGCGAGAGGAGCATGCCTGGTTTCACAAACGCAATCACTCCGCCCAGGCCCATCAGAAGCGCACCCACTATGACGCTTGCATACAGCCATGCAGGCCAGCGTACTCGCTCTTCCATCATAGATACCTCCAGATTCAGCTCACCGTTCGGCTCACCGCAAGGCGCATCGAGACCAAGTTTCTTTTATGCGTCGCCGCAACGCAGTTCATCGTATGTATTACTGACTTGCCCGGCAATTTGTTCCCGTCACTGTATCTTTATGCGTTATGTGCGCATATTCATTAGTGTTGACGCGGCTTTTGTAGTCTTCCATGCTCCAAGGTGGAGACACACCGCACATGAGCACGCAACCATCTGACCTCGAACCCTCTCTTGCCGCAGAGTGCAACGCCATCCTCCCCACCCCGGCCACCTTCCTGATGTGTCCTCCCAAGCTGTATGACGTGGACTATGTCATCAATCCATGGATGGCGGGCAACGTCCACGGCTCTTCGCGAACTCGCGCGGCCGAACAGTGGCAAGCTTTGTACGACGCCGTCAGACGACTCGCTGAAGTGAAGTTGATCGAGCCCCAACCCGGCTCGCCGGATATGGTCTTCACCGCCAATGCCGGGCTCGAGCGCGGCGGCGTAGTAGCCCTTAGCAGCTTCTTTCATCCCGAGCGCCAGGGCGAAGAGGCTCACTTCCGCCTCTGGTTCCGACAAGCTGGTTACACGGTCCTCGATACTCCCCGCGGGACGCCATTTGAAGGCGAAGGCGACGCACTGTTCAGCACCGACGGTACGCGCCTCTGGGCCGGCTTCGGCCCGCGCACCGCGCCTTCCAGCCATGACAGTCTGCGCCAGGCATGGGATGTTCCCGTGGTTCCGTTACATCTCATCGACCCACGCTTCTATCATCTCGATACCTGCTTCGCCCCGCTCGCCGGCGGATGTGCGATGTTCTATCCCGAGGCTTTCGATGCCGCATCCTTGGAGGCGATCGAAGACTTCTACCCGCCCGAAAAGCGCATTGTGGTTCAGCAAGCCGATGCGGTTCGCTTCGCCTGCAATGTCATCAACGTCGGCCGCACGGTCATCCTCAATACGATCGGAAGGGAACTCGCCGTCCGCCTCGAGACCGAGGGCTTTCAAGTGATCCAGGTCGAATTGAGTGAATTCATGAAAGCCGGAGGCGCGGCCAAATGCCTCGTCATGCGATTGGATGCCGCACCGCCGGGAGCCTCCGGGCAGAATCGTCGAGCGAGATACTAGGCAAGACCTCGCTCCTACCCTTCGAAAGATCGATCCCGCCGCCACCGGCCTCGTGCGTGTCATGCGGTCCCGACATGGGGCGTATACGCTCCTGGACCGGACGACCCCCCACAAGGTCTCGCTGTTGTTCGGGCGATCGGCTGAGCGTCACCCGAAAATCTCGCTACGCAAACCGCAAGGTGACCTCGCCCGCATGGTGAAACCGCACATGCGCAGCGGACGCAGAATCCGCGAACGTGACGCCGGTCCAACTCCCGGTCGTTATCCATTGTCCCGCCTTCAGGCCGCCCGTCCTTGCAGAGCCTTCACTGGCCAGCCAGGGCAGCAGACGCATCAGGTTCCCGGAGGTGTTCGAGCCCGTTCGTTCCACCCGTATCGCGCCGTCCACCGCAATCGTCACCG
Organism: Acidobacteriota bacterium; assembly: GCA_030853485.1. Classification (GTDB taxonomy): domain Bacteria; phylum Acidobacteriota; class Terriglobia; order Terriglobales; family Acidobacteriaceae; genus Edaphobacter. The sequence continues at coordinate 3,931 of JALYVA010000088.1, forward strand.
CCTCGGTGGCAAAGTCGATGCTTTCCCAACCCGGCACCGCCGGTCCAAAGACGAACCCGCCATGTATCTGCAGGTCCGCGAACATCGACATCTTCGCGGCGCTCAGAGGATCAAGCAGTCCGCTCTCAATGACCTCGATCGCCGGATGGCAGCTCGCAATCGCAGCCGTTACCTCCTCCATACCGTAGGGCCTCCCCCTGGGGGGCAAATCGGTTCCCAGCAAAAAGGCAATCTCTGCTTCAAGCCCGCGTAGGCGCCGCACCCCCGCCATCTCGGCACCGTTCGAAGCCATCCACGCCATCGGCATCGGCCCATACACGGGTGTCGCCTCCGGAGAGGTTGCGCCCACCTTCCAGCCACCGATCGTTCCGTAAGCCTCTGCAACCCGGTCCTGAACAAAATACGCTTCGTCCAGGGTCTCGGGCCGCAGCGCCTCCGGCAGTTCTTCCACCGGCACCCCGGTACGTCGTGCATTCAGCAGCAAATTTGCGGCGTCGATCAGCTTCTCTTCCCGGGCTCCGGTCATCATGCCGTCCAGTGTCTCGCAACCGGCCGCATCTTGTCTTCCCACCACACCGAATCCAGCTAATTCGCCGTCTTGCCTAGGCTCAAAAGATTCGCAAACAGCCGGTAGGCTCCGGGCACGCCCTCCGGCAGCTCGCGGTACAGCGCCAACGCCACGTACACGTACACGCCTTTTCCTGTCTTCGCCACCAGCAGGCCGCCACGTTGCGGTTCCTGGCCCGGGTCGTGCGTTTCAAGCAGCGCCTCGTAGCGCGGGTCCCAGCTCTCCATAAAACTGTGCCCGCGCTCCTCCACCCAGCCATCGAAGTCTCGTGCGGTGATCCTGTTCGGCCAGTTCAGCACCGGGCTGTCCGGGAGCAGCAGCGTCACCGGCGCGGTTTCGTCCACTACTTTTTCTTCGTTGCGCAGCGTATAAGGGTACGGCCCAAAGTCGAACTCTCCCCGGTTGTACTGCACTATCACCACGCCGCCGCGTTTGGCGTATTCCAGCAGCCGTCCGTTTAATGCCGCCAGGCCCGGGTTAGCCGCGTACGCCCGTACCCCGAGCACAACCACCCCATATCCCCCCAGCCGGTCGAGAGCAATATCCTCCACCGACAACGTCGTCGCATGCACGCCGATATTTTCAAGCGATGCCTGCACCTGGTCTCCTGTCCCCGGTAGGTATCCCACCTTCAACCCCGGCGCCACCTTCACGTCGACGCCTCCCGTCCTGTAGGTGGCAGAGCTATAAAAATTCGTCGGCGTCAGTCCCGGGTAGCCGACTGCGCGAAAGCCTTCTCTGGTTGCACCCTGCGCGGTCTCGGCCACAGCGGTCAGCGTGTAGGTCTTCTGCGCCAGGGCCGCCGGCGTGACGCGAAAAGTAAACCGCTCCACCTCTCCCGCATGGTGAAAGGCGAAGTCGACCGCACCCGGCTCAGCCCGCCATCCCTTCGGCAGCACAAGGTGGGTGCTCCCCTGCATCCCGTGCTGTACATCGCATCGAATCTGCACCTCGACCGGCAAACTCATCTGCGTCAGCGGAAGGATCCCCGCACGCGGCGTGATCGAGACGCTCAGCGCAGGGATCACCGTCATCGGCCGGTCCGCATCGGCGGGACGATCTCGCGGCACAAGCACCACCTGGCCGAACTCCAACGGGACGCCCTCGTAGCTCGCACGCACCCATATACTCTGCCGCGGCGTTTGCGGCGCCAGCCGAAGCGCAGGATCGCTCACGTCGTAGTACGGCTGCTCAATGCTGTTTCGCGAAAAGTACGGTCTGGTTATAGGATCTTTTGGCGCTGCCGACCTACCGTTTCGTACCGTGCTCTCCTTCGGCCAGCCATAGTCGAAAAACGACTGGAGCGTCTTCCCCGGTCCAATTTTTCCCGTCTCGATCTTCCCAGACTCAATCTTTCCCGCCTCGATCTTCCCCGCTTCGATCTTCCCCGTTCCCGAAGCCCAGTTCCGTTCCTCCGCACCCATCCCGCTCGCCGAAAGGAAGTCTGCCTCAACCTCCACCTTCCCACCGTTGATCACGCTGGTCCGCACATGCGCCACGCAGTCCGGCGTTACCGCTTCAATGCATTTGCCGTCTTGCCCCGCTTCCATGCGCGCCTCCACCCGCAGCCCCAGCGCCTGCACCATCGCGTCGTTGAACTGCACCCGCTTCACCCGAAGCTCATGCAACACATTGGTTTTATCCTGCCCTGACAACCCGCTCGCCTCCACCTTCGCGATCAGCGCATCAAGCCCCTTCAACCCATCGCCCAACGCCGGTGCACACCGCTCAGGTGCACTCACCGACCACACCGTAGCCGCGCGTGCCGCATCCCCGTCAATCGTCCTCAGTGCCGGACGCAGCCAGCTTGCAGCCGAAGGAGCAAGCGTCGCAATTCCCTCGAGCGTCACATCGATCCCGTCGAAGAAACTCTGCTCCGCCTCGCCCGACGAGACCCGCGAACCGTAGCGGTGGTAGCTCACGTCAAACGCACCCGCCGGAGCCAGCCGCACACCTTCGCCAATCTGCGTCTTTTGCAGCGCCAGCCCCTCGCGCGCAAATTGCACATAGCTCATCCCCAGCAGCGCGCTTGGGTTCCCTTCATGCACCGTCACATTCGCCTTCGGCACCTCGTTCGTCCACATCTTCGTCACATAGTTATAGAACCGCACCGGGACATACTGATTGGTCGCATAGTCGAGAATGCCCTTCGGCCCCACCCGCGCAAACGGCACACGCGCATACACCTTCAGCGGCTTCCACGGCTCAAGCCCCATCTCTGGAAACACCTTCGCATCCCCCGCCGCCTCGAAGACCTCCTGCGCCGTCTCTCCCGACACCTGGTGCTGCCCGTGGCCATCAGTCGGCCCGCCCACAAACACGCTCGTAATCACCAGCGGGCGGTACAGCCTCACCGCGCGAACCGCATCGTAGAGCACACGTTCATGCGTCCACTTCGCAAACGCCTCTTCCTTGGTCTTCGAAAAACCGAAGTCCACCTCGGTCCCGAACATCTGGTCGACCCCAAGATACTGGTCCGCCGCCAGCAGCTCCTGGGTGCGGATCAGCCCCAGCGCGTCGTCGAAATCTCCGGACATCAGATTCTGCCCGCCCTCGCCCCGCGTCAACGTTAACGTCGCCACATGCACGCCCTGCCCGCGAGACTCGTAGGTCAGCATCCCGCCGTCCTCGTCATCCGGATGCGCGACGATCATCATCAGGCTCGCCCGTGTACGCAGCTTGGTCAGGCTCTCTTTCAGCGCCGCAGCCCCCCGGTTCGCAGCGATCTCCCGAGTCCCCACCGCCCGCACCCGTTCGCCCGCAAGGTTCGCCGGATCGTGCAGTTGCTGCGCACAGAGCACCGCGCCCGATACCCCAAGCACAGAAGCTGCAGCAATACGGAACGCGATCCCCGCACACCCAACCCGGCGCACACTCCAGCCTGCCAGACCCCGTAACGTAGTCATTGCCTTTAATCTCTCACACACCCGCCCCGCAGGACCCGGCATCCCGCGGCATCCAACCCTCTCCGCCGGGCGTACCTGGTACCAGAAGCTATCCTGGCGAGTCAAACCTCTGATACGTCCGCCGTCTGTGTATGCTTCGATCAGAAGGAAACCCACATGCTGCTTCGCAAATCCGCACCCCTGGCCTCGACTCTCCTCTCCTCTGACATCACGCCACAGCATGTCTTCGAGCAGCATCAGCAAGACCGCCGCCGCTTCCTCACCTCCGCCGCCACCTTGGGGGTTGGAGCGCTCGCCGCCTCCCGTCTGCCGTCGATCCTTCATCCGGAATCGGTCGAAGCCGCCACAGACCTCAAGACCACACCCGGCAAATACAGCACCACCGAAACCGAAACGCCCTTCGGCAAGGCGACCAACTACAACAACTTTTATGAGTTCGGAACCGACAAATCCGATCCCGCGCACAACGCGCACACCCTTCAAACCCGCCCCTGGACCGTTCAGGTCACCGGCATGGTCAAGAAGCCGCAGACCATCAACATCGACGACCTTGCCAGCTACCGCCCGCTCGAAAGCCGCGTCTATCGCCATCGCTGCGTCGAGGCCTGGTCGATGGTCATTCCCTGGGACGGCTACTCGCTCTCCGAGTTCATCAACTTCTGCGAACCCCTGCCCAGCGCCAAATTCGTCCAGTTCATTTCCAATCTCAATCGCAAGCAGATGCCCGACTTGCCCGGCGGATACGACTGGCCCTACTCCGAAGGCCTGCGCATGGACGAAGCCATGAACCCGCTCTGCCTGCTCACCTTCGGCTGCTACGGCCAGGTGCTGCCCAACCAGAACGGCGCTCCGGTCCGCGTCGTCTCGCCTTGGAAGTACGGCTTCAAAAACGGCAAATCCATCGTCCGTTTCCACTTCACCGACAAGCAGCCCCACACCACCTGGAACGAGATCGCCTCGCGCGAGTACGGCTTCTACTCGAACGTCAATCCAACGGTCGATCACCCGCGCTGGTCCCAGGCCCACGAGCGCCGCATCGACGCCAGCGCCTTCCCCCACACCATCCCCACCCAAATGTTCAACGGCTACGCCGACCAGGTCGCCAGCCTCTACACCGGCATGGACCTCAAGAAAAACTACTAGAGGCTGTTAGGCGCTTTTGCACCAAGGTAGGTTCTTTGCTGGGCGGTGTTGTTTGTCGAGCATGGATGGATGTCGCAGAGTGCTGGTGCTGGGTATCCGTCAGACGTGACGGAGGAAGAGTGGGAGTTTGTGTTGCCGTATCTGTTGCTGTGCCGTGAGGACAGCCGGCAGCGTCGGCATGATTTGCGGCGAGTGTTCAACGGTGTTCGTTATGCGTCGCGGACCGGTGGCCAGTGGCGCTATCTGCCGCGCGAGTATGGCCCGTGGTGGGTGGTGTACCAGCAGATGCGGCGCTGGATGGAGGCGGGCGTGTTTGAGTCGCTGGTATCGGACGTGCAGTCGATCGTGCGGGAGTGGGCCGGGCGCAAGGGTCAGCCGACGGCGGTGTGCCTCGACAGCCGCACCCTTCAGTCCACGCCCGAGAGTGGTGCGCGGGCAGGCTACGACGGGGCCAAGCGGCGCAAAGGGTCGAAGGTCCATATCGCAGTCGATACGTTGGGACACCTGCTGGCGCTCACCGTCACGCCAGCTGACCAGGGCGACCGCGACCAGGTCGCACCGTTGGCCGAAGAAATCCAGCAGGTTACCGGTAGTTCCGTGGAACTGGCCTATGTCGACCAAGGCTACACCGGGCCGAACGCGGCGGAGGCTGCCGGCAAGCACGGCATCCGGCTCGAAGTCGTCAAGCACCCCATGGCAAAACGCGGCTTCGTGCTCCTGCCCCGCCGATGGGTGGTGGAACGAAGCTTCGCCTGGGCCGCACGCTTCCGCCGACTGGCGAGGGACTACGAGCGGCTCGACACAACACTCAAAGGCTTCCACTTCATCGCCTTCGCCATCCTCATGTGTGCAAGACTCGTCAACACCGTTATGCAAAGTGCCTAACAGCCTCTAGCCGCACCGGTCCAAGTCGCAACCCCATCACTCGTTATTGCTCCTTGCACCGGTCCAGGTCACAACCGCATCATTTCCCAAAAGCGAGACGTCGTTGTGTAAGTCAAAATCTGGGTGCCCCATATCTCGATTCTGAGATGTGTGCCTCTCGCAGTAAGCGGCGCACAGCAACAGCAAACTTCTTTGGGAATGACAGACAAAGAGGCAAGTGCATCGATACGAGGAAGAGCGAAATTGGTTTAGTGGTGCATTGCGGGTATGAGGTTTTCTGCTGTGATGATTTCGTGGATGAGGGGTTGGAGATGGGGTGGGGTGGACGAGATTTGTAACGTTTCAAGGAGCATATGCTCTGGTTCGTCGAGGAGGGCAGGGTCTTCCGCGAAGAGGGTGGTGATGGGTTGACCTTGGGTAAGGTGGTCGCCTAATTTGGCGTGCATTTCTATGCCGGCGTGAGCGCTGACGGGGTCGCCGGGTTTTGCGCGGCCGGCGCCGAGGCGTTGGACGGCCCAGCCAACTTGTTTGCAGTCCATGGAGGAGAGGAAGCCGGTCCGGGGGGCGGTGAGGGTGCGGGTCGCCGTGGGCTTGTGATGGGCTGGGGGGTCTTTGAAGATTGTGGTGTCGCCTCCCTGGGCTTCGATGATGCTGAGCCAGGCCCGATAGGCTGCGCCCGACTTGAGAATGTCGTCGGCGAGGGATGCCCCGGCCGCGGGAGTGAGGGCGCGACCGGCGAGATGGAGCATCCACCCGGCGAGGATGTTGGAAAGTTCGATGAGGTCTGAGGACATGCGATGACGGCGCTGTTGCAGGATGTCTACGCACTCCTGGACTTCGACCCAGTTGCCTGAGAATCGGCCGAGCGGCTGGTCCATGGTGGTGAGCAGGGCGACGGTGCGGGTGCCTGCGGACTCGCCGGTCTGGACCATGAGTTGGGCGAGGAACTTCGATTCTTTATAGGTGGGCATGAAAGCGCCGGAGCCGGTCTTGACGTCGAGAACGAGGGCATTGAGCGATTCGGCGAGTTTTTTGCTCATGATGCTGGCGGTGATGAGAAAGGGAGATTCTACGGTGCCGGTGTGGTCGCGGAGGGCATAAAGGACGCGGTCGGCGGGCACGAGGGTAGGGGTCTGGCCGATGAGGGCGGCGCCGCATCGCTGGAGGGTGGCGAGGAGTTGAGCAAGAGAGAGTTGAGTGCTGAAGCCGGGAATGGTTTCGAGCTTGTCGAGGGTGCCTCCGGTGTGGCCGAGACTGCGGCCGGAGATCATGGGGACGCAGATACCGGGGGTGCCGGTGGGGGTGGGATGAGCGAGGCCGGCGGCGGCGAGAATGGGGGCGATCAGGAGAGAAGTCTTATCGCCTACGCCTCCGGTGGAGTGCTTGTCGACGCAGAAGCTTTGGAGGGGGGTGGAGTCGAAGGTTTCGCCCGAGAAGCGCATGGCAGCCGTGAGAGTGGCGAGCTCCCGCGGGTTGAGGCCGCGCTGGACGACGGCCATCAGAAAGGAGGCAATCTGGCTGTCTGTGGGGGTGTTGGGGAGGAGCTGGTTTTCCGGAGTGCGCTCCACGATGGCTCGGATGAAGCCTTGGATTTCGGCGTCGGTGAGGACGAGGCCGTCGCGTTTGTGGAGGATGACGTCGAGGGGGTGGATGCGAGTGGACATGGCTTCATGATTACAGCGCGAGGGAGCGTCCAGAGGCAAATGCGGGCTCGTCGACTGCTTGGTTGCGGTGGGGCTCCGGGTTCCGAGGGGATGCGCTCAGAGACAACGAGGGAGGCTCTGCGGGTCAGACGCACGCACCGGGCAGAGCAGTCAGAGGTTCAACGGCCGACGTCGATGCCATGCGATCACAGGCTTTGGAGGAGGAACGCGTGGGGTAGGAGTTCTGCGATGGTGGTGGATGTGGTGCCCGAGGCAGAGGGGAAGAAGACGAGGGTGCCGGGGGAGCTGAACTCGTAGATGGTCTGGCGGCAGGCTCCACAGGGAGGGCTGGGAGAGGCGTTGAGGTTTGCGATCGCGATGGCGGCGATGCGGATGTCGGGGCCGTGGAGGGCAACTGCGGAAGCGATGGCGGCCTGTTCGGCACAGACGGTGAGGCGGTAGGAGGCGTTCTCTACGTTGCATCCGGTGCTGATGCTGCCGTCTGCAAGCAGGAGGGCGGCGCCTACGCGGAAGTTGCTGTATGGGGCGTAGGCGTGCAGGGCGGCTGCGGCGGCTTTTTGCTGGAGGTCTTCAATCTGGGATGGCGTGAGGTGGTCGGTATGGCCTGTCGACGGCATGAAGGTGAGGCTAACGGGTGAGTCGGGCGATGGCAAGTAGTGCAGGCCGCACATGCCTGAGAGCTGTTGCGGGGCTGGTGGTTGGCGATAGTGACGCGGTTTAGCAACTCTCTCTCAGCGGAGGTGATGGGCTTGCGCCTTATGGATCTAGAGGTGTCGTGTCGGCCAAAGGAGATCCACACGGAACGATCCTCTGGTTGAAGATATCTCGCCCTTGTCGGGAGAGTGTGTCACTTGGAGGTGTCGCTAATGGTTGCGGTGGTGCACCCGATATAGAGGATGTGGACGACCTGACCAAAGAATTCTTAGCAGAAAGCCAGGAAGGTCTTGACCGGATGGAACGGTGCCTGACTGAGCTGGAGACGCGACCCGACGATGCTGGACTGTTGGGGGAGATATTCCGCGCCGTACATACGATCAAAGGGACGACCGGCTTTCTGGGTTTCGACCGGCTGGAGAAGCTGGCGCATGCGGGCGAGCATCTTCTGGGTTCGCTGCGCGATGGCAAGCTGGCGGTGAGTTCGGACCTGATCAGCGGGATGCTGCGGCTGCTGGATGGGCTGCGGGCGATTTTGGGCTTGATCGAGGAGACCGGCGGCGAAGGAACGCGGGTGAGTGATGAGGACGGCGAGCTGATCGCGGAGATGGCGATGTTGAACGGGCAGGCATGCCCCATGCCCGTCGCGAAGGCGGTGTCTGAGATTGCGTTGGTCGGCGCGCCGCTCGAAGGCGGAGCGGTGCACGATCGGGTGGAGATGCCAGCATGCAGCCCGGTTGCCATCAGCGAGAAGAGCGCCGGGGCAAGCGAGAAGACGCTGCGGATCGACGTCGATGTGCTGAACCGCATGATGAACCTGGTGGGCGAACTGGTGCTGACCAGGAACCAAATGTTGCAGAGCGGCATGGAGGCGGCAAACTTTCCGGAGCTGGCTCGCCGGTTGGACAGTGTGACGGCGGACCTGCGCGAAACCGTGATGCAGGCACGGATGCAGCCGGTGGGCAACTTGTTCGGGAAGTTTCCGCGCATGGTGCGGGACCTAGCACGGACCTGTGGACGCGATGTGCGGGTGGAATTTACCGGGGCAGAGACGGGGCTGGACAAGAGCCTTCTCGAGGCCATCAAGGATCCATTGACCCATGCGGTGCGCAATGCGGTCGATCATGGCATTGAGGCGCCGTCAGTGCGTGTGCTGGCGGGCAAGCCGGCCGAGGGATGTCTGCGACTGAAGGCGTTTCACCAGAGCGGGTCGGTGGTGATCGAGGTAGCCGATGACGGCGCAGGGATTCCGATCGAGCGTGTGCTCGCGAAGGCGATCGAACGCAATCTGGTCACGGCGGAGCAGGCCGAGGCGATGACGGAGCGCGAGGCGCTGCAGCTGATCTTTCTGCCTGGGTTCTCGACGGCGGCCTCGGTGACGACGGTGTCAGGACGCGGCGTTGGCATGGATGTGGTGCGGGCCAACGTGGAAAAGGTGGGCGGAAGTGTGGAGGTGGAGTCGCGCCGGGGAGAGGGGACAACACTTCGACTGCGGGTTCCGCTTACGCTGGCGATCGTTCCTTCGCTTGTGGTGCGCAGTGGAAACCAGTGCTTCGCGCTGCCGCAGAGTGCGCTGGTAGAGCTGGTGGATATTCCGCAGCGGGAGTTCGCACAGGCGGTGCAGCGGATTGGCGGCTCGGAGCTCTATCGGCTGCGTGAGCATCTGCTGCCGATGGTTTGGCTGGATCGGCTGCTGGATCTAGAGACAAAATGTCAAGAGCATGCGAACGGACACTATCTGGCGGTGCTCGAAGCGGAGGGTTGCCGGTATGGGCTTGTGGTGGATGATTTGCTGTCGCCCGAAGAGATTGTGGTGAAGCCGCTTTCGCCGGTATTGCGCGAGATCGGGTTGTTTTCGGGAGCGACGGTGCTGGGCAATGGCACCCTGGCGCTGATTCTGGATGTAGGCGCAACCGCGGCGAGGGCGGGCGTGAAGCCGGTCGAGACCGAGGTGGAAGGATTTAACCACATGCAGGGCGCCGTCGAGGAGAAGAGGGCTTCCTTCCTGGTTTTCGAAGATGTTCGGCGAGAGAGAACGGCGCTGCCGCTCGATGTGGTGGAGCGGATCGAAAGTGTACCTCTGAGTCGGATCGAGTATGCGGGAGGACGTCCGCTGCTGCAGTACCGAGGGGAGCTGCTTGCTTTGAAGGACCGAGGCGGTGTGCTGGCTGAGCTCGAGCGAGAGGGAGGCGATACTGTGGCGACCGTGTTGATCTGCGGAAGCGCCGGACGTGGAGCTCAGCGCAGCGGCATGGTCGTGCGGCAGGTGCTCGATGTTTCCGACGGCACTCTGCTGGATGAAAACACAACAGTAGATGGGATGGATCTTGCGCTGGTGAAAGAGAAAGTCACGATGGTTCATCGGGATCTGGGCGGCATGTCTGGAATTGAAGCATCTGGCAATGCCTGGCAGGAGGTTGCGTGAAGATTGCCGGAAGGGAAAAGTTGGACGAGCTCGAGGATAAAGACGACGCGCTTTCGATGTGTTCCCTGTTTGCGGGAAGTGAGAGCTTCGGGATCGATACGAGAAAGATCCGCGAGGTGCTTGGGCATCGGGAGCTGCAACGTGTGCCGATGTCTCCGCCGTTTATTGCGGGCGTGGTGCAGTACCGCGGGGAGGTGTTGACGACGGTGAACCTTCGCGCGCTGCTGGGCATGGAGGAGCAAAGCAAGACGTGTTGCGTGCTGGTGATGGAGGACGATGGCTGCGCGGAGCGGTTTGGGCTGGTAGTGGATGCGGTTGGTGGTGTGGTGACGGTCAGCCGGCGCGGGCTGGAGCCGAACCCGTGCACGCTCGAGGCGAAAGGTAAATGGTTGTTTGACGGAGCGTACAAGATGGAGACGGGGCTGATGGTGCAGCTTGACCCGCAGAAGCTGCGTCCGACGCGGCTGGCGGAGACTGGATTGTTTTCCGCAGGAACGTTTCGCCAAGCGATGACTGGAGGTGCAGATGCGAGCTCTGATCGTTGATGATTCCAGCTTTATCCGCGAATATTTGAAGCACCTGTTAGATCGGATGGGCGTAGTGTGCGAAGAGGCCGTCAATGGGAGCGACGCGTTGACGGTGCTTGCGGACAGGCAGCAATTCGACTTGATGCTGCTTGACCTGAACATGCCCGTGATGAATGGGCTGGACTGCGTGAAGGCGCTGCGCGACGCGAAGCTGGGGCCGGGGATGAAAGTGATGATGGTCACCACCGAAGCCGATCACACGTTTATTTCGACGGCGCTTGATAACGGGGCAGACGAGTTTCTGATGAAGCCATTCACTCCTGAAAGTTTGCGGGAAAAGATGCTTCTGCTTGGTTTCGCCGCTGCTGCATAACAAACTAAGAGGACGTTCGGTTATGGGAATTGTTATGAGTAGACCTCTTCGTGTGCTTGCAGCCGATGACTCGGTGGTGATGCGGGGAATCATGGCCAAGCTGTTTCGGATGCATGCCGAAGATGCCGGGACCGAGCTGCCTCGGATGGAGCTGTGCGGTGTTGCGCAGAATGGAGTCGAATGCCTGGAGCTGGTGAGACGCCTTGAGCCGGATGTGCTCGTGTTGGATCTGGAGATGCCGAAGCTGAATGGCATGGAGGTGCTGGATCGGCTGCGGGTGGAAGGCCCGGCCTTGCCGGTGATCATGTGCAGCTCCTACACCGACCATGGCGCGCGATCGACGCTCGAAGCGTTGGCGCGCGGGGCTTCTGATTATGTGACCAAGCCGGCAACGCAGCGAGACCTCGCTTCGGCGCTGCTGTCTTTGTCGCAGCAGCTGCTGCCGCGAATTGCGGCTTTGGCAAAGCGGGAACGCCATCCGCGGGAGACAAGGGGCAGTGCTGAGTTGCAGGCCGGACGAAGGGCCGCTCCGGTGGTTGCTGTTCCCTTGCCAGCTGCAAAATCTTCCGGCGCGGTGGAGATTGTGGTGATCGGATTATCGACAGGAGGACCTTCGGCTCTCGAGCAGATGCTCCCGAATCTGCCGCCAACTTTCCCGGTTCCGATACTGATTGTGCAGCACATGCCCAAGCTATTCACACGTGTTCTGGCGGAACGGCTAGACAAGTGTTGTGCGTTGCGGGTGGAGCAGGGCTACGAGAACGCGGTGATACGGCCGGGTACGGTGTGGATTGCACCTGGAGACGCGCACATGGAGGTGGCTCCGCGGAGAGCGATGATCGCTGAGGGGGAGCGCGCACTGGGCGCGCGGACCGGGCGGGTGTTGCTTCATCAGCAGGAGCCGTTGAACCACTGCAGGCCGTCGGTGGACTATCTCTTCTTTTCAGCAGCGCGGATGTATGGCGCGGCGGCGCTCGCGCTGGTGATGACGGGCATGGGATCGGACGGACTGGACGGCGCACGTGCAGTGCGTGACTGCGGCGGAGTAGTGCTTGCCCAGGACGAGGCGAGCTCGGCGGTCTGGGGAATGCCGGGGCGGGTAAGCGAGGCGGGGATCGCGAATGCCACGCTGCCGCTGTCGGCGATTGCCGGAGCCCTTGAGCAGAGGGTGAATCAAGGACGTGGAAGCGATAGCGGCGTGTCGGGACGCGGGAACGCGGGCGCGCCTGTGCGACGGGAGATCAGCTATGGGGTGCTCTGAGGGAGACTACGCGTATCTTCGCGGCTTGGTGTTGGAGCAGTCGGCCAACCGGATCGATCCGTCGCGTAATGCGCTGTTCGATACGCGACTGACGCCGATTGCACGGATGTCAGGCGCGGCGAATCTGGAAGATTTCGTCAGCATGCTGAAGGCGGGCAGGCCTGCCCACTTGCATCGCGCCGTGGCAGAGGCGATGACGATCAATGAGACGAGTTTTTTCCGCGACGTGAAGCCGTTCGATATGCTGCGGCATGTGGTTTTTCCGCGGCTCATTGAGAGCCGGAGAAGCGAGCGAAAACTGCGTGTGTGGAGCGCGGCGAGCTCGACCGGGCAGGAGGCTTACAGTATGGCGATGCTGCTTGCCGAGCATTTTCCGGAGATCTCGAAGTGGGACGTGAAGATTGTGGGTACCGACATCTCGCGGCAGGTGGTCGATTTTGCGCAGAAAGGGAGGTATCGACGGCTGGAGGTGAACCGCGGGCTGCCGGCTCGAATGCTGCTGAAGTACATGGATCGTAAGGGCGACGAGTGGGAGGTAAATGCGCGGTTGCGCTCCATGTGCGAGTTCCAGTATGCAAATCTTTGTGGGCCGCTTCCTCCCCTTCCGGTATTTGACCTGGTGATGCTAAGGAACGTGCTGCTCTATTTTTCACAACCGGACCGGAGGACGCTGTTTTGCGAGATCCACAAAAAGCTTGCTCCTCATGGTCACCTGGTACTGGGGAATGCGGAGCAGGCCGAGGATTCGACCCACCTTTTCGAGGTTGAATTTGGGGCGAACTGCTATTTCTACAGGCGATCGGCTTGACCTGATACCCTGCGGTCCTTTGGGTCTTGCGCTAGGCTCTGGAGTGCATCCTATGTGTAGCGTGTGGTCCGGTATGCCACCGGAAACACCACGATACGATGCCAAGAGTTCGCACAGATGAAAAGAAGATAGAGAAAAGACCGGTGGTGGAGAGCAACACCGGCGTGGATCGGCAGATTGCTGTCGGTACGGCGGAGTCAGCGCTCGGGCTGTTTCATCCAATCACGGCGAAATGGTTTCGCGCTGTGTTCGAGGGGCCGACGGCTCCCCAGGTGGAGGGCTGGCCAGCGATTGCGCGTGGGGAGTCGACGCTGATATTGGCGCCGACGGGTACGGGCAAGACGCTGACGGCGTTTTTGTGGTGCCTGGATAAGTTGATGTTGCGAACGCCGCTAGATGCAGAGCGCGGGTGCCGGGTGGTGTATCTTTCGCCCCTGAAGGCTCTTGCCGCGGACGTGGAGCGCAATCTGCGGTCGCCCCTGGTGGGGATTGCGAATAGGGCGAAGCGGGAGGGCGTCGCGGTCCGTATGCCGGAAATCAGCGTGCGCACGGGAGATACGCCGGCCAAGGAGCGTGCGCGTTTTCGCAGGCATCCGGGAGATATTTTAATTACCACGCCGGAGAGTTTGTACCTGATGCTGACGTCAGAGGCGGGGGAGGCTCTGCGTTCGGTCGAAACAGTCATTGTGGATGAGATTCATGCGCTGGTACCTAGCAAGCGCGGTGCGCATTTGGCGCTGTCGCTGGAACGGTTGGAGGCGCTGGTTCAGGCGAGTGGAGGACGCAGGCTGCAGCGGATTGGCTTGTCGGCGACGCAGAGACCGCTGGAAGAGGTGGCGCGCTTTCTGGGCGGGGCGGAGGGAGGGGAACATGGTCTGCCGCAGTTGAAGAGGGGAGAGCACCCCTCTGAAGATGATGCCGCACGGTTGCCGGATGCGAAGGAGGTCGATCAAGGCGAATATGTATCTCTCTCGGTCACAGAACCGGTTGGAGCGGAGATCCAGATTAGTAATGTGCTGATGAGCACGGCGAGCGAAGATGGGGTAAAGCCGGACGCCGGTGTGGGGGCACCGCGATTTCGCCCCGTGACGGTCGTGAATGCGGGGGCACGAAAGCTGCTGGAACTGAAGGTAGAGGTTCCGGTGGAGGACATGGCAAGACTGGGGGAAATTCAAGAGCAGCCGAGTGGGCCGGCTTCGCAAGGGCCGAAGAGAACTTCAATTTGGCAGTCGATCCATCCGCGGCTGCTGGAAATTATTCGCGGCCGCACGTCCACCCTGATTTTTGTGAACGCGCGGCGTGTGGCGGAAAGGCTTGCGGGTGCCTTGAACGAACTGGCAGGGGAGGCGATTGCGCGCGCGCATCATGGTTCGCTGGCTGCGGCACAAAGGACGGAGATTGAAGAGCTGCTGAAGGCCGGAAAGATTAAGGCGCTTGTGGCGACGTCTTCACTCGAGCTGGGCATCGATATGGGTGCAATCGACCTGGTGATCCAGATTGAAGCGCCGCCAAGCGTGGCAAGCGGGATGCAGCGGATTGGCAGGGCGGGGCACCAGGTGGACGCGCCTTCGCACGGAATCATCTTTCCGAAGTACAGGGCGGATTTGATTGCGTGCGCGGCGGTGACGCGGGCGATGCATGAGGGCCATGTGGAGTCGACACGATTTCTGCGCAATCCGCTGGATGTGCTTGCGCAGCAGATGGTGGCTGTGATTGCGCATCCTCCGCTGGGTGTGGCAGACGCCGAGCGAAGGACAAAGCATATGACCGAAGAAGAGGAGAGTCCGGGTATCTCGTATGAAGCGTTGTTTGGTCTGGTCCGTGGGGCTGCGCCGTTTGCGGGGTTGAGCAGAGGCGTGTTCGATGGCGTGCTGGATATGCTGGCGGGGCGGTATCCATCGGATGAGTTTGGCGAGCTGCGGCCTAGGGTTACGTGGGACAGGACGCGGAACTGGATTACACCGCGAGCTGGGGTGAAACGGATTGCGATCTTGAACGGAGGTACGATTCCGGATCGCGGGACGTATGGGGTGTTTCTTGCGGGAGAGAGATCGAAGCCGGTGCGGGTAGGCGAGCTGGATGAGGAGATGGTGTTCGAGAGCCGACCGGGAGACACGTTTATTCTGGGGGCTTCGGCGTGGCGGATCGATGAGATTACACATGACCGCGTGCTGGTAACGCCGGCTCCTGGCGAGGCGGGAAAGATGCCGTTCTGGCATGGAGACCAGGCGGGGCGCCCGTTGGAGTTTGGACGCAGAATCGGGGCGTTGATACGGGAGTTGCGGGATGCTCCGCAGAGCGTGGCGGTGACGCGGTTGGTCAACGAACACGATCTGGAGGCAGGTGCGGCGGAGAATGTGCTGCGGTATCTGACGGACCAGGAGCTGGCCACCGTTGTCGTTCCAGACGACCGCAACATTGTGATTGAGCGGGTACGGGATGAACTCGGGGACTGGCGGGTGTGCGTGCTGACGCCGTTTGGCAGCAGGGTGCATGCGCCGTGGGCGATGGCCGTGACCGCGAAGCTGCGCGCGACGGGCGGGCAGGAGGTGGAGACGATGTGGTCGGAGGACGGCTTTGTGCTGCGCTTTCCTGAAACCGAGGAGGCACCCGCGGTGGAACCGATCTTGATGGAGGCGCAGGAGGCGGGGGAACTGGTGTTGCGGCAGTTGGGTTCGACGGCGCTGTTTGCGGCCAAGTTTCGCGAGAGCGCGGCGCGGGCGTTGTTGCTGCCCAGGCGGAGGGCGGATGGGCGGACTCCGCTGTGGCAGCAGAGGAAGCGAGCGTACGACTTGTTGAGCGTGGCCAGCCGGTATCCCAGCTTTCCGATTCTGCTGGAGGCGTATCGCGAGTGTCTGCGGGATGTGTTCGACATGCCGGCGCTGATGGAGATTTTGCGGAGTGTCGAGAATCGTACCCTGCGTGTGCATGTGGCAGATTCGCGGACGCCGAGCCCGTTTGCTTCGGCGCTGCTGTTCAGCTACGTGGCGAACTATATCTATGACGGCGATGCTCCACTGGCGGAGAGGCGGGCACAGGCGCTTTCGATTGACCAGGACCAGCTGCGCGAGTTGATGGGAGATGCGGACCTTCGCGAACTGCTGGATGTGCACGCGATCGAAGAGACGGAAGAGCAGCTGCAATGTGTGGCGGAGACGTACCGCGCCCGGAACGCGGACGGTGTGCACGATCTGCTGCTGCGGATTGGGGATTTATCGCGGAGTGAGCTGCGGCTACGATGTGTAACCGATGAAGTTGCAGATAGCGTGGTAAAGCTGATGCGCGCCCGGCGGGTGCTGGAAGTACAGGTGGCTGCGGAGAAGAGATTGGTTGCGGTAGAGGATGCGGCGAGGTATCGCGATGCGCTGGGCGTGCCGCTTCCGCCGGGTCTGCCGACGGCGTTTCTGGAAGAGATGCCGGATGCCATGGTGGATATTATTCGGAGGTTTGCGAGGACGCATGGTCCGTTCACGACGGCGGAATGCGCGTTGCGATTTGAGCTGCCGCTCGAGAGCGTAGAGGTGGTGCTGCAGCGGCTGGTGCAAGTGGGCCGCGTGGTAGAAGGTGGATTTCGACCGGGCGGGATACATCGCGAGTGGTGCGATGAGGAGGTATTGCGCACCATTCGTAGAAAGTCACTGGCGCGCTTACGTAAGGAAGTGGAGCCGGTCGAGCAGAGGACGCTGGCGCGGTTATTTACGCGATGGCAGGGTGTGGTTCAGCCGCGGCGGGGGCTCGATGCGCTGCTGGATGTTATCGAGAACCTGCAAGGGGCGCCCCTTCCGGCTTCGATTCTGGAGACGGAGATACTGCCTGCGCGGCTGGTGGGGTACAAGGCCTCGGATCTGGATATGCTGATTGCGGCGGGCGAGGTGGTGTGGGTGGGATTCGATCCGATTGGGGAGAAAGACGGACGGATTGGACTGTACCTGGCGGACAAGCTGGGTGCGCTGTGTCCGGTTGCTCCGGTGCAGCCTGCGGCACGTTCGATGCGGGATGAGAATGGGAACGCCATGGTTGTGCCAGCGGGTGAGGTCAGCCGGGAAGAGGCGATCATCGCTCACTTGCAACTGCGGGGGGCTTCGTTTTTTCAGGATCTGCATGATGGTGTGGGGGGCGGCTATCCGGGCGAGACTCTGGATGCATTGTGGAACCTGGTTTGGAAGGGAGTGCTAACGAATGACGGTCTGGCAGCGCTACGGGCATACTGCGAGCGGCCAGCGGGGACCGGGTCGAAGAAGCCGGGGCGGAGGGTGCATCAGCAGGCGGGTTTTCGTTCGCGAAGGACTACGCCGCCTACGGCCCAAGGACGCTGGGCGTTGAATGCGGCGGCATTTGCAAGGGACAGGCCGGGTACGGAGTGGAGTTTTGCGATCGCGCAACAGTTATTGACGAGGTATGGTGTGGTGTTTCGCGAGACGGCCCATGCGGAGAACCTGCCGGGTGGCTTCTCCGCAATCTATGACGTGATGAAGGCTCTTGAAGAGAGTGGGAAAGTCCGGCGAGGGTACTTTGCGGCGGACCTGGGTGCGACGCAGTTTGCGATGCCGGCTGCGGTGGATCTGTTGCGGTCGTTGCGGGGTTCACAGCAGGGGGAAAAGAGCGAGATGCTGCAACTGGCGGCGACCGATCCGGCGAATCCTTACGGTGCGTTGCTGCGTTGGCCGGCGGCTCCGGATGAGGGTTCTTCGCTGACGCGGAGTGTGGGAGCGCGAGTGATCTTGTGC
Source organism: Acidobacteriota bacterium (assembly GCA_030853485.1). Classification (GTDB taxonomy): domain Bacteria; phylum Acidobacteriota; class Terriglobia; order Terriglobales; family Acidobacteriaceae; genus Edaphobacter. The sequence continues at coordinate 21,872 of JALYVA010000088.1, forward strand.
GATGGGGCATTAGTGGCATATTTGCGGCGGGGCAACCCGAATCTTCAGGTGTTTCTGCCGGAAGAGGAGCCGCAGCGTTCGCAGGTGATGCGGAGCTTGGCAGAGTTTCTTGTGGCACGGGGGCGGGATCAGGAGGACGCGGATGGGCGGGGGGGGATGTTGATTGCGAGTGTGAATGGGGTGGCTGTGGCGGAGCATGGAATGGCGAGGGCGTTGCTGGATGCGGGGTTTGCGGCGGGCGCGATGGGGTTTAATGTGCGGAGAGGCTTGCCACCGCTGCCGGGCCAAAGGGGCGAGGTGAGGCCGAATACCTAGAGTGTTTTGCTTTTGTGGCTTCGTAAACTGAAACAATATCCATCTAAGGAAGTTTTAGCGCCGATTCTAGAAGTGTTGATTGCCAAAAGGCCTCCCGGAAGAAGCGTTATAGGAATATGCCAGTAGGATTTTTCACCACGTTCCGTGGTGTTTAGATTCCTACAATTGTCCCGGAGCCAGTGAAATGGAATTGCGAACGCTTCTTCTCGATCCATACAACTGAGTAGGAAGTAGGAATCATCGCCGCCGGCTAAGAATTCGTTCCACGCAGGATGATAAGCATACCAATAAGGCTGATAATCATCCTGGTATCTTTTTGAGACAGCGCAGCAAACGCGAAACTTCTTATCCGGACTTGAGAACAATGTGATACTTCGCCGAATGAGAGGCTGATCTTTCAAATCGGAAAAGGCCGCTACGGTTTGCTGTCGCTTAGCGTTCAATTCTTCAAGGTTTGTTCGTGCCTGGCGGTTGACTACTCTTTCTACTACTTCTATTTCGCTTGCAGACTCCAATTCCTGATGGCTTTCAACATCCTGGGTTGTGGTGAATATTACGTTGATGATCCGATCAATCTTAGTGTATTCAAAAGGCTGAAGTAGCTGTCTGATTTGTTTCATTGTTGTTGCGTCATCGGATTTTTCTCGTATCTTCACAAGACGAATGAGACTCTCGACGCTGATTAGTCGCATATCCCAAGCGTAACGCGAGCCTCGAATTTGCGCCTCTATTGCTCCAGTGTCTTCTCGTCCAACAACAATCAACGTAGAAGCGTCCTTCGTTGTTCTTTCGGCGGTGAGAAGCCGTTCTTTATATCCGGCATGAGTATCTAAATCGATTGTCACGTAATCGGTCGTTTTGACTTCGATGATGAGATCCGGTTCTCCTTTTGCACGCCAAATTCCATCGAATCCGATCGCACCAGGCTTACCGCGATACAAGCCGTTCTCCACGTCAAAGTCCAGCCTGCGACCGAGCCCATTAACGATATCTTGCAGTACCAGCCCGCTATTTGTGAACGACTTCTCTAGGCATTGTTGCGCATAGCCGAAAAGGCGGTCTGCGGGACACTGACTGAAATATTCGCGAAGTTCTGTGGCGCAGATAGAGGCATCGCGTACATTTCCGTCTCCGGCGTTGGAAACAACCTGATCGATTTTGAGACTTAGGACATCTTCTTTAGAATTCTTCCAAAAATTGAGCAAAGCCATACAGATAGCCTATCGCCAAAAGCAGCATCGTAACTGATGAGATTAGAATTCGCCGAGGTCATAATGCCTGAAGGGGACACAATTTATCGGACGGCGCGAGCGCTTGAGAAGGCTCTTGGCGGCAAGGTAGTGACGGGATTTGAGACGGGATTGGCGAAGCTGGCGCGGGTGGATGACGACACGCCGCTGATGGGCAGGACAGTGGAGAAGGTGGAGTCGCGGGGAAAGTGGTGTTTAACTTATTTTTCCGGTGATTTGATTTTAGTGACACACATGTTGATGAGTGGAAGCTGGCATCTTTATCGGACGGGCGAGAGGTGGCAGATAGAACGGTCCCGGATGCGGGTGGTCATTCGCACGGCGGAGTGGGAGGCGGTCGGGTTCAATGTACCGGTGGCGGAGTTCCATACGGCGCGGTCGTTGGAGAGGAGCGATCAGGTGCCGAAGCTGGGGCCGGATATCCTGTCGGACGAGTTCACGGTGGAGGGTGGAATGGCTCGGCTGGTGGCGTATGCGCGAGAGCAACCTGATGCGGAGATTGCGGTGGTGCTGCTGAACCAGAGGGTGCTGGCTGGGCTGGGAAATGTGTACAAGAGTGAGGTGGCCTTTGCCGCGGGGGTGAATCCGTTTCGTGCGTTGAGAACAATTGCTCTGCGTGAGATGGAGGCGATGGTTGAGTTTTCGCAGAGGTATATGAGGGCAAATGTGGTGGATGGGAAGGGCGATGGGATTGTGACCTATTCCGGTAATCGAAGAACGACGCATGCCTCGAATCGAGAGGAGCGGCTTTGGGTGTACGGGCGGCAAGGGCAGGAGTGTAGAAGGTGTGGGACGCGAATTATGATGCGCAAGCAGGGGGTGCAGGCGCGGTCCACTTATTGGTGTCCGGAGTGCCAGCCGTGGGTTGGAATGGAAGGGAGGGATGCTCCTGTGGGGAGGGCGCAGGTGGTGAAGAGGGGAAAGGTCGGGTGCTGACGTAGTATGTGGCGGACGCAATGTCGTGTCTGGAACCCGGGTCCGAGAGGATGAATGCTTCGCCGTGGGTGGCTGCGCGCACCTGAACCGTGGTTTGGCGAAGCAGGATGGTACGCGAATAGGGCTAGTGCTGGAGCGGGAGGCGGAAGGAGAACACGGATCCTCGCGCCGGTTGGCTGGTGACTTCTAGTGATCCGCCATGCGCTTCGACGAGGGTTTTAGCAATGGCAAGACCCATGCCGGTGCCCTGAACGCGGTAGCGCTGGCCCTGGCCTCGGTAGAACTTGTCGAAGATCAACAACTTCTCAAAGTCGTCGATGCCGATGCCGCGATCTGCAACGCTCGTGATGATGTACCCGTCGGCTACCTCGGCGCTGATGAAGATGGGACTTGTCTCTTCGGAGTACTTCGCGGCATTTTCGAGCAGATGCTGAAGTACCTTGGCAACGCGTTCTAGATCCATCGGCACTAGAGGCAGTGAGTCAGGTAGACGGATATCGACCGGGTGAGTTCGCAAGGGGATCTGCAGCGTTTCGATTGCCCGCTGGGCGGCTTCGCGCATGGAGTGCAGGCTCTGGTCCAGCTTGATCTCGCTGGCTTCCAGATCGGCCATTTCCATGGCCTGACCGACGAGGTGGTTCAGGCGGGCTGCCTCTTCTTCGATAACCTGCATCATCTCGTCGCGTTGTTCGGGGTTGAGCAGTAGGTCTCCGCGAAGGCTGGTGATGGCGGCGGTGATCGAGGTGAGCGGTGTTCGCAACTCGTGTGCGACGGAGTCGAGCAGGGCGTTGCGCAGGCGTTCACTTTCCCGGGATGCCTGGAGGTGGGTAAGGCTTTCTACAGCTCCTGCACGCTCGATGGCGATGGCAGCGAGCCCACATACGGCGTCCAGCGCCTCCGGAGAGGTGCCTCTACCGGTGAGACCGACGGCCCCGATGGGACGGGTGCCCAGAAGGATCGGGACGAGAGTGACGCGCCTGGTTTCGTCGTGACGATGGTCTCGCGAGAATGCAGCATCGCGAAGTTCGGCCGCGGTGACATCCATGTAATTTGGACTGGATCGATAGATGCGATCTTTCTCGCGCAGATAAACAGCTGCCCCGGCGAGGTTGAAGGTCGAAGCGATGATGCGGGGCAGCACGTTGATAAGGTCAATGACGTTTGCGCTTACGAGCATCTGCTGGCTGAACTCGTACAGGCGTTCGGCCTCGCGTTGGCGGCCGTGTGAGATTTGTGCTTCCCTGCGCGCGCGTTCCGCAAGCTGGCTGGCCACGATGCTCGTGAGAAGAAACGCAAACAGCGCGATCCAGTTGCGACCGTCGCCGATGGTGAAGGTCAAAATCGGCGGCAGAAAAAAGAAATTGAACGCAAGCGCGGATAACACCGAGAGATAGATGGAATGGCGCAGGCCCCAGTTCGCGGCGACGACCAGTATGCCGACGAGAAACGTAAGCGCGACGGTGGTTTCGTTGACGTGCAGCCAGCGGAAATAGATGGCTACGATGACAGCGACGGTTGCCGTGGATAGTGTGTATCGGAGGGTAGGCTGCACAAGTCTTCGTTGCACTCCCATATATTAGCTTTATGTCGATTCGAGAGAACGCGAATCCGGGAGCGAAGAGTCCAGAGGAGTGGTTGGAGAAGGTTGCGCCTGAGAAGACGCGGGGAACGTTCAAGCTGTTTCTTGGTTATGCGCCTGGTGTAGGCAAGACGTATAACATGCTGAGTGAAGCGATACGCCGACACAAACGCGGCGAGGACGTTGTGATCGGTCTCGTGGAGACACACGGGCGCCCCCGGACCGCGGAGCTGGCGGAACAGCTGGAAAAAGTGCCTTTGCGGCAGATCGGATACAAGGGTGTTTTATTTCAGGAGATGGATCTGGACGGCATCCTGGCGCGCCGACCGCAGATTGTACTGATCGACGAGCTTGCGCATACGAATATAGAAGGCAGCAAGCATAGGAAACGCTACGAAGATGTGCTCGATGTGCTTGCAGCTAATATCGATGTACTGGCGACGATGAATGTGCAGCACATTGAAAGTGTCGCGCCGACGGTGCAGAGCGTGACGGGCATTGCGATTCGGGAGACCGTGCCGGACTGGCTGGTGCAGCGGGCCGATGAGATTGTGATGGCCGATTTGACCCCGGAGGCGCTGCAGACCCGGATGCGGCGAGGGGATATTTATGGCACAGATCGAGCTGAAAAGGCGCTCGCAAATTTCTTCCGTAGAGGAAACCTGATTGCGCTGCGGGAGCTCGCGCTGCAGCATGTGACCAAAGCAGTCGATCGCACGCTGACCGCGTATATGGACGCTAAGCGCATTGACGCTCATTGGGCTGTGCGTGAGCGTGTGGCGGTATGCATCAGCGCGAACACTTCGTCGCAAATGCTGATAGCGCGTGGAGCGCGTGTGGCAGAAGGAGTAGGAGGCGAGCTGTTCGTGCTGCATGTCGATACAGGCGAAGAGCTGGAAGACGAGGATAAGGCGACGCTGGCGGGAAACATGCAATTCGCAGCGAATCTAAATGCTGAGATCGTGACGCGAAAAGGCAAGACCGTAGCCACGACAGCCGCAGCTTTTGTTCGCGAGAAGCGGATTACGCATGTTGTTTTTGGACGCACGGCAGTGCATGGATTTCGCAAGTACCTGTATTACTGGGCGATCCAACATTTTCTGAAAGAGTCGCCGAATGTAGATGTTCACATCGTGACACAACATGTGGAGCGCGAATGAAGCAGAGTGGACGTGAGCAGCCAAAGATACTTGTCGTGGACGATGAGCCGCAGATTACACGGGTTCTGCGTACCGCGCTGTCCACCCAGGGATACTCTCTGCGGGTTGCGGCGAACGGTGTGGAGGGTATGCAGGTTGTTCATGACTGGAAGCCTGATCTTGTGATTACCGACGTTTCGATGCCGCAGATGAATGGGGTGGAGCTGTGCCGAGAGATTCGGTTGGTGTCCGAAGTGCCCATTATTGTGCTTTCGGTGCGTAATCAGGACCGGATGAAGATTGAAGCCCTCGACGCCGGGGCGGATGATTATGTGACCAAGCCGTTCAGTATCCAGGAACTGCAGGCGCGCGTTCGGGCGCAGCTTCGACGTTCCAGCATCACGGCTGAAGAGGAAGCGCCGGTGATCGAATTGGGAGATTTTCTGATCGATGTGCCGCAACACCGCGTGAACATTCGCGGACAGGATGTACACCTGACGCCAAAGCAGTTCGATCTGCTGGTATGTCTTGCACGTCATCCGGGGCAGGTCCTGACGCACCGGACGCTACTGCACAGTGTCTGGGGGACGAATGCAGACCAACCGGAGTATCTGCGTGTGAATATCGGGCAACTTCGGAAGAAGGTGGAAACCACCGATGAGCCGCGATACATCCTGACTGAACCGTGGGTTGGGTACCGGTTCAGGCCAACGGGAAGTGATGAAACGTAGGTTCGTTATGGTTTCTTTACGAATTCCCTACTTACTCTTTACGCCGAAAGGATTTTTATAGGGTCATGGCCGTTCGCTAAGGAAGCGGCCATATTTCTCTATGCGTAAGACACTGATCGTACATGTAACAGCGGCCGTTATCGCACTCACATCGTTTGGCAATTTTGCAGTCGCAGAGGCTGGCTTTCCGGCCTCCGCGCCAGCACGCGACCGGACAGTTGCCGCAACAGTAAGCCTGGAAGGACCACAGTGGACCTCATCGACATCAGCCTACGCCTTGGGTGAGGCAACGATGGCTGGGCTGCAGACCAACGGGCCGGATTCCGGTGCGCGCGGCATACCTGTTGCGCCTCCAGAGAAGCGGGGGTTTCTCACTCGGCTTGGACATGCGTATCTCGATGACTGGACGGCAGACTCAAATGGCGCGCCGGTCCCGCCTGCACAGGAAAGGCGGGAGACTTCTGCTCCACTGAACTCGCCTCCTTTTCCGAGTGCGGACTGGCCCATCGGCGGAACTGTCGTGATCGGAGCGCCGGATTATCAGAGCTACATGTTGATGCAGGCCATCAACGAGAACAAAAGTCGCGTGAAGGTGTATGGCTGGATTGATATTGGCGGCAATGCAAGCACGTCCAACAAAGGAAAGTATGCCAACAACCAGACCGCCTATGACGTCATTCCCAATTCGATTCAATTAGACCAGGCGGCTCTGTATTTCGAGCGGCTGCCAAATACGGTACAGAAGGAACACGTCGACTGGGGTTTTCGATTGACGAGTCTTTATGGGCTGGACTACCGGTACACGACGGCGAAGGGAGTGTTCAGTCAACAGTTGCTCTCGCACGGAGCTGGAAACACGTATGGATTCGACGAGGTAATGTACTACGCCGATATTTACTTGCCCAAGCTTGGGATGGGTTCCGACCTTCGCATAGGCCGTTATATTTCCTTGCCGGACATTGAAGCTCAGCTAGCTCCTAACAACTACACCTATAGTCACTCCATTCTCTACACATTTGATTGCTATACGCAGCACGGAGTGAACCTGACGACCAAGCTAAGCACGCACTGGACGGTCCAGGGAGGAGTCTCAGCAGGATGCGAGACCGCACCGTGGGCGCGAGGCGCAAAGCTGACGGGAAATTTCAGCGCTGCCTACACCTGGAGCGATGGTGGGAACAATCTTTACTTCTGCGCAAACTCGTTGAACTCGGCGAAGTATTCCTATAACAATGTATCGGGGTACTACCTGACGTACTATCACAAGATCAATGCAACCTGGCATACGAGCACCGAGGCATGGTATCAATACGAGCGAGACGTGCCGAACAATAACTATCTGGGCTTGGTGACGTCTCCGGGGTTTATTACGGGCGCAAATGGAGCGTACTGCAATGCGACAGCGCAGCATTGCTATGCTCCCGACTACGCTTTTGTGAACTATGTCGAGCACGAGTTCGACCATCACCACGCTTCGCTGAACATACGTAACGAGTTCGTGGATGATCTTCGCGGTCAACGTACGGGGACCAAAACAAGGTATAGCGAGCATCTGGTGGGATTCAACTTCTGGCTTGGAAGTACAGTAACTTTCCGCCCCGAAGTGCGATATGAACATGCATACGATCAGCCGGCTTACGACAGCCCTTTTACTGGCGGTGTGCAGGGTGCGCCCACCAAGAAGAGCCAAGGTACGCTTGCAGGCGACTTAATCTATCACTTTTAATGCTAAAGGGAGTTGCGAATATGTGGGATATAGGATTAGTTACGGCAAGCGTAATTTTTTTCTGGATCGCTACTGCTTACACCAGGGGGTGTCGCAGGCTGGGAACAAAGGAGAAGCGTTAATGACGGAGATGATTCTTTTGGGCGTGATTATCGCGGCACTGTTTCTCTACCTGGTTTACGCTCTTTTGCGCCCGGAAAATTTCTAGTGAGTTCTCAGGAGTTCAATTTTTCATGACAGCTAACGGATGGTTTCAGATCTTCTTCTTCTTTGCCCTCGTGCTTGTCTGCGCGAAACCTTTGGGCGTTTATATGGCTCGGGTATTTGAGCGTGAGCACACCTTCGCCGACAGGGTATTCCGGCCGGTGGAGAAGCTGATTTACAGGATGACCGGTGTCGATGAGGCGCACGAGATGCGCTGGACGGAGTATGCCGGCGTGATGCTGCTTTTCAGTCTCGTATCGATGCTGGCGACGTATGCGATTGAACGGCTGCAGCATGTGTTGCCGTTAAATCCGCAGCACCTCCCTGGGGTCGCTCCTGACCTGGCGTGGAGCACGGCGGCTTCGTTTACGACCAATACTAACTGGCAGGCGTATGTGCCTGAGGCGACGATGAGCTATCTAACACAGATGCTCACGCTGGCTTACCACAACTTTTTTTCTGCAGCCGTGGGCATGGCACTGGCTGTTGCGCTGATACGCGGGATTGCGAGGAAGGAGTCGAAGACGCTCGGCAATTTCTGGGTGGATACGACGCGGGCGTCACTATGGGTACTGTTGCCTGGCTGCCTGATCTATGCGCTTGTGCTGGTTTCACAAGGCGTAGTACAGAACTTTCGTCCCTACGACCAAGCGACGCTGGTGCAGGCGCAGAGTATGACGGCCGCCGCAGCAGACGGGAAGACGACAACCCAGGTCGTCACCACGCAAAGCATTGCGCAGGGGCCGGTGGCATCGCAGGAAGCGATCAAGATGCTGGGAACGAACGGCGGAGGATTCTTCAATGCGAACAGTTCGCATCCGTTTGAAAATCCGACGCCACTGTCCAATTTGCTGGAGATGTTCTCGATCTTTCTGATACCGGGCGCGCTGACGGTTACGTTAGGCCGGATGACGAAAGCGCCAAAGCACGGATGGGCGGTATTTGGCGCGATGTCGATCCTGTTCTTCTCCGGTGTGCTGGTCGCATATTATGCAGAAGCTCAGCCCAATCCTCTGCTGCATGCGGTCAATCAGCATGTGAGCGCTACCCAGGCGGGCGGCAACATGGAAGGGAAAGAGGTTCGCTTCGGCATCGCGAACTCCGCCCTGTTTGCCACAGTGACCACGGACGCGAGCTGCGGGGCGGTGAATGGCATGCATGATTCGTTCATGCCGCTTGGAGGGCTCGTTCCCCTTGTCAACATCATGCTGGGAGAGGTGATCTTCGGCGGGGTCGGCGCGGGGCTCTACGGAATGTTGATTTTTGTGTTGCTCGCAGTATTTATCGCGGGGCTGATGGTGGGTCGCACGCCGGAGTACCTGGGAAAGAAGATCGAGTCTTTCGATGTGAAGATGGCGATGCTGTACGTGCTGATCTTCCCACTCTCCATTCTCGTGTTTACTGCGCTGGCGCTGATGATGCCAAACCTAGGCTTGTCTGCGCTTGGAAATGCCGGTCCTCATGGGTTGTCGGAGATCCTGTACGCGTATTCCTCAGCTACGGGAAACAACGGATCGGCATTTGCGGGGCTGAGCGCGAACACACACTGGTACAACCTGTCTCTCGGGGTCGCGATGCTGGTGGGGCGATTTTTGATGATCGTTCCCATGCTGGCGGTTGCGGGCAGCCTTGCTAGTAAGAAGCTGGTTCCGCCTTCACCCGGCACATTCCCAGTGCATACGCCGCTGTTTACGGTTTTGCTGGTTGGGGTGATTTTGATTGTTGGCGCGCTTACCTTTTTCCCTGCGCTTTCGCTTGGTCCCGTTCTTGAACACCTGTTGATGCATGCCGGAAAAAGTTTCTAGGAAAGAAAGCAAAATACTATGGCAAATACACGAAAGCGCTCGCTCTGGGATACGAACATTGTGCGTCGCGCATTAGTCGATGCGTTGGCGAAGTTGAACCCGCGCGCGATGATGAAGAATCCTGTGATGTTCGTCGTGGAGATAGGAAGCGTCATCACCACGATTTATCTTGTTCGCGATCTGATAGCCCATAAGAACGCGCTTGGGTTCGATTTGCAAATTACCTTATGGCTATGGTTCACGGTGCTGTTTGCGAACTTCGCGGAAGCGATGGCGGAGGGTCGCGGCAAGGCACAGGCGGATGCGTTGCGCCGTGCGAAGTCCGAGACGACTGCCATGCGCTTACGGCAGGGTGGAGAGATGGAGCAGGTGCCTAGTTCGCAATTGCGTTCTGGGGACGTGGTGTTCGTTCCGGCCGGAAGCATGATCCCAGGTGATGGCGAGGTAATTGAAGGAGTGGCATCGGTGGACGAGTCCGCGATTACGGGGGAGTCGGCACCGGTGATTCGCGAGGCGGGAGGAGATCGCTCGGCGGTTACGGGGGGCACGCGGGTGTTGTCGGACCAGATTACGGTGCGAATAACCTCTAATCCGGGGGAGACGTTTCTGGACCGGATGATTGCGCTCGTCGAAGGAGCTGAACGCCAGAAGACCCCGAACGAAATTGCATTGAACATCCTGCTGGCGGGCCTAACAATTATATTTCTGCTTGCGGTGGTGACGCTGCAGCCGATTGCGATCTACTCCGCCGCGCCACAAACGGTATTTGTGCTGATCTCGCTTCTGGTGTGCCTGATTCCTACGACGATCGGCGGGCTGCTTTCTGCCATCGGGATTGCCGGGATGGATCGCCTGGTACAGCACAATGTACTGGCGATGTCAGGACGTGCGGTGGAAGCTGCGGGAGATGTGAACACGCTGCTGCTGGATAAGACGGGTACGATTACGCTGGGCAATCGGCAGGCTTCGGAGTTCATTCCCGCGCCGGGGGTGAGCAAGGACCAGCTTGCGGATGCAGCGCAGCTTTCCTCTCTTCCGGACGAGACTCCGGAGGGGCGCAGCATTGTGGTCCTGGCGAAGGAGATGTATGGGCTGCGTGGGCGTGAACTGAGCGAACTGCAGGCGGAGTTTGTTCCGTTCAGCGCAGTGACCCGTATGTCGGGTGTCAATCTGGACGGGCGCATTATCCGCAAAGGCTCTACTGATGCCATTGCGGCGTTCTTGAAGGAAAATGGCGGCACGCTTCCCGATGAGGTTCGAAGCGCGGTCGAGACGGTGGCTCGCAGTGGAGGCACACCACTGGTGGTGGCCGAGAATCGCCAGGCTCTCGGCGTAATCCACCTCAAGGACATCGTGAAGGGCGGGATGAAGGAGCGGTTTGCGCAGCTCCGCGCGATGGGCATACGCACGATCATGATTACGGGCGACAACCCGTTGACTGCTGCGGCGATTGCGCGTGAGGCCGGTGTGGACGATTTTCTTGCCGAAGCCAAGCCCAAGGACAAGATGGACTTGATCAAGCGGGAGCAGGGTGAGGGAAAGCTAGTGGCGATGACGGGCGATGGGACCAACGATGCTCCGGCGCTGGCGCAGGCCGATGTGGGCGTAGCCATGAATACCGGCACGCAGGCGGCAAAAGAGGCGGGGAACATGGTAGATCTCGACTCAAACCCTACCAAGCTGATTGAGATTGTGGAGATTGGGAAGCAACTGCTGATGACGCGGGGGGCCTTGACCACATTTTCGATTGCGAACGATGTTGCGAAATATTTTGCGATTATTCCGGCGATGTTTGCGGCGACCTTTCCTGTGTTGAATACGCTGAATATCATGCACCTGAAGACGCCGCAGTCGGCAATTCTTTCTGCGGTGATTTTCAACGCGTTGATCATTGTATTTCTAATTCCGCTGGCGCTTCGCGGAGTGGGCTATAAGGCGATGTCGGCAGAAGCTCTGCTACGGCGCAACCTGTTGCTGTATGGAGTGGGCGGGATTGTGGCGCCGTTCCTTGGGATCAAGCTAATCGACCTACTTATTACTGCCATTCATCTGGCCTGAAGGGAAACGGCAATGCGACGTCATTTGATAACCGCTGTGTTGTATACGCTGGTGACCACGATCCTGTTTGGGATTGCTTATCCATATGCTGTAACCGGGTTGGCGCAGGTTTTGTTCAAAGATAAGGCAAATGGGCAGTTGATTCGCCGGAGCGACGGCCAGATTCTGGGGTCGCGCATCATCGGCCAGCAATTTACGGGTGCGGAGTACTTCCACTCCCGGCCTTCGGCTGCGGGGAGTGGGTACGATGCGGCGAACTCTTCGGGCTCGAACTATGCGCCAACGAATAAAAAGCTGATCGACCGGGTGGCGGGGGATGTTGCCACGCTGCAGGTGGACCATCCGGGGGCGGAGGTGCCGATTGACCTGGTCACAGCTTCCGCGTCCGGCCTTGATCCTGACATTACGCCGGCAGCGGCGGAGTTTCAGGTGGGGCGTATCGCGGAGGCACGGCATCTATCGGAGGAGCGGGTGAGAGGCTTAGTTGCGGCGCATACGGAGGGACGGCAGCTTGGATTTTTGGGAGAGGCGAGGGTAAATGTACTTGAGCTCAATCTCGAACTGGATTCGGTTGCCCCGGGGGCGAAGCGGTGATGCCTTTGTTGTGCAGATAATTTACTGCGGAGGTTGGGACTGTTGCTGCTGCTGGCTTTTGTCCTTGCCGCCACCGAACATTTTCTGGAAGAAGTTCTTTTTCTTCGGTTGAGCGGGAGGCTGCGTGGTGTCGGGGGCGTTGCCGTCGGGCGGGGTGTTGGGCGCGGCGCGGACGATCGGGGTTGGCGGGGGCGGCATGTTTACGCCGGGTGATTTGCTTCCGAGCCCGAAGATCTTCTGGATGAAGTTTTGTGGATTTTCGCTCATCTGACTGCAGGTGTTTACGGGCGCGGTGCCGTCGAGGAAGGCGACGTAGAGATTGTTTTCGGGGCAGGTGGAGTCGGCCAGAAGGCTGGTGTTCTTGTCGATCCGGACGGTAGTAATGCCTGTCGGAGGGATGAACGCCTTGACGTCAGAGTATTGCGGAAGCTGGATGGCGCGCTTCATGAACTCAGCCCAGATAGGGGCGGCGGCGTGGGCACCTTCCATTTTTATGTCGGTGTAGTCGTCGTTGCCAACCCAGATGATGCAGATGAGATTGGAGGTATAGCCGGCAAACCAGGCGTCGTGGCTGGTGCCGGTTTTGCCTGCGGCGGGAGCACTGAAACCACGTGCGCGGACGCCGGCGGCGGTGCCATAATTCATCACGCCTTCCAGAAGCGACTCAGTGAGATAGGCAGCGCGGGGGTCCATAACCTGCTTGGCTTCGGGAGAGAAGTCGGAGACGATGTCGCCATTCGGGTTGCGGACCGAAGCCACCATCCAGGGGGTGAGGTGGACGCCGTTGTTGGCGAAGACGGTGTAAGCCCCGGCCATGTCAATCGGGGTGGCGTTGTACGTACCGATAGCAACCGATGGGGTGCCCCGGGCGTTGACGATGCCGGAGGCGCGGGCCAGGGCAGCCACGTTGTCGAAGCCGACCTTCTGGCCGAGCTGGATGGTGGCTGCGTTCAGCGAATGCGCGAGGGCATAGGCTGCTGTGACATCGCCACGATAGCCGCTTATCAGATTTTTGGGCGTATAGGTCTGGCGGCCGTTGTCGAAGGTGAAGGTGGTTTCTTCGTCATTGAGCTGGGTGAGCGCGGTGAAGACGCCGCCATCGCCAAGGGACAGGCCGTTCAACGATGAGTTATAGGCAGCGGCGTAGACAAAGGGTTTGAAGATGGATCCGGTCGGGCGCTGGGCCATCGCGTGATCGAGCTGCGAGACGCCGTAGTTGCGGCCTCCGACGAGGGCGAGGATCTGGCCGGTGTGCGGATTGATGGCGACGAGCGCGACCTGAGGGTAGGTGACCGGGCCCGTTGCTTGGCCCTTAGGGGTTTTGTGGAGCTTGCGGACGAGTTCGTCTACGTTTTTCATGCCGATTTCGACGGCATCGGAGGCGGCGCGCTGCAGTTCGGGGTCAAGCGAGGTGTAGATGCGGAGGCTCTGGTGCGAGAGATCCTGGTCGCCGATGCGCTTAACCAGCTGGTCGTGGACGAGATCGACGAAATAGGGAGCTTCGCTCGCGTCGATGTTGGGGGGCGCGAGGCGGAGCGGTTCGGCCTTGGCGCGTTCGGCCTGGCTTGCGGTGAGGGCGCCGGTTTCAACCATGGAATCGAGGACCAAGTTACGTCGCTCCATGGCGCGCTCGGGATGACGGTAGGGGTTGAGGCGGCTGGGAGATTGGATGGTGCCGGCGAGGAGGGCGCACTCGGTGAGATCGAGCTGCTGGAGATTTTTCCCGAAGAAGGTCTGCGCCGCCTCGCCGAAACCGTTAATGGCGTAGCTTCCGCGCTGGCCGAGGTTGATCTGGTTGGCGTACATCTCAAAGATCTGCTTCTTGTTGAAGCGAGCTTCAAGCTGGAAGGTAATCATGATCTCGCGGAGCTTGCGTGTAATCTTCTTTTCCGGCGAGAGGAAAAAGCCGCGGGCGAGCTGCTGGGTCAGGGTCGAGCCGCCGCAGCTCATGTGGTGGTGGAGGATGTCTTCGACCGCGCATTTGGCGATGCGCATGTAGTTGATGCCCCCGTGCTGGAAGAAGTTACGGTCTTCTATGGCGATGACAGCCTGGACGAGGTGCGGTGGAATCTCGTCGTAGGTGACCAGACGGCGTTTGGTGCGGTTCTTGTCTTCGGAAAGGGCCGTAATGAGCTGCGGCTCGAGCTCGTATGCGCTAAGGGCGGCGCCGTTTTCAGCGGTGATGCTTTGCACGACGCCGTCGGAGGTGTTGATGGTGGCGCCGTCGGTGTTGTGGAAACTTTCGGTGCCGGGCTTGATGAAGATGTTGTCGCCGTTGAGCTGGAAGGTACCGAGTTGGGTGTTGCTGTTGTACCCGGCGCTGCGAAGGTCGCTGGCGATAGAGGAGGCGGTGAGCTTCTGCCCGTCGCGGACTTCGCGGGGTGCGGCGTAGATCTGGGATACGCTGGCGAAGATGGGGCCGGCGGCGAGTCTGTCGTCGACCACCGTTTGGTAGTGGTAGTAGAAGTAGCCGAAGATGGCCGAGCCAAGGATCAGAAACCCGAGGACAACAAGGAGTGCGCCGCGTAGAAGCCGGAATCGGAAATCCGAGCCCCCCGCAGTGCGTGTGCTGCTGCCGTATTTGAGTTTGACTGGCACGAGGCTTCTTTCGGTTTGACGCTTCGTTGCTGGCGGCGGGAGCGGAGTTAGAGCAGCATAGAGGTTATCCGGGAAGCTACCCTGGCGGCTGCGTCGTGCAACGTGAGCTCTTCGGTATGGCCTGTGAGACGATCCAGAAATTCTACCTTGCCGTCGGCGACTCCGCGACCGATGTTGATGCGGAAGGGGATGCCGACGAGATCGGCATCTTTGAACTTGACGCCGGCGCGCTCGTCGCGGTCATCGAGGAGGGTGTCGATGCCTGCGGCTTCAAGGTTGGCCGCTATCTTTTCTCCGGCGGCGAGTAAGGCGGCGTCACCGACGTTAGTGATGGTGACGACGGCCTGGAACGGGGCGATTGCGGGGTGGAGAGCGTAGCTTGCGCCTTGGTTTTGGGCAGCCGAAGATTCGATGGCTGCGGTGAGGATTCGTTCGATGCCGATGCCGTAGCTGCCCATGATCGGAGTGACTTCTTTGCCGTCGCGGTTGAGGACGGAGGCGCCCATGGACTTCGAGTATTTGTAGCCAAGCTTGAAGATGTGGCCGATTTCGACGGCTTTGCCGAGTCGCAAGGGTTCGCCGGAGATGGGGTCGGGTTCGCCTTCTATGACGTTGCGGACGTCAGCTATCAGGGTGGGTTTAAAGTCGCGCATGGGGGTGACGTTGCGGAAGTGGTACTCCTCTTTGTTGGCGCCTGCGATGAGGTTGGTGCGGCCTTCGAGAGCTTTGTCGAGGACTACGAGGGTGCCTGGTTTTTTCGGGTGTGGAGAGGCTTCGATGCCGATGGGGCCGAGATAGCCAGCGGGGGCGTTGAAGGTGGCCTGGAGCTCTTCGGCTGTCATGGGTCGAAGTTCTCCGCCCGAGATGGCGGCTAATTTGGTCTCATTCAGGGTGTGGTCGCCGCGCAGGAAGGCGACCACCGGTCGGAATTTGCCGATCTTCGCATGGTCCGGCTCTGGCAGATCTGCAATGTAGGCCATGGTCTTCATCTGGTGGTGAGATTTCGTGTTGAGGAAGGATCCTACCTCGTCGATGGTGCGGTGGCCGGGGGTGTGCACGAGTTCCGGGCCATCGCCAGTCGGGGCGAGGTCTGCGACCGGCGCGAGGCGACTGGTGGCCTTCTCAAGATTGGCGGCGTAACCGGAGGAACTGGAGGCGATAAGGTCTTCGCCTGCTTCGGTGTAGACCATGAACTCCTGCGAGCCGGATCCGCCCATGGCACCTGAGTCGGCTTCGACGGCGACGAACTGCAGACCGCAACGGGTGAAGATACGGACGTAGGCGTCGTAGTGCTTTTTGTAGCTGGCGTCGAGGCCGGCTTCGTCGATGTCGAAGGAGTAGGCGTCCTTCATGAGGAACTGGCGGACGCGGAGGAGGCCGGACTTGGGGCGGGGCTCGTCGCGGAACTTGGTCTGGATCTGGTACCAGATCTGCGGGAGTTGCTTGTAGCTACGCAGCTCCTTGCGGGCGATGTCGGTCATGACCTCTTCGTGGGTCATGGCGAGACAAAGCTCCGCACCCTTGCGGTCTTTGAGGCGGAACATGTTGTCGCCCATGCCGGACCAGCGGCCACTTGCTTCCCAGACTTCTTTGGGATTGAGCGCGGGAAGCAGAAACTCCTGGCCGATCTTGTCCATCTCTTCGCGGACGATGGCGACGATCTTGTTGACGGAGCGATTGCCGAGGAAGAGATAACTGTAGATCCCGGCGCCGAGCTGGCGGATGTAGCCGGCGCGGAGCAGGAGCTTGTGGCTGGGGACTTCGGCGTCTGCAGGAGCTTCGCGGAGCGTGGGAATAAAGAGTTTAGACCAGCGATGCATGTGTTCTGAGTGACCTTCCGGCTCTTTTGAGCGAGGGCTGCTGTGGGTCTCACTATTCTAAGTGATCATGTTCTGCCGGACATGCGGGTCACGCAAGCTGGAGTGTCCAAAGGTCGTGCAGGTGGACAACGCCTTCAATTTGACCGCCGCGCCCGAGCACGACGAGCGACGTGATCTTCTTGTCTTCCATCAGTGCGAGGGCCGTGGAGGCGAGAGCGCTGCCTTCTATGGTGAGGGGAAGCGGGTTCATGATCTCGCCTGCGTTGTGTTCCAGTGCGTGCGAGCCGTCGCGTTCGAGCAAACGGCGGAGATCCCCGTCGGAGATCATGCCGGCAAGGCGCCCTTCTTCGGCGACGGTGGTCATGCCGAGTTTTTTCCGCGACATTTCGTAGATGACCTGGGGCATGGGGGTGGAGGGGACGACTTGCGGGATGGCGTCGCCGGTGTGCATGAGTTCGCGAACGCGTGCCAGGCGGCGTCCGATGCGGCCTCCGGGGTGCAGGTCTGCGAAGTCTTCTGCGCGCCATCCGCGGCGGCGACTGGTTTCAAGAGCAAGGGCATCGCCGAGCGCGAGCATGACGGTGGTCGAAGCGGTGGGGGCGAGGTTGAGCGGGCAGGCTTCGCTGGAGGCGCTGGCGTCGAGGAAGATGTCTGCGGCCTGCGCAAGAGAGGAGGTGCTGCAGCCGCAGAGGGCGATGAGGGTTGCGTCGAGGCGCTTGAGAATGGGGAGGAGGCGGAGGAGCTCTTCGGTTTCGCCGCTGTAGGAGAGCGCGAGGACGGTGTCCCCGGGGGCAAGCATGCCGAGATCGCCGTGTATGGCTTCGGCAGCGTGGAGGAAGTGAGCGGGTGTGCCGGTGGAGCGAAGGGTGGCGGCGATCTTGCGGGCGATGATGCCGCTTTTGCCGATGCCGGTGACGATGACGCGTTTGGTGTTGGACTGGAGGAGGAGTTCGATGGCGGCGGCGAAGGGAGCAGAGAGGGTGCTGTCGAGGCGGTCGGCGAGTTGGTGGAGCGCCGCGGCTTCGATGCGCACGAACTCGGAGGGGCGGAGTGGGTGTAACGAGATGGCGGAATTGCTGGGCATAGGGCGGCCATGTCGATGCTAGCAGAGGACGTTGGGCACATTGGAATGCGGGATTGGTCCAGGCTCGCTTTCGCGTCTAAACTCAATGAGAGTGAACGTGGCGTGAGATTGGCGCCGGAAGGATGTTGGACGTGAAGCGAAGTGGACTGGTCTTCGGTGTGATGGTGTTGGGTATTGCGCTGCTGTTGTGGGCGGGCTGGCACAACCTGCGGGAGCGGCGGCTGGCGATGCAGCAGGCGCAAGCGAACCATGTGGTGCTGGTACCCGATAAGGGTGGGGACGCCGGGCAGGCTGGAGTTGGAGCGTCTGAGAGCACGGCACCGACGATGCGGGGCAAGGTCGCTCCGGGGTTCACGCTGGTGGGGCTGGATGGGAAGAAGGTCTCTCTGAGTGACTACAAGGGGCGGCCGGTGCTGGTGAACTTCTGGGCGACCTGGTGCGGGCCTTGCAAGATCGAGATGCCCTGGTTCGAGGAGTTTCACAAGCAGTATGCGGCGCAGGGTTTTGAGATTCTTGGCTTGGCGGACGACGTGGATGCGGGCAAGGATGCGATTGCGAAGGTGGCCCAGAAGACAGGTGTAACCTATCCGATTCTGCTGACCGATGGAAAGGTGCAGACGGCATACGGCGGGCTGGACTATCTGCCTATGTCGTTCTATATCGATAAGAACGGGGTGATTGTGGAGGAGACCGCGGGGCTGGGAAGCAAGGACGAGATCGAGGCGCACATCAGGAAGACCATCGCTTCGGGAGCCGCTGCGCCGGCGGGTGGACAGTGAGGCGGTTTGCGATCTGCCTGGCGGGACTATCGGGTTGCTTTGTGCTGGCTCCGTCACTGTTCGCGCAGCTTGGAGATCTGAATGCACATGGGGGCAAGCCGAGGTCTTACGTCGTGTTTGCGGAGGAACAGCAGGTGGTTGCAGCGGGGAAGCGCAGCGTGGTGGAGTTGCGGTTCAAGGTGGCGGATGGGTTTCATGTGAACTCGCATACGCCGAAGTCGGAGTTGCTGATTCCGACCAAGCTAGCTCTACAGCCTGCTGCGGGGGTGAAGGCCGAGCCTTTGTTGTATCCAGCAGGCTCGTCGTACAGCTTCACGTTTAGTCCAGCGGAGAAGCTGGATGTTTACTCGGGTGCGTTCACGGTGGAACTGCCTGTGGTGGCTGAGGCGGGCGGGCATACGATCGACGGCTCGTTGCATTATCAGGCTTGCGATCATGCGGCGTGTTATCCGCCAAAGGACTTGCCGGTGCAGGTGGTTTTCGTGGCGAAATAAAGCAATCATTAACGCCGATCTTCACCGATGAGGCTATTTGGACTGGATGTGTTGGTAGCTTCGGTACGTCTGGGGCAGAGCGTGCGTCGAGTGATGGCATGATGGAAAGAACGAAGTAGACGGGAGTAGGCGGACTGCAATGGAAGAGTTTCGAAGGCTGACACGGTTGCCGGCGTATGTGTTCAACATAACGAGCGAATTGAAGGCGGCGGCACGGAGGCGGGGCGAAGACATCATCGACTTCGGGATGGGCAACCCCGATGGGGCGACGCCGAAGCATATTGTGGACAAGCTGATCGAGGCCGCGCAAAAGACGGCAACGCATCGGTATTCGCTGTCGCGGGGGATTCCGCGGCTGCGGCGCGCCATTTGTAACTGGTACAAAACGCGGTACAACGTAGACCTCGATTCGGAGACCGAAGCGATTGTGACGATTGGGTCGAAGGAAGGTATTGCGCACCTCTGCCTGGCGGTGCTCGATGATGAAGATACGGTGGCGGTTCCGAACCCGAGTTATCCGATTCACATCTTCGGGCCGGTGATTGCGGGATCGAAGGTACAGAGCATACCGATGCAGGATGGCACGGCGGATTCGCTGCTGGAGCAGCTGGAATACGAATTGCCGCGCATGGAGCCGCGGCCAAAGCTGCTGATTTTAAATTTCCCTTCAAACCCTACGGCTCAGTGTGTCGATCTGCCGTTCTTCGAGCGTGTCGTGTCGCTTTGCCGCGAGCTGGGAATTTTTATCATTCACGACCTTGCGTACGCCGACCTAGTGTTCGATGGGTATCGGGCGCCGAGCATCCTGGAGGTCGAGGGTGCGAAAGATGTTGCGGTAGAGTTCTTTACGTTGTCGAAGAGCTACAACATGCCGGGGTGGCGGGTCGGCTTTATGGTGGGAAATAAAAAGCTGGTTTCGGCGCTGGGGCGAATTAAAAGCTACTTCGACTACGGCACTTTTACGCCGATTCAAGTGGCTTCGATCGCCGCTCTTGAGGGGCCGCAGGAATGCGTGACAGCGATTGTCGAGAACTACAAATGCAGACGCGATGTGTTGGTGCCGGGATTGAATAAGCTGGGGTGGCCGGTGGAGCTACCGAAGGCGACGATGTTTGCCTGGGCAAAGATTCCGGAGCAGTATCAAGGGCTTGGGTCGGTGGAGTTTTCGAAGAAGCTGCTGCTGGAGGCAAAGGTGGCGGTGTCGCCGGGGGTGGGGTTTGGAGAGCATGGGGATGGGCATGTGAGGTTTTCGCTGATTGAGAACGAGGAGCGCACACGGCAGGCGCTGCGCGGCATCAAGGGGATGTTTCGGGCGGGGTGAGACGCTTTTTTTTTAAAATTTTGCAAAAAAAATGTCTCGGGGTGATCCAGGCTCCTTTTTGTTGGTTTTGCGGGCGTTTTTGAGGGGGGTGGCCGGGTAATTGGTGTCAAAAACGCCGTTTAAACGCCACCAAAACACGCAAAATGAGTGTCAAAAGAGGTGTTTTGGAAGGCACAATTCCGGCCTCGAAAAATACGCCACTTTCCTCAAATTTATTTTTGGGCCGCTGCAGAACGCCACGTGGATGGAATTCAGGTGGCCATTGGCCGTCGACGTGCGTTTCCTTTGACGTGCGTTTCGATGTGTCGGGTAGACTTGGTTTGCCTTGAGAGGGCAGGAGACGGTTGCCTATGAAGAACCTGTTTGAAGCAGAGACGGTCTACGAGGTAAAGCAGCGGATAGGGCAGCTCAGGCCGGAGAGTGCGCGCGAGTGGGGCAAGATGAATGCGGCGCAGGCGGTTGCTCACTGCTCAGGGGGAATGGAGCTGGCGCTGGGAGACAGGCGTCCGCCGCGGATGCTGATTGGGCGGATTCTCGGGGCGGTGGTGAAACCGAAGGCGTTTGTGGAGGGCGAGCCGATGCGGCGGAATTCGCCGACGGTGCCTGGGCTTGCGGTGGACGACGAGCGGGATCTTGGGGCGGAACGGGAGAGGCTGTGTGGGTTGATCGACCGGTTTGCGGCGGCTGGGCCGGGGGGATGTACGGATCATCCGCATAGCTTTTTTGGGCGGTTGACGCCGGGGGAGTGGTCGGCCTGGATGTATAAGCATCTGGACCATCATCTGCGGCAGTTTGGGGTGTAGGTTGCGTGTTGGTTGGAGTTAGGAGAGCGGTCGAGCTGCGCTCGATGCCCACATCTCAGAATCGAGATATGGGGCACCCGAGTTGGTGGAGAGACAAGAGAGAACAGCAGATCCCCTTCGGGGATGACAACAGTGGGCAGCTCCTGGTGCTCGGCAGCCCAGCACGCTCCGTCGCTCGTCGCACAACAAGAAAGGCAACAGCAGGAGCACAGTAACGCGGTGGAATGTTGCGCGGTCAGGGCTTCTGGTCAGGGCTCCTTTTGGTTGGTGAGTTTCTTTTGGGTGTCGAGGAAGCGGCGGAGGCGGTCCAGGGTGCGGGAGCGGCCGAAGACGACCATGCTTTCTAGCAGTGGGGGGCTCATGGTGCTTCCGGTCAGGACGGCTCGGAGAAGCATGAAATTTTCTTTGACGGACCACTGTTTCGCTTCGCCCAGCTGCTTGAGAGCGGGCTCGAGGTGGGCGGTGGTCCAGGATTCGGTGTCGATGGATTCGAGCAGGGCGAGCTGCTCGGCGGCGAAGGCGAGGGTGTCCTCCAAGGTGCGCTTTTTGGGGAGAAAGACTTCGGGGGGTGGGAGGATGTCGTCGGCGAAGAAGAAGTGGGTGAGGTTGCCGAATTCGCCGAGGGTCTCGATGCGGGTCTGGACGAGTGGGGCGATTTGCTGGAGGTAGCCGTCGCTGAGGATGGTGCTGCGCAAGGCGATGTAGAAGGCTTCCGGGGTGAGGGCGCGGAGGTATTCGCCGTTGAGCCAGCGGAGTTTGGTGAGGTCGAAGACGGGGCCGCCGAGGCGGATGTTTTCTATCTGGAAGCGAGCGAGCATGTCGGGGAGGGAGAAGATGTCGGCTTCGCTGGCTTTGGTGGAGGGGGTCTTCGATGGATTGGAGCCGGCTGCTGGCGGGGAGGGGAGCGTCGGGGTGGATTTGAGATGGGCGGGAGCGGTCGGGCTTGCGCCCGATGCCCACATCTCAGAATCGAGATATGGGGCACCCGAATCTCTGGCCGGTGCCAAGGTTTCGGTGCTGGGATGTGGGGCACCCGGAATTGGGGCTGGGGTTGGGGTCTCGGAATCGCGCGGGGAGGGGGCTGGAGTTGGGGTTGGGGGTGCGGGCATGCCGCCTCCCATGAGGCCGAGGAAGTTGATGAGGGCTTCGGGGAGGAAGCCGGCCTGACGGTAGTAGATGAGGGAGACTGGGTTTTTGCGTTTGGAGATTTTGGACTTGTCGAGATTGCGCAGCAGAGGCATGTGCCAGAAGCGGGGGATCTGCCACCCGAAGGCCTGATAGAGCAGGACGTGCTTGGGGGTGGAGGAGATCCACTCTTCGGCGCGGATGACGTCGGTGATCTGCATGAGGTGGTCGTCGACGACGTTGGCGAGATGGTAGGTGGGGAAGCCGTCGGATTTGAGCAGGACCTGGTCGTCGACGTTGTTGTGGTCGAAGGTGACATCGCCGCGGAGCTCGTCGCGAAAGGTGGTTTGACCGGGAGGGACTTTGAGGCGGATGACAGAGGGGCGGCCTTCGGCGAGGAAGGCATCGATTTTAGCCTGGGGGAGCTCGCGGTGTGCTCCGTCGTAGCGTGGGGGGAGCTTGGAGGCGATCTGGCGCTGGCGCAGGGCCTCGAGTTCCTCGGGCGTTTCGAAGGCGCGGTAGGCGGTGCCGTTGCTGAGGAGGAGCTCGACGTGCTGGCGATAGATTTCGGTACGTTCGGACTGGCGGTAGGGGCCGTAGGGGCCTCCGACGTCGGGACCTTCGTCCCAGGTGAGGCCGAGCCAGCGGAGGGAATGGAATATTTCCTGTTCGGAGGTGGAAACGAAGCGGGTGCGGTCGGTGTCTTCGATGCGGAGGACGAACTGGCCTTTGCGCTGGCGGGCGAAGAGGAAGTTGATGAGGCCGATGTAGGCGGTGCCTACGTGGGGGTCGCCGGTGGGCGAAGGGGCGATGCGGACGCGGGTGGGAGTTTGATTGGTCATAAAGACGGAAGCTTAATGCTAGCAGAGCGTGTCCCTGCCGGACGGGCCCACTGCGC
>JALYVA010000106.1 GCA_030853485.1 Acidobacteriota bacterium
GGCGCTCCCGTTGGTCGCGAGCGAAGATCTTCGTTGCCGACCATCGGGAGGCCCAAGGCGAAGCCGGTATACAAGTCACGAAGTGACCGCGCTCCGCGTAGGAGGCCCGTCCGGCAGGACAATCTTCACGTCTCCAGCAGCCTCAACAAACCCGCCTCATCGATCACCTCCACCCCCAGCGACCTCGCCTTATCCAGCTTCGACCCCGACTCCTCCCCCGCCACCACATAGCTCGTCTTCTTACTCACACTCCCAGACACACGCCCCCCCGCCAACTCAATCTTCTCCTTCGCCGCCTCACGCGTAAGCGTAGGCAGCGTGCCGGTCAGCACCAGCGTCAGCCCATCCAGCGTCGATGTCGTCTCCCGCTTCTCCGCCGTAAAGCACAACCCCGCCGCCCGCAGCCGCTCAATCAGCTCCCGGTTCCGTGCCTCCCCAAAAAATTCCACAATCGCCTGCGACACTCGCGGCCCCACCTCGTTCACCCTCTCCAACTCCTCCGCCGAGGCATTCATCAACCCATCCATCGAGCCGAAATGCGAGGCCAGCAGCTGCGCCGTCCGCTCACCCACAAATCGCAATCCCAGTCCGAAGATCACACGCGCCAACGGCGCAGCCTTCGAGCGTTCAATCTCATCCAGCAGCCCCTGCGCCGACTTCTCCCCCACCCGCTCCAGCTCTACCAGCTGCGCCTTCTTCAACGCATACAGATCCGCGATCCCCTTCACATACCCAGCCGCCAGAAGCTGCGCCACCAACGCATCTCCCAGCCCTTCGATATTCATCACACCCCGGGCAGCAAAGTGCAGCAGCTCCTCCCGCAGACGCGCCGGGCAGCTCGCATTGATGCATCTCCAGTCCACCTCGCCCTCCACCCGCACCAGCGCGCTCCCGCATTCGGGGCACGCTTCAGGAAACGCAATCTCCACCGTCCCGCGTGCATGCGTCGCGTCGTTGACCACACTCACGATCTTCGGAATCACATCGCCGCCACGCTCCACCTGCACAAAGTCGCCGATGCGCACCGAGAGTCGCGCAATCTCATCCGCGTTATGCAGAGTCGCGCGCGCCACCGTCGTGCCTCCAATCAACACCGGCGTCAACGCCGCCACCGGCGTCACCTTGCCCGTGCGCCCCACCTGGAAAAGAACATCCTCAAGCCTGGTAATCCCCGCACGCGCCGCGAACTTATATGCAATCGCCCATCTCGGCGCCTTGCCCGTAAACCCCAGCCGCTTCTGCTGCGCCGTCGCATCCACCTTCACCACCACGCCATCGATCTCATACCCCAGCGTCTCGCGCAGCGGCTCGGCCTCCGCAACAAACGCCACCACTTCGTCAATATCCTTCACCGCCTTCGCATACGGATTCACCCGAAACCCCGCACCGCGCAAAGCCTCCAGCGTCTCCGACTGCCGCGGCAACAAAAAATCCCCATCCTGCAGCAGAAAGTAAGCGTAAAAATCCAGCCTGCGTTGCGCCACAATATTCGGCTCGAGCGTCCGTATCGTTCCCGCAGCCGCATTTCGCGGGTTCGCCGCCGCAGCCTGCCCCTGTGCCTCACGTTCTTCATTCAGCTTGGCAAAAGCCGCCTGCGGCATCACCACCTCGCCCCGCACCTCGAACCGCTGCGGCAGTCCCGAAGCCCGAAGCTTCGCCCCCGAAACACTCAGCGGCACCGACCGAATCGTCCGAACATTGCCCGTCACATCCTCCCCGATCGAGCCGTCCCCCCGCGTCAGCCCGCGCTCCAGGTGAGCCGCATCCCGCGCGCCGTTCTTGCCTGCTCCCGCCTCGTACTGAAGCGCAAGCGACAGCCCATCCAGCTTCAACTCGCACACATACCGCACCTCCTCCGCACTCGGCAGCGCATCCCGCACCTTCTGGTCCCAGCCACGCAGCTCCTCTTCGTTGTAGGCGTTATCGAGCGACAGCATCGGCCGCGAATGCGGCATCTTCACAAAGCCCTCGCGCGGCTTACCCCCCACACGCTGCGTCGGTGAATCCGGCGTAATCAACTCCGGATGCGCCCCCTCCATCCCCTTCAGCTCGATCATCAACGCGTCGTACTGCGCATCCGTCAGCTCCGGCGCGTCCAGCACGTAATAAAGCTGCTCATGGTGCCGAAGCTCGTCTCGAAGCTGCTGCATCTTCTGGTCGGGTGTAAGCGTGGGCGGCATAGGCGAATTATAGAGATCCGCTACTCCCCTTCGCGGTCCACACCGCGCCTCTCGATCGTCCGCGCACGAGCCTTCCCGTCACCCAACTGCAACGCCTCGAAAACCACCGCACGTCTCGCAAATCAACCTCACCCGCGCGCAAGAATCCAGCCCGATGACCGTCCTACGATCCTCGCCAGCAGCACCCGCGACCATACACTCAATCCTGCATCCCAATCCTGCATCCCAATCCTGCATCTTAGAAGAATGCCTTTTCGCCTCCGCCGCCCCGCTCCCCTGCCCAGCCAGGACGCACAGAAGAACCTCGAGCGCCCCAGCGCGCAGGACATCTACGAGCAGGTCGCCAACAATGCCCGCCAGGAGCTCGGCCGTTCGAGCGTCTCCCTCGCCATCTCCGGCCTCGCCGGCGGCATCTTCATGGGGCTCTCAGCCCTGGGCAACGCCATCGCCATCGCACTCCTCACTCCCGCCGGCGGCGTTCCCACCAAAACTGTCCTCTTCGTCGCCCGCATGTTCTACCCCCTCGGCTTCATCGTCGTCATTCTCGGACGCTCCCAGCTCTTCACCGAAAACACCCTCTATCCCGTCGCGCTTGTGCTCGCAGAAAAGAAGCACCTGTGGAAGACCGTCCGGCTCTGGGCCACCGTGCTGCCCGCCAATGTTCTCGGGGCGCTGGCCTTCGCCGCCATCGCCGCACTCACCCACGCGCTGCGTCCCGAGGTCGCACAGGCACTCGCCAATCTCGGCCTCGAAGTCCTGCACAACCCGCCCGCCACCGTGTTCTGGAGCGGCGTCATGGGAGGTTGGATCATCGCCACCGTCGCCTGGCTCGTCTCCGGCTCGCACTCCATCACCGGCTCCGTCATGATCATCTGGATGCTCACCTTCGTCGTCGGTCTCGGCAACTTCGCCCACTGCATCGCCGCCAGCGGAGAAATCCTCACCACCGTTCTCACCGGACAAGCATCTTGGAGTGCCTATGGCATCTGGCTCACCTTCGCCGTGGCAGGCAACATATGCGGCGGCGTAGGTATGGTGACCCTGCTCGAATACGGCCAGGTGATCTACGGCGGAGATGCGGATGCCGAAGCCATTGCCCCGAGGGCAAAAGAAGAAACCAAAACCGAAGAGCCAGCCAAAGCCTGAACCTCCGCTGCACATAGTCTTCTTGACTGTCAGCTGTTTTTTTCTCCGTCTAAACCAGTGTCAGCCTTAACTTCTTACCTCCATCCAAAACAGTGTCATCCTGAGCGGAGGTGCTCACGGCTTCATCGTGAGCACCGCAGTCGAAGGACCTGCATTTGTCGTTGCCTTTGCTTTTCTAGTTGTCATCCCCGAAGGGGATCTGCTGTCGCTTTTGGTTCCAGCTCCGCACCCCCGAGCGCACCACCACCCGCCTACCGATTCGCCGCCCGCTGCTTCCTCAGCACGCCATCCAGATTCGTCTTATCCACCAGCGCCACCCCCGTATTCACAAACGCAGGAAAGGGCGAGTACGGATCGAGAGCGTAGTCAGACCCCATCGACTTCACCGGATAATGACGAATCTCGTCCAGCGCCTTCAACCCCAGAAAAGCCATCGTGTACGGCTTCTGCGAGATCGTGGAATCGATCGTTCCATCCCCCACCAGTAACAGCGTATCCGGGTCCACGTCCATCGCGATCAACAGACGGTCGGTCGTATTGCGCCGTTTGAACGCCTCCGCCACGTTCGCGCCAGACCGCGAATCCAGGCAGAAAAATCCATCGATCTTCGCCGCGCCGGTCCGCGCCAGGTACGTGCCCGCCTGGTCCAGGGCCGAACCGGCATCCGACTTGATGTCGAACACCTCCACAATCTTGATCCCCGGATATCCAGCGAAGATATCCTTATAGCCCTTCAGCCGCTCATCGAGATTCGGCTGCCCCGGATTGGTGAAGAACACCACATTCCCCTTCCCGTTCAACTGCGCCGCCGCCCGCCGGCCCCCCAATCGCCCCGCCTCCAGGTTGTCGGTCCCGATAAAATACAGCCGCTTGCTCTCCGGCGAGTCCGAGTCGATCGTAATCACCGGAATCCCCGCCGCAATGGCCGCGTCAATCTCGGGCGCCATCAGTGCCGAGTTCGCCACCGACACCAGTATCCCCGCAGGCTTCCGCGCCACCATCGCCCTGAACTCCTCCACCTCACCCTGCGCATTCAACCCCGCCGGGCCCCGTGTATCCACCGAAACTCCATACTGCGCGCCCGCATCGGCAAATCCCGCCGCAGCCATCTTCCAGTAAGGCACCGCCGTATTCGTCGCAATTAGATAAAACTGCTCGCTCTTGTTGTGATACGTACACCCGGCCAGCAGCGGAAGTACCCCACCCAGCAGCGCAATCACAAGTCGCTTCTTCGAAATAGCCATGCCTGTCCTCCGACCGGAATTTCTGTCCGAAGCCTCGCACCTACTGCTGAATCTCGGGCAGCCGCGCAGCCCTCTCTGCCGCGGGTGCCAGATACTACACCCAACACGCAACACCTGAAAACATCGCTTCCACTAAAATCGAACCAGCATGGTTCTTCCCTTCGTCCGCGAGCTCCTCGCAGACCTGGAGCATTCTGAAGCTTTCGAGCGTGTACGCCGCCACCTGGGCGGAGGCACGGGGCGGAGACGTGTGTCCGGTCTCACCTTCACCGCACGCGCTCTCTACCTTCCCTTCTTCGTTCGCGCCGCCGAGTCCCCCAGCCTCATCCTCGTCGCCGACAACAAAGCCGCCGAAGCCCTCCATGCCGCCGTCCTCAGCGCCTGCGAGCTCACCGGCGCGCTCCCCGCAGAATCCGTCCTCCGCCTCCCCGCACACGACGTCCTGCCCTTTGAAAACCTCTCCCCCCACCCCGACATCCAGGAAACCCGCGCCGCCACCCTCTGGAAAATCGCCACCGGCCAGGCCCGCCTCGTCATCGCGCCCGTCGAAGCCGCCTGCATGAAGCTCTTCTCCCGCGACTACTACCGCGCCCTCGCCCTCCGCCTCACCACAGGAGAAGAGTACATGCCCGACATGCTCGTCGAACATCTCCTCTCGGTTGGTTATACGAAGGTTGACGTCGTCGAAATGCCCGGCCAGGTAACCCTCCGCGGCGGCATCCTCGACGTCTTCTCGCCAGAAATCGACCGCCCCGTCCGCATCGACTTCTTCGGCGATGAAATCGAATCCATCCGCACCTTCGACCCCGACACCCAGCGCAGCTCCTCCACCCTCGACCACGCCCTCCTACTCCCCCTCACCGAAATCCCCGTCACCGAAAAAATCCTCACCGCCATCAACGCCCGCCTCACCCGCTCCGGCACTTCGCAACAAAATTCGGCCACCCCCCATCCCAAACCCACCCAGGAACCGGGTGCCCCACGTTTAGATTCAAGCCCAATCAAAGAACCGGGTGCCCCAGGTCTCGACTCTGAGACCTGGGTCTCCCCCCCGGTAAACAAATCCGGCGAAGCCACCATCTTCCCCGGCTGGGAGTTCTTCGCCCCCGTCGCCGGAGCCACCCACACCCTCCTCGACCTCCTCACCGCCAGCAGCAACACCCCACCCCGCGTCTTCCTCGAAGAACCCGCCATGATCAAAAATCAAGGCGAGCGCTGGTGGAACAAGATCGAGCAGCGCCACGAACGCTCCGGCATCGGCAACCTCATCCGCCCCGAAGACATCTACCTCTCCCCCTGGGACCTCGACGACCGCCTGCACAAATTCCCCGGCATCGAGCTCGACCAGCTCGGCGCAGTCGACGTCCTCGACGCCGACCGCAGCGACCTTTCCGAAGTCGACTTCAGCACCCGCCCCACCCAACGCTTTCACGGCAGCATCCCCTCCCTCATCGACGCCCTCAACGCGCTCATCAAGCAGGAAGCCCGCATCCTCCTCACCGCCCCCAACCAGGGCGAAGTCGAACGCCTCGCCGGCCTCTTGCAGGAGTACGGCATCCCCTACCGCCTCGGCTCCCGCAGCGAAGCCCCCGGCAGCTCCACCGTCTACACCGAAGCAAGCTACCTCGGCGGCAGCACCATCGACCTCCGCACCCCCGTCATCGTCAAAACCGCCATCGCCGCCGGCGTCCAGGTGCTCGACCTCGACAAAACCACCGCCCGCCAGATCGTCATCTTCGGCGCGCAGGACCTCTCCGACGAAGCCGACATCACCGCACGCCCCGCCCGCCGCGGCAAATCCAAAACCGCCGCCTTCATCTCCGACTTCCGCGACCTCGCCGTAGGAGATTACGTCGTCCACGTCGAACACGGCATCGCGCAATATTGCGGCCTCCGCGTGATCGAAGAAAACGGCCAGCCCCCACTTGAACTCATGATCCTCGAGTTCGCCGACGACGCCAAGCTCTACATCCCGCTCACCCGCCTCGACCTCATCCAGAAATATCGCTCGTCCGAAACCGGCCCACCCCCCGAGCGCAACAAGCTCGGCTCCCAGGCATGGCAAAAAACCAAGGCCCGCGTCAAGAAGGCCATGGCCGACATGACCGCCGAGCTGCTCAAGCTCTACGCCCAGCGCCAGGCCGCCGTCGGCACCCCCTTCTCCCCCGACACCAACATGCAGCGCGAGTTCGAAGACGCCTTCGACTTCAACGAAACCGACGACCAGCTCACCGCCATCGCAGACATCAAGGCCGACATGGAATCCACCCAGCCCATGGACCGCCTCCTCTGCGGCGACGTCGGCTACGGCAAAACCGAAGTCGCCATGCGCGCCGCCTTCAAGGCCGTCCAGGACTCCAAACAAGTCGCCGTCCTCACCCCCACCACTGTCCTCAGCTTCCAGCACTTCGAGACCTTCAAAAAACGATTCAGCAACTTCCCCGTCAACATCGAAATGATCTCCCGCTTCCGCACCGCCAAAGAGAAAAAGGAGATCCTCGAAAAAGCCGAAGCCGGAAAAATCGACATCCTCATCGGCACCCACGCCGTCCTCTCCAAAGACCTCAAGTTCCAGGACCTCGGCCTCCTCGTCGTCGACGAAGAACAGCGCTTCGGCGTCCGCCACAAAGAACGCCTCAAGCAGATGCGCGCCCACATCGACGTCCTCTCCATGTCCGCCACCCCCATCCCCCGCACCTTGCATATGTCACTGATCGGGTTACGTGATATGTCGGTCATTGAAACTCCCCCCAAAGACCGCATGGCCATCCAGACCATCGTCGCCAAATACGACGAGAAGCTCATCCGCACCGCCGTCGAAATGGAGCTCGAACGCGGAGGCCAGGTCTACTTCGTCCACAACCGCGTCGAAACCATCTACGACCTCGCCAGCAAAATCCGCGAACTCGTCCCCCATGCCCGCGTCGTCATCGGCCACGGCCAGCTTCCCGAGGCCGAACTCGAACGCGTCATGCTCGCCTTCATGAACCACGAGTACGACGTCCTCGTCGCCACCTCCATCATCGAAAACGGCCTCGATATCCCCCTCGCCAACACCATCATCATCAACCGCGCCGACCGCCACGGCCTCTCCGAGCTCTACCAGCTCCGAGGACGCGTAGGCCGTTCCAACCGCCGCGCCTACTCCTACCTCCTCATCCCGCCCGACACCGAACTCACCGAAATCGCCCGTCGCCGCCTCGCCGCACTCAAGGAATTCTCCGACCTCGGAGCCGGCTTCAAAATCGCCGCACTCGACCTCGAACTTCGCGGCGCAGGCAACATGCTCGGCGGTGAACAGTCCGGCCACATCGAAGCCATCGGCTTCGAAATGTACACCTCCATGCTCGAAGAAGCCGTGCGCAAAATGAAGGGTGAAGAAGAAAAACCCGCGCACGCCAGCACCGTCATCAACCTCGGCATCTCCGTCCGCATCGACTCCGACTACATCGCCGAAGAAAACCAGCGCCTCCGCATGTACAAACGCATCGCCTCCGCAGGAACGCCTGCCGAACTCGCCGACGTCCGCGCCGAATTACAAGACCGCTACGGCACCCCGCCCGACTCCGTCCTCAACCTCCTCGCCGCCGGCGAAATCCGCCTCCACTGCGAGCAGCTCGGCATCTCCCAACTCGACCGCAAGCGCACCCAGGTCGAACTCCCCAACCCCAGCGGCAACAGCGCCCGCGGCTCAGGGAAAGCCAACCCTATCAAAACGTTCGTCGAGATGCTCCACATCAAGTTCGCCGCCGTCAACGCCGACCCGTCGCATTTCACGAACGGAAACAACAAGACCGTAGACCCCGCCACACTCATGAAGCTCGTCAGCCGCAACACCAAACGCGGAGCCCAGTTCACCCCCCAGGGCACCCTCCGCTGGCCCCTGCCCTCCGCCAAAGCCGAAGAAGTCCTCGCCGAAACCCGCGCCCTCCTCGACTCCCTCAATCCCAAATAGTGCGCCCTGCGCGGGCCGCGCCCGCTTCGTGGGGGTTAACCGGCTCCGCCCGGGGCCTCCCGATGGTCGGCAACGAAGATCTATGCTCGCGACCAACGGGAGCGCCCACCGAAGGGGTATACAAGTCACGAAGTGACCGCCCCACGCGAAGTGGGCCGGCCGGCAGGCCACATCCCGTATCATTAAATCCAGGCATCCAGAGCACGCATGCACCAACCCATCCAGCTCGGCAATCTCACCGTCACCTTCCTGCAAAGCCGTCACGAGACCGAGGGCGCCTTCGATCTCTTCGAACTCACCGTCCCCTCCCACGCCTTTCTCAACGTCCCCCACCTCCACCGCGATTACGACGAAACCATCATCGGCATCGACGGCATCGCCACCTGGACCCTCGACGGCGCAAAAACCCAGGTCGGCCCCGGCCAGCAGCTTCACATTCCAGGCGGCACCGCACACGCCTATTCCAACCTCCACCCCAAAACCTGCCGCATGTTGTGCCTTCTCACCCCCGGCCTCGTCGGCCCGGAGTACTTCCTCGAAATGGCCGCCATCCTCCGCGCCGAAGGCCCACCCGACATCGCCGCCATCGGCAAAATCATGACCCGCTACGGCGTCATCCCCGCCACCGCGTAGGCAGCTGCGGATGCATGGTTACCTCTCACCTAGCCCTCGCGAATTCAGGTTCCCAACATTCCTCGCCTGAAGTAAACTCGCTGCATTCATGCTTCGCAAACTCCTCGCCTTCGCCGCGCTTATCTTCTCGGTGTTCCTCGCCGCGGGCCAGACACCCACTCCTAAACCGTCGGAGACATCAATCCCAATGGAAATAGTGGCGAGGTCCTTCCACCTAAACTCCTGTCGAGTGTCGAACCGAAATTTCCACGGCGCCGCTTTCACAAACCAAAACCGTGCAACGTTATGCTCCAATTGATTGTCCCTGTAAATGGCATCCCGACAGATATCCATGTCATTACATCCGGCGGGGCGGCCTTCGATAAAGCTGCTACGGATGCTGTCAATCAATACCGTTTTCAGCCTGCTACCTTACGCGGTAAGCCCGTATCAGTTCTTCTCAATGTTGAAGTGAATTTCGAGGTTTTCTAGTCCGCCCGCCCCACATCAAGCGCACACCTCCGCGCGTAAGCTCTAAATCTCAAACTTCGCCCGCGAACCGCGCATCGAGACCTGCTGAGGTCATCTCCCCGCAGCTATCTTTACAGACTGTAGTTAGTTGGGTTACTAAGGCCACCCAA
The DNA here is from genome assembly GCA_030853485.1 of Acidobacteriota bacterium. Taxonomy (GTDB): domain Bacteria; phylum Acidobacteriota; class Terriglobia; order Terriglobales; family Acidobacteriaceae; genus Edaphobacter. Next base: position 9,779 of record JALYVA010000106.1, read on the forward strand.
TACTGCGCTTGAAATCCGCGTGAGCTATCAACTCGGGGGTTGGATTGCAATTGGGAAGCTTTATAAGAATCGTTTGAAGTCCCGCCTTGCGTGCGAATTTCATTGCCGGCACACAGTCGGTGTCATTCGTAATGAGAATGATCCGCTTGGTGAGATGCTCTGCGGAATAAGCTGCTATGTCTAAGCCGATTCTCATATCGACCCCTTTTTGTTCAAACTGAGGGTCGAAATCGGCATCCGTAGGGGTTGCTCCCCGTACGACCCTGGAGCTTCGCTTGAATCCCCGAAACTTCAGAACCCCCCTCCGAACGGCAAACAAATCGAGTGCGGCTATTTCATGCAGCCATCTATCCGAACCACTGAATTCTCTGGGTAAGCCCGATACGGGCTGGACGGCGCTTCCAACGTATGGAGCGCAGTCGTAATAAAGGATGCGAAGGCACTCCTCATCCGCTGCGATACAAGAAAGGGCGAATTTTTCAATGAAGGGGGGATCGTATTTCTTCTTTGCCTTCTTGGTCTGACTGCGCAGAAATCCACCGTCGATTAGGACTACTGTTGTTTTCATCTATCCTCAAATGGAAAGGCCCCCTTTTGGGGGCCGATCCTCAATACATGCTCGCCTACGAGCGTAGCGGATATGAGGTTAGCTTAGGAGCAGTCCAAAAACCTGTCAATCCCACTTAGCTTGACTTGGCAACAGATTATTTCGCTTCGCGTCCGGTATCGCTGGTACCAGCGTACCGGACAACTTTACAAATTTCAAGCCCAAAATAAATTTTCGCGCTCTATCACGGTAGTCGCAGCCTTCCCAGCCAGCAGTCCATCAAGTATGTTACTGCTTATCTAAGTCAGTTACTTGGATGAATTGCACGTAACTCCTTTGCAGGACGAATTTAGCGCCCATGCTCCACGCTAAGCGAACATAAAGAATGACTTACGCGCGGGCAAAAGGGGCCAAATATGGCATCGGAGGAGCCGGAGGTGCGCCACAACGGCAACCACCCCAGCGCCCACCCCGAGAAGCTCGTCGTCCAACTGCCCCGCTGCCGTACTCTTGAATACAGCAGCAACTCATCGCTCCACAGGATCATTCATGACCAGACTTGCCGCTCTCATCACCGCAGCTTGCATCGCCCTCGCACCAACCGCCCCCGCCCAGCACCTCTCCGCAGACGGCGGCGTCCAGACCTTCCACTTCATCGCCGACCAGTACTTCTCCGACGTCTTCTTCCGCTTCTCCCCCACCGCCGGAACCTCCGCCGGCCTGCACCAGTACGACCCCCAGCTCGAGGACTACTCCGCCGCCGCCATCCAACGCGAAGCCGCCGCCCTCCACGCCTACGAGAAAAAAGTCGCCGCCATCGACCCCAGCGCGCTCGACGCCCCCGTCGCCGCAGACCGCGACATCCTGCTCAACAACATCCGCAGCCAACTCCTCACCCTCGACACCATCCGCCCCTGGGAAAAGAATCCCGACATCTACTCCTCCGGCATCACCAACGCCGCCTTCGTCATCATGGAGCGCCCCTACGCCTCCCCCGACGCCCGCCTCAAGTCCCTCGTCGCCCGCGAAAAGCTGATGCCGCAGGCCCTGCTCGAAGCCCGCAAGAACCTCAAAAATCCGCCCCGCATCTCCACCGAAATCGCCCTCGAACAGATCGACGGCGACGCTGGCTTCTTCCAGTCCGACGTCCCCGCCGCCTTCACCCAAGCCACCGACCCAGCCACCAAAGCCGCCTTCGCCGCCTCAAATGCCCAGGTTATCGAAGCCCTCAAATCCTACGGCGCCTGGATGAAGTCCGACCTCCTCCCCCGCTCCAACGGCGACTTCAAACTTGGCGCCGACACCTTCGCCAAAAAGCTCAGCTACGACGAGATGATCGACATCCCTCTCGACCGCCTCCTCACCATCGCCTACGCCGACCTGCATCGCAACCAGGCCGAGTTCGCCCGCGTCGCCAAAGAGGTCGATCCCAGCAAAACCCCGCAGCAGGTCCTCGCCGAACTCGCCTCCATCCACCCCGCACCCGACAAACTCCTCAGCACCTTCAACAACACCTTCGCCAGCCTCATCGACTTCATCCAGACCCACCACATCATCACCATCCCCTCACCGGTCGAACCCACCCTCGAAGAAACCCCGCCCTTCATGCGCGCCACTACGCAGGCCTCCATGGACCCGCCCGGCCCCTTCGAAACCCACTCCACCAAGGCCTACTTCAACGTCACCCTGCCCGAAAAAGACTGGACCGCACAGCACGTCGCCGAACACATGGCCGCCTTCAACGCCGGCACCATCATCAGCACCAGCGTCCACGAAGCCTACCCCGGACACTACGTCCAGTTCCTTTGGACCCCGCAGTTCCCCTCCACCATCCGCAAAGTCCTCGGAGCCAACACCAACATCGAAGGCTGGGCCCACTACTGCGAACAGATGATGCTCGACCAGGGTTACGCCGCGCCTCCAGCCAACGCCACGCCCGCGCAGGTTCGCGAAGCGAAACTCATCCGCCTCGGCCAGCTTCAGGACGCGCTCCTCCGCGACGCCCGCTTCGTCAACTCCATCAAGCTCCACACCGGCCAGTTCACTTTCGACCAGGCCGTCGACTTCTTCGTCACCGAAGGCTTTCAATCCCGCTCCATCGGTCTGCTCGAAACCAAGCGCGGCACCGCCGACGCGACTTATCTCTACTACACCCTCGGCAAACTCGAAATCCTGAAGCTCCGCGCCGACATGATGAAGAAGCAAGGCGAAGCCTTCAACCTCGAAACATTTCACAACGATTTAATGCGCCAAGGATTCGCACCCATCAAGGTCATCCGCAAAGCCATGCTCCACGACGACTCACCCGTACTTTAGCTCCTGTCACCACTTACCTTCGCGGCCGGTCTCGGGTATCATCCGCAATATGGCTGGCATCTCTTACCAATACCGCGCAGCGAACGCAGAACCAAGCCATCAATATCTCTACCCCTCCGTCTCGGAGTGCCTGAAAGACGTGCCCCCCGGCGCCGTCGTCATGGACCTCGGCTGCGGCAACGGTTCCTTCATCCATCTTTTTCAGGACAGAAACTGGAGTCTTCATGGCTCCGATCTTTCCCCCACCGGCATCGCCATCGCACGCGAGAGCTTCCCGGACGTGAACTTCTTTCTGGCAGACAGCCAGAACCTTTACGCCGACTTCCTCGCAACCGTCGGCCCCGTCGATGTCGTCCTCTCCACCGAAGTCGTCGAACATCTCTACGATCCTCGCAGCTTCCTCCGCAACTGCTACGAGCTCCTCAAACCCGGCGGTACCGTCGTCCTGACCACCCCATACCACGGCTATCTCAAAAATCTGGTTCTCGCCCTCACCGGCAAGATGGACCAGCATTTCACCGTTCTCTGGGACCACGGCCACATCAAGTTCTGGTCACGCAAAACTCTCACCCACGCGCTCGAAGAAGCCGGCTTCACGAAGGTCGAGTTCTTTGGATCAGGCCGAATCCCATACCTCTGGAAGAGCATGGTCCTCAAAGCAAGCAAGCCCGCCTGAACCAGCGAACCACTCATCTCGCGCGCACGCTCCACGCATCGGCTATCGTTTCTATGCCCCATGCGCATCACACTGTTTTGTGCTGTTCCTTAGAAACTAACGCACAAGAATCCAACCCCAGAAAGCCCTCATCAAAGATGAACCAGAAGAAGATTCGCAAAGCTGTCTTCCCCGCCGCCGGAATGGGCACCCGCTTCCTGCCCGCCACCAAAGCCATTCCCAAAGAGATGCTTTGCCTGGTCGACAAGCCCCTGATCCAATACGGTGTCGAAGAGGCCGTCGCCGCCGGCTGCACCGAGATCATCATCGTCACCGGACGCGGCAAGTCCACCATGGAAGATCACTTCGACCGCAGCCCCGAGCTTGAAGACTCGCTCGCTGCCAAGAACAAGATTGCCCTGCTCGAAGTCGCCCGCTCCGTCTCCAAACTCGCCAAAGTCACCTACACCCGCCAACCAGAACCCCTCGGTCTCGGCCACGCCGTCCTCATGGCCAAAGAGCTCGTAGGAGACGAGCCCTTCGCGGTCCTGCTGCCCGACGACATCGTCGACGCCTCCACACCGTGCATGAAGCAGATGGTCGACGCGTTCTACGAAGTGCAGTCCAGAAACGGCGAAATGGCCAGCATCCTCGGCTCGGAAGTAGTCCCCGGCCCGGCGATCTCAGCCTATGGCTGCCTCGACTGCACGCCCGACCCCAACAACCCGCGCCTGCTCGCCGTAAAGAACATGGTCGAAAAGCCGAAGCCCGAAGAGGCGCCCAGCCAGAACGCCATCATCGGCCGCTATATCCTCACACCGCGCATCTTCGAGATGATCGAAGGCATTACCCCCGGAGCAGGCGGCGAACTACAGCTCACCGACGCCATCAAGGCTCTCCTCCAATACGAAAAAGTCTACGGCTTTAGCTACGACGGCAAGCGCCACGACGCTGGCGACAAACAAGGCTTTCTCCGCGCCACCGTGGAATACGGACTCAAGCACAAAGATCTTGGCCCCGACTTCCGGCGCTGGCTCAAAGAACTCCCTCTTTAGAAACCCCCTCAACCACAAACCCGGGGTGCCCATCTTCGGCGGCGCTTTCTCGCGCCCAAGCTGAGAAAACCACCTACTTCTCGGCCGCTGTCTTTCTGATCTTCATCCCCGCCCGGAATCTGCACCT
>JALYVA010000172.1 GCA_030853485.1 Acidobacteriota bacterium
CGTACCAGCGCCACGTTAATAAAGTTCAAGCTCACCCACCGAAGTCTGCACAGGAACAGCAACGACGAAAGAACAGTCACAACGGCGTGCCTTCAACCTGATCCCGAGAACGGTCTCCAACGACCGACCGACTTGTAAGGACAGGCACGCAGCGGAACTCATCATGGCCAGGAGAGACGATCTCCACCCAAAGGCCGAATACATCGCCGCAGCCTTGTCTTATCGCCCAAAGCTTTTCCCTTGCAGTCCTGCGGCGGACCATACATATGGGGACTAGTTCTTCGGGTTTGTTGTCGAAGGGCCAGGCAAGTCTGAGCTGAAGCCTGCGTCGCGCAGCGCTGACGCAGGGTCTGCGAGTGCTTTCTTGCGAGCGCGCTCCAAGTGCGGTGCGGACACCTTGGGTATTCCAGCTTTGAGAGCACGAGTATAAGCGTCGAGCAAGCTTCTTTCTGCGCTGACCAGTTCATCTGGTCGAACGCCGACGCCTTCCCAATTTGTGTGAGTGATAGGGTTCAACGCTTCGCCATTGGGGATGAACGCCTCAAAATGTCCACCTAAAGCGTGTGTCGCCGCTGCAGGATTGGCTCCCCCTCCTGTCGTTTCCCCAACCAACGTAGCTCTATGTAGGACTTGCAGATCGTAGGCACACTGCTCTGCTGCAGAGAATGTGTGGACGCTCGTCAGAACGAAGAGGGGAACATCCGGCATCCGTTCCCCTGGAACGAAAGGAAGTGTCCATTGCTCGTCTGTATGCTCATGCCCATCATTCCTCCAGCGAATGGAGGTCAGTTGCACCTGCTTGTTGAAGAAGTATGTGAGCAGGCGATCAACCATTATAGGATTGCCACCCATATTTCTCCGAAGATCGATGATGATAGAATCCGCACCGTGAAGCATGGCCATCGCGCCCTGCAAAACAGACGCTGATTCGGGGTCATCGGAAAAGTATGCAAGATCGAGAAGTCCCACGTTCCCAGGCAGCCTCGTTACCCCCCGCAAGCCTAAACCGCTAGCCTCTTCGATTCGGTGCATGGTGTCCATGATCTGCGGGTCCGCAGGTCCGTCCGCTTCCGGGGAAATCGGGGAGTAAACGACGGTGAGGTGTTGATCGTTTCCTGCATGACGCATGTCTGCGGTGAGCTTGTCTGCCAGCCCCTGAGGATCAGTAATGGCCTCGTACTCCTGTTCATGTGCTCGGAGTTAGACCTGCAGATCTTTTGCTCGATCAGGGAAGACATACTCGTTCAGGTCTCCTATTAGATTTTCGACAACAAGCTTCGTGGACGTGCTTGCCAGGTTGCGCGGCGTTACCTGACCGTGCAGTATTCCCGTTCCTATAAAAAGTGCGGATAGCGTAATCGAGCGCATGAAATTAAAGTAGCAGTATGCGAGTAAAACAGCAGCTTTGCTTTCCTCCTGCCGTTATAAATGAGGTATGAAGACGGCTAGACCTCCGAAACCACTGCCTCCTCTGTTGCGGATGATAGAGACCGCATTATTCTCAGTACGCTTTCGAAGCATGGCAGAGCGAGCTTCAAAGAGCTTGGAGCCAAAATTGACCTCAGTCCGAACGCAGTTGCCGATCGGGTGAGCAGGTTGAAGAAGGCAGGAGTCATTCGTGGTTTCGGAGCTGCCATTGACCCAAAAGCATTCGGCCATGGGTTGGAGGCGTTCATCGACATCAAGCTGCAGCAGGGAGTGGGTATGGATGCCTTTGAGGCAGCCCTCAGGAGGATACAGGGCGTTCGAGAAGCAACGGTCTTAACCGGCGCTTTCGATGCGCGTCTGAGGGTAGACTGCGCAGACCCAGCACACCTCGGACTCCTCATCGAGGAGCTACGAGCGCGCGCAGGCGTACAGGAAACCAGCAGTACGGTAATTTGTCGTTCACTCAATCTCTGAGCAGATTGCTAGTTGATCCAGGTGTCGGATGAGCACCAAAGATCAGTACCGACAAACGTGCTTCTCGCAACCCACGTAGAAGTGAACGGGGAGAAGGTCATTCTTCGGCCAAGGCTTTACAGACCAACCTCTACCTATCTCTTGCCAATGCGCCGTTCAGCAAGGGAGACCCAACCCTGAACCCACCGCCGGAGCCTGCATCAGCGGCCCCGCCGGAGCGGATTCAATACTTCCCTGATCACCGACGTGGAAGGCAACCAATGCCTTGACGCCCCATGCTTTAACGACAATAAACGCCCCCATTGACCGAGAGATTACCACCCGTCCCGAGCTGGTGCAGATCGAGGACGGATGGCGCAAATCCTCAGAGAAGGGGCCCGACGCGGTGCAGCGCGGACACTTCCGCGAGATTGAAGCCAACAGCAAGACCCACGACACCCGAACCTGCTCCGCTCTGCGAAGCAGCTAAATTCGCAAATTGTGGTCTACGGCAAGCGCGTAGGAACGACCGCAACGGTTTGCACCGAGAACAACTGCCCGGTTCACGATCCCCGCCGCGCTCGTCCAGTCGAGAGTACCGCCCCCGCAATGTTGACCCGCACCTGAGGCCGAGTCCGACAAAGAAGCTGCACGGGGCAAAGCCGAACACGAACAGCGCCGAAGTCGGTACGAGAACGACAGCAGCGACTCGCAGAACAGCGCCGGCGGGAGGTTCGAATGCGAACAGCAGTAGTATGTGGCCGAGCACCAACACCGGCAGGAACTGCGGAATGGCCGCGCCGCAACATTCGAACGCATCCTTGCGAATGCCCCAGCTACCTTCAGCCGGCTTCGCACCTTCTTCCGCCTGCTCCTCAACCTCGACAGCTACAGCTTCCTTGAGGAGGTTGCAGCCCACTTCGCCTACGGAAGACAGCAACCAGAGCGCAGAGGACATACTGCTGGGCGCTCTCGACGCAACCGCAGACGAACAACTCGCCAGCTTGGCACTTCGCCTCGTCCTGACCGATCACGTCTCCATTCCGCGCGAGAACACATGGCACTTCCTTAAGCCGAAGCCGTCTTCGCTCCTCCACTACGCAGCCCGCAAAAAATTTGGCAAGTTCAAGAAGCCCACACTGGTAGAAGCCCAACACTCAAAGAACGAAGCGCGCAGTAAGAGCACGGCCTCATTGCAAGTGACGTCCTAAGGGATGAGGGCGCGTCGAAACCGAGGAGATAGCCCGGAATCGAGCGAGTGCAGTCGTCGATCAACGCAGTTGGCCAAGGCCGGCCTACGGTGTCATCCTCGCAAAGCAAGATGATGTCCAGCTGAGTGTGGCCCACTTGGCAAAGCGCGGTCGGCCTGGACCCCTCGCGATGATGAACCATGCCAAATGACCTCCGAAACCTTGCACAGCATGCGCCCGCAGCTTCGAGTTCTGTCAACTTGTTTCAATACGAAATCAGCACCGTTGTTGACGTAGAGGACACCGGGAAGCATTAGCCCCTGTTCTCCTGTAAAAGAAAAGGAGCGCCCGGAGCCGTCGCAGAAGGCAAGAGTTGGCTGAGCCGTGCAACTGAGATCTGTTCCGTGCGCGACGTCCCGACGGAAGACGCCGCATGGAGACCGCAGGATAGGCGCCGCAGCTAGTTCATATGAACTATTTCAAGGGGTGGTGAGAGGCCGTATAACCGTTCGTGGGTGGCTGCGCCTAACGCAGTCCCTCCCGTGCGGAGAAGACCATGTCCACTGTAGAGCGCCGTTCGTTTTTGAAGCTGCTGGCACTAACAGGCATCAGTATGGGCTTCGAGCCGGATGCGCTCTTCGCCGAAGGTGACATGGGCTCCGTTCCTCGCGGAGCCTACACGCCCGGGCGCATCGTGAATGAATACTCGTTGCTGCTGCCCGGCGAACGCGAGGCGTTGGCGAGGGCTCCTGCTGTGACCCGCATCGAAGGCGGAGCGGTGTGGGTTGGCGGCAACTCGGCCCGGGCAATTGAGGTGGATCAAAGCATCGAGGGCTGGCGTCTACTGGCAACCCTCGAGATCAACGGCTCAGAAACAGCTGTCTTCGAAAAGCATGTCACGCATCGGGGAGCCATTGCCTATGTGACGGTGGCCGAAGGAACGATCGCTCTCATTCCCAAGCTGGTGGGCGATCTTTCGAAGATTCGGCCGCGTCCAACCGACACATCGCATGGTATTCGGTTCGAGCGTAAGGCGCGCTACCAGCCAGGCCCTGATGTGCTTGCGGAATACATCCTGAATTCCAAGGAAGATCCCAGCTACGAGAACGTCGCCGCACTCGGTCTCGAGTACATCGGTTGGACACTTGTGGGCAATGAGCAGGGCGGGCCGGAGCGGTCGCTCTATCTTCAGCCGGATGGACAGTCGCGCGAGTTGAAGAACCCGAACGGGCAAGCTGCATGGGCTCCCGACGAGTATGGGCCGGTCTTCGATCCGCAGGAGTTTTTTCCAAACGATAACATTCAAATGTGGAGGTACGAGAAAGGCTTCAGCAAACGGGCGCTGCTCGGCGGGTACACCCCGGTTGCCGACACCGGCGTGTGGAACGCGGAGTTTCAGTGCGGCTATGAGGCAATGGTGCTGGTACCGCCCGGTGAAGATGCTCGACCGATGTCGCGGATGAGAGTGATGGTGCCCGACGACCAGATCGCACCGGGCATGAAGGTCTATCTCGAAGGTGGACGCGCATTCATCGACCACTATGCGAACGGCAGCAGAGAGGCCTACTTCTCTGAGTTGGCGGGTATCTGGAACCGCTGGCACAGCTTCTACGAGGAGTCGATGCCGGTGGAGATTCCGGATGGCTGGCTGCTCGATGCAGCACGCGCGGGCATCACACTTTCGCGCTGTAGCTATCGAGGGCTCGAACCGACGTACCAGATGGGCGAGGGTGGCTACACAAAGATTCCTGAGCGGAGCCACGCGTTATTTCCGGTCGCTCAGTATGAGTTCATCTGGGCGCATCAGCTCTGGAATCTGACCGAGTCGTCTGATCCGTACTTCCAGTTCTACCTCGACAAGTACATCCTGCCAGACGGCAACTTTCTCTACAACACGCAGGACCAGGTGGAGGCGCCGCTGAACGTGGGCCTGTTCCTCGCCAACTCGGCTCGCGGCTACTTCTACACGTATGACTTGAACGCCTTTGAGCAGCGTCTGCCGGTGCTCGACCGAATGATCGGATACGTATTGCAGCGGTACGACTACTCGAAGACCCAGTACGGGCCGGACGATCGGAGATATGGGCTGATCTGGGGCTCGCCTGAGGCCGATCTTGGCGACCCGCACAACGACTTCCCGGACTCGCATCCCTTTTATTACCAGAATGCTGTCGGGGTCTGGCGCGGGCTCAACGACCATGCCCGAGCGCTGGAGCTCGCGTCCAAACAGAACGCCGAGCTTGGAACGGCTGCGGCTCGCTACACCGCGATTGCGGCGGAGATGCGAACGAACATCACGCGCTCACTGAATGCGACGCTTGCTGCACGAGACCTGAAGATGAAGAAGGCCGGCATCCCACCATTTACGCCGAACGATCTTAACCACCGTCCGACGGAGTTGTCGAGCTACGAAAATCACCGGTTTATGCAGGACTGGTTCCTTGCGGACTGGGGTGACGCTGAGCTGGACATTGGCCACCTGAAACATCGCGAGACTGCGGGCATGGAGATGCTTGGCCTGCACACGGACGGTGTCTCCGATCGCACATCGAATTTCATGGATCACGGGAGTCTGGCGGTAAAGATCCGGCAGAAGAACTATCGCCCATTTCTGCTCAACCTTTACGCACTCGTGTGCTTCGCCGCAGACTCAGGAAATCGCTACGCCCCAGAGGACGTGTTTCTTCCTGGAGGCCATCCGGAAGAGGGCAGCCGGTATGGCTGGTCTGCGGTGATCAACTCGACGTTGCAACCAACCCTCGGGCTGCGGTGGCTGCTCTGCTACGAAGAGAGCGATACACCGGTGTGCCACCTGCAGAAGGCCGCTCCGAAGCATTGGTTTGCGGCTGGAGAACACATCGAGGTCAAGCGCTGCCCGACACGCTTCGGAACGGTGGGCTGGCGAACCGAGGCGCTGCCTGGTCGCCGCTGGAAGGTGTCGATTACATTGCCGGAGGTGTTCCTTGCGGACCTGCATGTGCATGTGCATCCGCCGGACGGGATGCCGATTGCCTCTGCCTCGCTGGGCGGAATCGACGGACCCGTCATCATCGTCGATCGCGAGGCACACGCGGGCAAGACGAACCTGGTGCTGGAGATCGTCTGAGCCGTGGCTCGGCTAAGCTGCCCGTGACCTACGGTGCAGGGGGAGCGCTCGGATTGGCGGGTGCGACGGTTATCTGATATCGCGTGTGGTGGCTCTGCTCGATTGCGGCATCCTTGCGGAGCTGCACGAGGCGTTGCACCAGGGCGGCCACTTCGGATTTTTGGTCGGTGCGGCGCAGCGCCAGAATCAGGTGATACACGGCCTGCTGATCGTTGGGCTCGGCGTCAAGCGCGGTCCGGGATTGTTCGATCGAGCGGTCGAGCTCACCTGCCTGCAGGTACACGCCCGCCAGCAGGTCGCGAGCCGCCACCAAGGAGGGCTGAAGGTCAACTGCACGCTTCGCTGCGGCTATCTCTTCGCGAGCACCTGGGGTATCGGGCGCGTAACCTTTTTCGGAGAGAGACTCGGCGAGCAGGTACTGCGTGAAAGCGTCGTCTGGCCGGGCCTTGAGAGTCTTGCGATAGCTTTCAATCGCAGCATCCCCCTTCTGCTGCTGTGATTCGATCAGACCCTCCGCCGAGGCTGCGACGACAAGATTCGGATCGAGCCGGTTCGCTCGCTCGAAGTCATCCATGGCTTTGTCGTACGCGTAGAGCTGGCTCAGAAGGATGCCGCGTGCGACGAGGAGCGGACCTGAGTTCTGCAGCCGAGCAATGCCGGCATCGAGAATCGTGACGCCCGCCTGGTAAGAACCATAACGGTCCGAGAGCTCTGCGAAGTTCAGGTAGTTGTCTTCGTCATCGGGCTGAAGCGCGATGGCCCGCCGGAGCAGGGCGACGGTGGCCGGAATATTATCCAGCGCCTGCTGGATCCTGCAGCAAGGTTGAGCACCTCGTTCGATGGCGTCGCCGATGTGAGCAATGGCTCGAGAGTGGCGAGCGCAGGCTTGTTCTCGTGCGCGAGCATCTGGGCCAACGCGACATTGACGCGGTCTGAGCCTGATGCAGGTTGTAGATTGAGCGCCTGCTCAAGGATCAGAATGGCCTGCGAGGGCTGCTTCAGCTGAACGAGACAGAAGCCGTACTGCTCAAGCGCTTCGAAGCTGGCTGCGAGGGTGGGAAGGGCAGCCTGAAAATCAGCGGCGGCCGCTGTGCAATCTTTCTGCCTGTACTCGAGGACCGCGAGCATGGCATGCGTCGTGGCCGACTCTGCATGCGCGGTGAGGATCCGCCGGAGCATCAGGATAGCCCGGCCATCACCCTCTGCATAGTACAGCTGTGCAGCCCCTTCGAGCGCGGGGAGATAGTCGGGTACAAGCGCGAGCGCTTGTTTGTAGGCGGCCAGAGCTCCCTGAAGCTGCTGCGTGTGTGACAGAGCGAACCCGCGGAGAGCCCAGAGCGCAGGCTCCCGGGGATGTTGCTTGACCGCAGTTGCGGAGAGCCTGGACGCCAAGGCGAAATTCCCACGCCGCAGTGCTGCCGTGATCGCAGCGACAGGCTCGGCCGCAGGTGAGGTCTGCCCAGACTTTGCGCTGGCGGCTCTCGTCTGCGCAGCGAGGGTACCTGAGTTGCAGGAGAGGATGGGCAAGCTGATGATTGCCAAGCGGGCGAGCTCTTTCAGGCGGGTCATTCGGCGAGCTCTTTCGGACGGGTCATAGGCAGATCATAGGTCTGGAACTTTCTCTGGGCAGCGGTCGCTAAACCTACGTCGCGGCTGGGCATCTGCTCGCTTAGGGTATGCATTCTGTCCTTTGAAGAGAGTACGTGACGAATGAAGCGGACGACACAGCATGACTGTGCCGTCCGCGGGTGATGACAAGGTGACACAATGGCAGGCTGTCTGTGATTTAGAAGTTGAGCCGCGCCCCCAACAGCATATTGCGAGGAGCGAGTGTGCTGCGCGTCGTGCCGAACGTCCCGTCCTGCAGGTTGTTATCGACCCCGGTGAGGTTGACGCGGTTGAATACGTTGAATGTGTCGAACCGCAGCTCAAGATTTACTCCCGCTTTGATCGGTGTGACCTTCTTGATTGTCAGGTCTGTATCGGCGTAGCCAGGATTCCGGAACTGGTTTGGTGTCTCCGTTCCTTCAGTACCTATGGCAGGCTGCGCAAATTGCCCGCATGTGTACACCCCCGAACTGCAGACACCGAATACACCCTGTTTATAGCTGGCGCGTGAATGGGACTGCTTGTAGCTGCTCACGTTTGGGTAGTCGTAATTATCTCCGTCGGCGTTGAAGTCTCCACTGGTCGGGGCGAACTGCAGGTTGCCGGCTGCCAGCTGTGCAGCATAGTTGCTTGAGTTGATGGCGGTGCCATCCTTGCCGGTCTTACCCAGTAGGAGCGGAGCGTTGGTGAAGACGGTGAAGGGTGTGCCGGACTGCAGGACGGTTGTTCCAGCAAGGACGAAGCCGGACGTAACGCGACCCAGCAGGCCATGCCCATCTCTGTACCCGGGCAGCTCGTAGCTGTATCCGGCTGAGAAGCGGTTGGGTACATCGTTTGGCCCGTTCGCGTAGTACTGGTCTAGGTTGAGCGCGGTGGGATAGTTCTCCCAGTTGTCTTTCGTGTTGGACCTCGTGTAGGAAGCGGTCAGGAAGCCTCGCTTCGAGAAGCGCCCATTCACCGCAGCGATGATGGCGTAATAGTTCTGGTGAGGTCCATTGAAGGCGTAGTTGATCGCCCCGAAGCTTGTGTTGAGGCGAGTCTGCGTACCCGTGCCGGTGTAGGCACCGGATGAATTGAATGCGGGGTGCTGCAGCAGGTCGCCTGCAAACGCATTGACGTCGTAACCGTATGACGTCGAAGAGACATTGCCGCCGTTGGTAATCAGATTGTCGGAGTGCGAACCCACATAACCCAAGCTTACGGTCAGGCTATTCATAAGCTGCCGCTCGACGGCAACCGAGTAGTTCACCGTGAGTGGAGACTTCAAATCTGCGGCAATTGCACCGATGCTAATCTGCTGACCGACGATGCCACCCTTCGAGTTGAGCGGCGTGGCCTGGAAGGTCGGATAGCTGAAGCCGTAGGGAGGTGTAGACGAGGCATGCCGTCAATGGACCAAAGCTCGCGCGCCCCTATTAGCATCCTGATTGTCGACGATCACCCGGTCGTACGCGCCGGCCTTACCAGCATGCTGGGTACATGCACCCAGTTGTCGATCGCAGGATCGGCTACCAATGGCCGTGAGGCCCTGCAGTTTCTCGACCTTCATCCGGTCGATGTCATGCTGCTCGACCTTCGTATGCCAGCGATGAGTGGCATCGATACGCTGCTCTCGTTGAAGACCCACAAGTTTGCTCCGCGAACCATCGTACTGACCACCTACGAGATGGATGAAGATGTCTTTAAGGCTGTGCAGGCTGGCGCGCTCGGCTACCTGCTGAAAGATACCTGCCTGTCCGAGATGGTCGAGGCGATCGAAGTCGTACAAAGTGGGAACGTTATCTGCCACGCCATATCGCATCGCGCTTAGCCGAACGTATGTCGCGCTCGACGCTTACCCCACGGGAGATCGAGATCGTTTCCATCGTCGCCAAGGGTCTCACCAACAAGGAGATCGGTTCCGTTCTTCACATCAGCGAGAATACCGTTCGCAATCACATCAACAGCATCATGGAAAAGCTCGAAGTCTCAGGTCGCACAGAAGCAGCCACGAGCGCGCTCCACCGAGGAATCATTCACCAAACCTGAGTTCTTCAACACGGAATTAGAGAATGCCGGTGGGCGTCGAAGACGACAGCAGCCTGTTTGCGATTTTGTCGCCGCGTCACGCGACCTGGTGCATGGTTCCGGGGAAAGCAGGTCGCTCAGAAATCGAGACGACAGACCAATCATCATGGGAATTGTGGCGAACCCTGCATGACGATCAACGGACGTCCTCACCGGCGACCACGTGTCGAATTCTAAACTCGGCGGAGAGCAGCAGGTAGGAGCGCTCAACATACCAAAGCTTGAACCTCGACCCTAAGAGCAATGCAATATTTTCGACCAAGCCAAAAGACCGAGCCCGCCGAGGCTGCTTAATCGAGATGTGGTGATTGGAGGATGGCAGCACCCCCTTTGTCGCAGGCGAAGGCGCCTACCTATTCCAGTTCGAGCACTTTGGATCGCCGAAACCTTGACCCATAACGCTAGGGTGACCGACCCGATGCAAAGCCTTCACCTTATCGTTGCCAGTGTTGTCGTAGTTACTTGTCTACGCCGCCCCGCCAGCCCACCCCCACCAAAAAGCCAAAAAAACCGTACAGGTGAGCACTACAACTGCCCCTGCGGTGATTCGGACCAGCCTCAATGAATCCATGCTGCTGGAGCTACCAGCCGAGGAGAGAAGGTAGCGACTGTCTTTGGTGCTAATAGGCACGACAGGATTTCAACGAGCCCGAGCAACCTTCACTTTGACTAGCGTTGGTATCAGGCGAGGGCGTTGGGTGTTCGGCAAATCTGGGATGACGGGAAGCTCACCTACATCCAGGGCAAATTCGAGGAACCCCCGTCGTGTACAAGCTGAAGGACGAAAAGGGATCTCCTATCAACTTCGATTTTGCTAACTGTCTTTACACCGTTTGAATCTGCTTCAGAACGGCTATGCTGTCATTGGCTCCACGAGGCCGTCTAATGGGAACTGTCCACAAAGCCATGCAGCGGCAAGAACATGCCCATTGTCCTCGTCTTTACGGGAGCCGTGATCCTGATCGGAGCTTCAACCGTTTACAACGTGGCGACCGACAGCAACAAGATGGAACCGAGCAAGAGCGCGTTGCCGTCCAGACCGGCTACCGCCGACACCCAGCAAGTCAGCGGCTTCGAGAAGCAGCAGGCTTTGATTCAAAAGAGTGACGCTCAGAGGGCCCAGCTTCAGCAGGCAATCGCAGCTCTCCAAGCAAAGGAACGAGCGACGCAGGGCGCAAGGCCGGCCATTCCACCGCACGAATCGCAAGTGGCCACGCCCATGCCCCCGCCCAGAGCGCCGCGATATATGGCACGAGCCCGAATGCCCCAGGAAAACATCGGCTCAGTCTGAAGTCCACGCACAGGCCAAACAGAAAGCGGCGGAACGCGAGAAGCGCCGGTTGGACGCCCTCAGCAGTGACATTGTGGCAGTTGACTTCCAGACCCATGATGCCAGGGCAGAAGGTCAGTCACCTTCAATCACAGGGTAGCGTTAGCGGGCCGACGATAGTAGCCAATCGATCCATCACCGAGTCGGGGCTGGCTGCGCCGGAAGAAGGGTCGAAGCCGAGCGAAAAGAAGAAATGAACGCAATGGTTGCGTACAGCTTCGATCAGTAAGGTGGCAAACCCCAACGCGTCTTTGAAGGAAGGCGTCTTAGAGGCCGCTGTCACCAACCACGTTGACGACGGCATGGCAGGCGCCGTTATGCCGATGGCTCACCACCAATTACTACTCGCACGATCGACAGAATCTACTCCTTCCACAGGGAGCGCGTTTCATTTTCGCCGTCACAGCGGTTGGGAACCAGCAACAGCACAAGCTAGCGGTTGTCTGCCGTTGCGGATTTGGCTATCTGTTCTTAAAACGCCACTCTCGGCCTTTAGCCTTATGCGTGGTGGACACTACCACTTGTGCATCGAAAGGAAAGCTGAAGGGCAGCGACCAAAGCTTTCGGACAAAGAGCAGAAGGAAACTTCTCCGCATGCACGGAACCGGAAAATATTCCATTGGCGACTTGGTGGAGTTGTTCTCTGTTTCCCGGCGACTATTTATCGGACTCTCGCTCACATTGTCAGTGAGTGACTCGGTCATCACGTGCCCTTCGAGGTGTGCTGGCTGCGATTCAGAATCTAGATTGGTGACGTCAAGCGGATTTCACGTCAACGATTTACTCCCGGATGGTACCGACCCAAAGCGCGACTAACAAGACCCAAAGCGCGACTAACAAATAGTCCCTGGAAGAGGGGCGCGTCATATCTCTACCCAGAGAGTGGAACCGGTCCATATCTCGAATTTGAGCTTGGAACCGGGTGCCCCATATCTCGATTCTGAGATCTGGGCATTTCGCGCAAGCGAGACCGTCCTCCTCAGCCCGCCGCTACACCATCACCCACCCGCACCCGCGGCACCAGAAATCCATACGCCGCCACCACCGCAAATCCCACCAGCGGCACCACGTACCCCAACGCAAGGCTTCCCGTGTTCTTCGCAATCAGCCCCAGCACCGGCGGAAACACCGCCCCTCCGACGATCGCCATCACCAGGAAGGATCCCGCAAGTTTCGTGTTCGACCCCAGCCCTTTCAGCCCCAGCGCAAAGATCGTCGGAAACATGATCGACAGGAAAAATCCGCTTGCCACCACCGCCCAGGCCCCCACCATTCCCGGCCGCGTGATCGTCACCGCCATCAGTCCCACATTCACCAGCGCATACACCCCAAGCATCCGGCTCGCCTTCACATACTTCATCAGCGGGGTGGAAACAAACCGTCCCACGGCAAGCGCCACCAGCACTCCCACCAGGTAGCTCGCCGCCATGCGTTCGCTCACCGCGGTGAACTGCTTCATATAGGGAATCAAGCTGCTCCAGCTCGAAATCTGCGCCCCAACATTGCAGAAGTTCGCCGCCACCGCAAACCATAGCTGCGGATAATGCAGCAACGCGCGAAAGCTGCCATGATCTCCCGCTTCGCCTTCGTGTTCGTTGTGCATCGCAGGAAACTTCATTCGCGAAAGCGCAAACGCGCACAGTAGCACCACCGCTCCAAACGCAAGATACGGCGGCACCACGCGCATGATCTCGGTGTGCAGATATGCATGGTAGGTTCCAGACGCCTTCATCCCCGCAATCTCCGCCGGGTTCTTTTCTATGCCGGAGAAGATAAACCGCGCCCCCAGCAACACACCCACAATAGTTCCCGGAGGATTGAACGATTGCGAAAAATTCAGCCGCCGCTCCGATGTCGCTGGATCTCCAAACTGCGCAATAAACGGGTTCGATGCCGTCTCCAGAAACGAAGCCCCGCTGCCCACGGTGAACAACGCAACCAGAAACATGCTGTACTGCCCACTCGCCGCCGCCGGCCAGAACAGCACCATGCCTCCACCAAACAGCAGCAGCCCCGTCACCATGCCCGCCTTGTAGCCCCACCGGCGCATCAGCAGGGCCGCAGGAAGCGCCATAAAGAAGTAACCCAGAAAGTTCGCAGTCTGAACCAGCTGCGCGCTGAAAGGCGAAAGCTCAAACGATTTCCGGAACTGCTGCACCAGAATATCGGTCAGGTTATTGGACATGCCCCACAGGAAAAACAGCACCGTCACCATCGTAAACAGGGCCATGTGCCCCGTCGGAAACACCGGCCGATTGCTGTCCTGCTCGTCTGTCCCGCTCGAACCTACCTGCGTCGAAACCTGCATCCGTTCTCCTCAAGATCCAACTCACTCCAGCGCCCGCCGCGCCGCACCGCCCTCCACTATATTGCAAACGCGCTAGGCCACGTTCCCCGCACTCACTCCAACCCATACACCTGTGTCGCCGTCCCACCAAACACCGCGTCCCGCTCCGTCTCGCTGAAGCCCGAGAAGTATTCCCGCAGCAAGGCAAACCACCGGCTGTACCCACTCGCCAGCAGGCATACCGGCCAGTCCGACCCCGCCATCAGCCTCTCCACTCCAAACGCCTCCACCGCCACGTCAAGATATGGCCGCAGGTCCTCCACCTTCCATTCCTTCCAGTCCGCCTCCGTCACCATGCCCGAGACCTTGCACCACACGTTCTCGCGCGCCCCCAGCTCCCGCATCCGCCTCGCCCAGGGTTCCATCTGACCGGCCGCAATCAGCGGCTTCGCCACGTGGTCCAGCACAAACACCTGCTCCGGATGCTCATCCACAAACTCCACCGCTTGCGCCAGCTGCCTCTCGTAGATCAGTATGTCGTACACCAGTCCGCTTCCCGCAAGGGTGCGAATACCCGAGTTGAAATCTTCGCGCAAAATAAAATTCTCATCCCGCTCTCCCTGGATGGCATGACGCAGCCCCTTCAGCTTCGCCCTTCCGTCGAACGCCTCCATCACCTCTGGAAAATCCTCACCCGCAATCGGTGCCCACCCCACCACTCCGCGAATCGCCGCACACCCGTCCGCCTGGTCCAGCAGCCAGTGCGTCTCCTCAAGCGTCTGCCGGGCCTGCACCGCGATCGTCCCATCGATCCCCGCCGCGGTGATCTCCGCCATCAAATCCTCGGGCAGAAAATCCCTCTGCAACTCCCCCATGGACTCGTCGATCCACCCATACTCCGCCTTCGCGTAGCGCCACAGATGGTGATGCGCATCGATCCTCTCGGCCACTCAGCTCTCCCCCGCATTTGTCCCAGTCTCGTTCCAGCAACCCGCATACGCATCGACAAAACTGCTGCCCAGTCTACCTGAAAGCGAATGTGTCCCGCCCGCCTTCCACCTCGCGTGCCGTCTTCCACACGCACATCGACGCCCGGCAGTTTCTCATGCACCCAGCGCTCGGCATACTATGGGTCAACACCAATCCGGCTCTCGAGCGCATCATCCCTCACCGTTCACCTCAACCCGGAGGACCTCCCCTTGCCCTACTCCAAAAAGCCATCCGAAAACAAGCCAGCCAAACAAAATTCATCCGCAGCACAGACACCCGCAAAGACTAGGCCCGCAACCCGCATCGTCTCGACAAAAATCCCACCCCTCGCAACATCGGCCCGCGTTGGCCTCCCCGGCAGCGAACGCCCTGCTCTCCCCGGCGCCACCTCCGCACCGTCTCCAACGTCCTCCGCCAGGCTCACGGTTTCCGTCATCGTCAAGCGCAAGGCCCCGCTCAAGACCGCCAATCGCCTCGGCAAACAGCGCCTCACCCGCACGCAATACCGCCAGCTCCACAGCGCCGACCTCACCGCCGTCAAACTCGTCCACACCTTCGCAAAGCAATTCGGCCTCGCCGTCCTGCCCGATCCCACCGCCCTCGCCCGCCGCACCATCCAGCTTTCCGGCTCCCACACCGCCATGCAGCAGGCCTTCGGCGTCACCTTCGAGCATGTCGCCTTCTACGGCACCACCTATCGCATCCGCCAGGGCAGCATCACCCTTCCCGCTCCCCTCATCGGTCTCGTCGAAGCCGTCCTCGGCCTCGACAACCGTCCCCAGGCCCAGCCTCGTTTCCGCATCGCCGGCCAGAGCGGAGACCGCACCGCCCACGCCGCCCAAGCCGGAGGCTTCGCCAAGCCGCACGTTGTCGCCGCCGCCGTCAACACCTCCTACACCCCCGTCCAGGTAGCCCAGCTCTATCAATTTCCCGCCAACGCCTCAGCCGCCGGCCAGACCATCGGCATCATCGAGCTCGGCGGAGGCTACACCACCGCCGACCTCACCGCTTACTTCCAGTCCCTCGGCCAGAAAGCCCCCTCCGTCACCGCGGTCTCAGTCGACGGCGGCAAGAACACCCCAAGCACTGCCAACAGCGCCGATGGCGAAGTCATGCTCGACATCGAAGTCGCCGCCGCCGTCGCACCGGGCGCGAAGATCGTCGTCTACTTCGCACCCAATACCGACCAGGGCTTCATCGACGCCATCTCCACCGCCGTCCACGACACCACCCACAACCCGAGTGTCATCTCCATCAGCTGGGGTGGCCCCGAATCCTCCTGGACCGCGCAGTCGCTCAACGCCCTCGACGCCGCAGCCCAGTCCGCAGCAGCCCTCGGCGTCACCATCACCGTGGCCGCAGGCGACTCCGGCTCCACCGACGGTGTCACCGACGGCCAGAACCACGTCGACTTCCCCGCCTCCAGCCCCCACGTCCTCGCCTGCGGAGGAACCCAGCTCCAGGGCAGCGGCTCCACCATCTCCTCCGAGGTCGTCTGGAACCAGCTCGCCAACAACGAAGGCGCCACCGGCGGAGGCGTCAGCAACGTCTTCCCGCTTCCCTCCTGGCAGGCCAACGCCAACGTCCCCCCACCCACCGTCCCCGGCGGAGGCCGCGGCGTCCCCGACGTCTCCGGCGACGCCGACCCCTCCACCGGATACACCATCCGCGTCGACGGCCAGACCATCGTCATCGGAGGTACCAGCGCCGTCGCCCCTCTCTGGGCCGGCCTCATCGCCCTCGCCAATGCGCAGAACGGCAAGCCCGCAGGCTTTCTCCAGCCCGCTCTATACACCGCCAAAGCACAATCCGCCTTCAACGACATCACCGCGGGAACCAACTACGCCGGCATCCCCACAGGCTTTGCCGCCGGACCGGGATGGGACGCCTGCACCGGCCTCGGATCCCCCATCGGCACCCAGATCATCGCCGCCATCAACCCCGCCGTCGCAGCCGGAACCACCAAAAAAGGTAAGAAAAAGCCCCCACCTAAACCGCCCACGAAAACGAAGCTCACGAATCGTAAGTAGTCCCTTCTCCGATGGCCATCGGTGACCGTCGATATTTCCGGTACATCTGGCGTACATATACCCTACATTCGCGGTATAATTGCGGTATCCTGACACAGGAGATGCTCAATGGCCACCCAGAAACTCGTCAAAACCTCCATGAACCTCCCGGAACAAAGCATCGACACGGTACGCGATCTGGCAAGCAGAACAGGCCGGTCCATGGCCGAAGTCGTCCGCCGCGCGGTCGACACGGAAAAATTCCTCCGCGACACCATAAGCGACGGAAGCAAGATCCTTATCAAGGATAAGGACAACACCATGCGGGAGCTCGTCATCCTGTGAGCGGCGGCGATCCCGCACCCCGCCCCATCCCCGCGCCGGGCCCGGCCGGCCTTCCCGCGCCATCGGAGGAGATCGCCGACCTTGGATCGACCGAGCTGAAACCCTCCGCGGCCTATGAAACCGTACCCTACGACCCGCGGCCGCAGCAAGAAAACGTGCGCGGCATCATCGCCCTGTTTCTGGTCGGTCTCCTGGCGGCCACCATCGCGGCCGCTTTCGTCATGCTCTGGCTCCACCCAGACCGCAGCAGGGAACTTCACGACCTTCTGGCCCTCACCTTCGGTCCCCTTGTCGCACTCGTCGGTGCAGCCACCGGCTACTACTTCGGTTCCCGCGCTGCAGAAAAATCCTGACGGATATGGCCCGACGCCTCCCCGAACTCGGGTGCCCCATATCTCGATTCTGAGATGTGGGCATCGAGCGCGAGCGAGACCGCCTTCCTCTCCCACCCCATTAACAAGCAAACTCGCAGCTAAATCTCACCCGCCTCATCCAGATGGCACCGAGGCCCTCCCCGAACCCGGGTGCCCCATATCTCGATTCTGAGATGTGGGTTATCGAGCGCGAGCGAGACCGCCTTTCCTCTCCCAGTCCGCACCCTACACAAACACGTAATCAGCTCTCGGCTCTAACAGGCTGTCCTGCCGAACGGGCTTCCCGCGCGGAGTGCGACCATCGTGGCGGGTCACCTCGTCGGTGCAGACCTCGGACTCTACTTCGGGTTCCGCGCCACCGACAGTCCTGAGGCGAATGAGCGTGGTCTCTCCGCAAAGGCGGGTGCCTGATAAACTCCCCCAGGAGCCGTACATGCAACGATCGATACTGACGCGGAGTTTCCTATGGGTTTCTGTGCTCAGTTGGGGCGTTGGGCTGGGCGCTAAGCTGTTCGACCTGCTCGTTCTGGCTGGAGCCTGGGCCGCGACACCGCCAGCGTCGCTTGCACTCTATCCCTATGGGCACTCTTGGCCGCTCAATCCAGGCACCTTCTTCCAGCCGCTTAGTGTGCTGATCCTACTTGGGTCCATAGGAGCACTCGCAAGCGGTTGGAAGACACCCTTCACGTATCGGCTTTGGCTCTTGATCCCCCTGGGTGCCTTTCTTGTCATCTGGGTCGCGACGCCCACGATCTTTTGGCCCATCATCAATGATCTTTATGGAATTGCACACGTAAAGTAGGAACCGGCAATGGGAACGTCCTGCGCCTGGTGCGCCGTTGGATCGTCTATGACTGCATAAGGGTGACGGTCATAGCCATTGGATTTGTAGCTTCGGTTCGGGCAATCAGTCGGCCTTACCCGAATAGAGACTGAACCGGTTTCTCGCTCCACACCAGCAAGCAATCGGCCGGGTGCCCCATATCTCGATTCTGAGATGTGGGTATCGAGCGCGAGCGAGACCGCCTTCATTCTCCCCACCCCACCAACAAGCAATCCTCACAGCTAAATCTCGCCCGCCGCATCCAGATGGCACGACGCCCCCCGAACTCGGGTGCCCCATATCTCGATTTTGAGATGTGGGTACCGAGCGCGAGCGAGACCGCCTTCCTCTACCCACCCCATCATCCACAGCCGTCTTGACCCCCTCGATCACAGCAAAAAACGAGGCGCCGTCGAGGCGCCTCGTTCCTTTTCGGCAATCCCAAACTACAAGTTGGGAAACAGCACGTTGCAAGCGTCCTTCAATTCCTCGAGCTTCGAATCGTCTTCATCGCTCGTCTTCACAAACGCCAGCCCATGCGGACTCTGCATGCCGCTTACGATCGGCGTCAACTGGCCAAACTCCACATCGAGCCGGCCCACAAACCCCGGAGCCGCACTTGTACCCGCAACGCCAGCCGAATACGCGGCACCCGGCGCGAAGATGGTCTTTGTAATCTTGTACGTAATGTTGGCAGCCGTGTCGGTCACCAGCAGGAACCCGTCGTTCGCCGGCGTAAACAGCGTGTCGTCAATCTGCGGCTGGCCGTACGGTGAGCTCAGCGGAATCTGCAGCACGCTCTGGTCCTGCGTGCCGGGCTTGCGCACCATCACCAGCTCGGAATCACCTTGGCTGTCCAGCACCAGTTCTCCACCGGCGGTTGTCGTCATCGAATCCGGATCCTGCAGGTTCAACGTCACCTGCTGCCCCGTCAGAATGTTGGTCGCCGTCGCATTGCCCGCAAGAATGTGCTTCACCACCACCACCTGCCGGTTCTCAAGCTTCACCTCATCGATCGCCGATCCGGTATTGGGGCTGTTCGCCGGGTTCGACGCGCTCAGGTACGCCTTGCCATTGCGAAACGCGATATCGTCGTACCCGCCGCCCGCCGTCGGAGCCGCTTCAAACGTGTACAGCTTCTTTTCCCGCGTCTCCGGATCGAACACCACCAGGCTGGGATTCGCGTCTTCGTTCTGCATGACCCACAGCTTGTGCGTGTAAGGATTCACCTTCAGCCCGTCGTTGTGTCCCTTCACCTTGAAGCTGTACACCTTCTGGCCCGCGCGCGTGTATTCGATCACCACGTTGGTCTTGCCGTCGGCGCCCGCAGGATCGTTGCCATTGCCGTATGCAATGTAGACATGGTTGTTGTAAACCGCGATCGAGTCGGGCTTGGTGTACTGCCCGACCACGCCCGTGGCAAAGACGCTCAGCGAGTATCCCTTCACGGGCGTCGGCGCATTTGCCTGGCCGAATGCCGAAGCGACGCTAAGCAGAAGGGCGGCGGACGCAACAAAAGCGTTGCGCGAAGTCGTAGAGGACAAGTTCAGAAACATGGTGAAACCTCCAGAACGGTGAATCGTAAGAATTGGGTGCCTACAAAGTCTGCACGGGGATCATAACGAGAGATGCTTCGCTGTATTACCCCCCGATGAATTTTTCCCGTCCTCAACTCTCCCCCGTCACAAACAGCCCCACACCCCTTTTCCGTTGCCGTTGTCTTCACGTTTCCGTTGCCTCTGCGTCTGCCTGCTGCCCTGCCTTGCAGTTGCAGTTGCTTTCTGGTTGTCATCCCCGCAGGGGATCTGCTTGTCTTGCTCCGCCCACAATCGCCTCCTGAGCTGCACGTTCGCAACCACCCAAAGACAGGCCACTATCTGCAAGAGGACAACACCGCACCCCAGGCATTCACTCCGCCCGAACTCCCTCACCGCACGCTCAAAATCCCCCAGCGTATCGACATCCACCTCGCCGCCCATCAACGCAATCCATCACACCTTCCGCCACAAGCCGAGCCACGCCGTCCGCCGAAAGCTTTCGCGAAACTCCGGCCTTACCCATGCAACACTTCTGCGCCTCCGCCAGCAACGCCCGGTCCTGCTCATAGCTATGCGTCATCAACACCGCCGCGTCACCTTCCGCAACCCCATCCTTGGCCGCCGACCCCCGTCCGAAAGAACCTCCACTCGTTCCGCTTCAGTACCCGCAAGCGAGTCCTCAAGAGTGGACAGCAGCGCCCTGCACTCCGCGTCTCCACCGGCTCCAGCAGCAGGTCCACCACCCTCCGCATCCCAGCCCGAACGGCATCTCGGCCGTATCGTCGAACATGGGCGAATAGCGCCGCTCCATCCACCGCGCCTTACCGCACCATCCACCCCGCCTTGCGCACCACCTCGCCCTCGAGGCATCCTCCGCTACTAATTCCCACATACCCGCCAGTTCCCACATACCCGCCGGAATCACCCACCAGTAGCCGCGCACCCCGTCGCCGGTAGCTCGACCCCGCAGCCTGGACCAGGCTCACCAGCACCGCGCCCTACCCTGCCTCCAACGCTGTACGATCTGTCTGCATTCCCTCATCATCACAATCCCGGCCCGACAACCACTCCCGCAGATGTGAAATCAGATGTGCCCCCTGTCCAAAGCCACGCGCCTTCCACCCCGCTTCCGATTTCTGCTAGACTAACCGCAGTCGATACAGCGTTCCAGCAAGCCCACCCGCGCGCTTGAGCAGCAAGGAACGCACCGCGCATCGACATCTCACCGCAGCATACTTCGGGGCGTAGCGCAGTCTGGTAGCGCACCTGGTTCGGGACCAGGGGGTCGGAGGTTCGAATCCTCTCGCCCCGACCATTTCAAAGCCGCTGATTACCCATACAGTCAGTGAATTCCAAACCTTCAAATTACACTTCCGCTCGTTCCCGAGTGTGCAGCCAACCTCCCAGTCAGGTTTGCGACTGGCGTGTCGTCGCTGAGCAGCACCATGACCAATCCGCTTGCTCGAAAGCGTGGTTCCCTGTTGATGATCGGCAAGCAGCAGGCGGACAAACGGCAAGCCCCCCGCGCGATTGCTACTCCCCTTGTGACCAGTAGTTACCTTCCTCGTTCAGCAAAAAGTCCTGCTTGTACCCCAAGTCTGCAGCGTCTACAGTGGAGCAGTATGCCTTCAGCAAGCGCTCAAAAGACAAGGACCGTGAAGTCGAGCGCGATGTCCTCGACACTGCGTTGCTTCAAGGTACTCGAACTGCTCGCAGAGGAACCCTTCGAGCTCTCAGTCTCTGATATCGCTGATCTCCTGTCCACGCCCAGAGCCTCAGCCCACCGCCTGTGCGCGACATTGCTGGAAGGCGGCTTTGTCGAACACGTGGCTTTAAACAAGCGTTACAAACTTAGTTCCAAGTCATTGTGGGTGGGCTCCGGCTATCTGCGGCATTCGGCGGTCTACCGTGCTGCTTTTTTCCCAATGCAGGAGCTCGCAAAACAGATTCCTGGTACCGCACAACTCGGCGTCTATTCCGAAGACACAGTTCTGTTCGTCCACTCTGTGGGCTATCCCGGATCGATGCATGCATTTGCGGATGTAGGACTCAGGCGAGCGCTGCATGCAACCGCATCCGGCAAGCTCTTTCTCGCAGATATGCCTTTGCAGCAGGTGCAGCAGCTCATGTCGCGCGGCGTCGAGAAGTTTACCGAGCGTACAACGGTGTCTTTCGCTGGCATGAAGGAAGAGCTAGCTCGTGTAACCGCCCAGGGTTACGCGGTCAACGACGAGGAATTGCTTCCAGGCTATCTTGTGATTGCTGCTCCTGTGCTCGACGCGAAGGGAACTACGGTAGCCGCAATTAGCGTCACCTTACCCGCAGTCCACTCCCATCCCGGGCCGGGCGCATCCCATGTTGCGTTGCTTTGTGATGCAGCTTTGAGGACTTCGCTCTTGCTGGGCTACAGCCCGCATTCGAGCAGAAGATCTTAGCCGAGTTCTAAACCCAATCCTTCCAGAGAACGTGGCATGTCTTCATCCCCCGCACGTCGGCTCGTGACAAACGTGACGCGAGGGAGAGCGTACGACTTACATTACCCAACGTGCGTTATCAGTCTCTTGTTCTCGGAGTTTTACCCTCACCTTCTGGTCCCGCCGGATCAGCATAGTGCCGTCGCAACAAGATCCGCTTTTGCGCATACGACACGTCTGCTGACTCGATCGTCGTTGCCTTTAAAAAAACGACCAAAAAGCATCTTGACAGTCCTGTTTGTGCGGTGGATACTTCATCCACAAGACGGATGAGACAACCACAGTGCGGGCAATATGTACAAGCACGAGTCGCAAGTTGCTGCTTCTTAAAAGCTTCAAAGCTCCGTAGCGAATTTCTGTTACCTGCGAACTCGTAAAGCTGCAGCGCCTCGATTCTCCTACTGCTTCATCGGACGCGAAGGCTCTATGCGGCAGCCAGCGCCCTTGTCGAAAGAGACTGCTTGTCCAGGAGGGATATGCAAATATCTGCGCAACACCCTGCCATAATCGAAGGCTTCTCGAACTCAGACGAGTTTTCCTGTTCGTGCAGAAGCGTGGCAACCGCATGGCTTCTCGTGCTCCTCCTGCTGCTGTTCCTTTCGGCGGTAAACCCGTTGTATGGTCAGAACACAGTCGGAACGATTGTCGGAACAGTGATCACAACGGACGGCTCTTCGCTGCCAGGGGCAACGGTAACGGTCACCAACGAGGGTACTCACGCTTTTCAGACCCAGACATCTGGCCAGCACGGCGACTATGCCGCTGCCGCACTCAATCCAGGGACCTATACCGTAGTCGCAACCGCGCCGGGCTTCAGCACTTTTACAACCACAGGGATCGTAGTGCAGTCGCAGCAGACCGTGCGAACAGACGTGCCGCTGAAGATAGGCTCGGTGGGAACGCAGGTCGTGGTCACAGGAGGTGCGCCGGTCATCGAGGCTGAAATGCCGTCCATTTCGACGACTGTCACTTCGGAGGAGCTTACTCAGACCTCTTCCAACTTACTCGGCACGAAAGATTCAACCGGAGACAGTGGCCTTGAAGAATACATCGCACTTCTTCCCACAGGCCACCAGGGAAGTGGATCGCAGTGGTCGATGGCAGGTTCAACCGCCGGGGAAGCCTACTATAACGTCGACGGCATCAGCTCAAATTCCACGCTATACGGAAATGCGGATGGGCCCGCTTTTCCCTCCTACGACATTGTTCAGGAGGTCAAGTATGACGCTGTCAATAACAAGGCGGAGATGGGGCAGCTGCTTAACATCACCGTAATCACCAAAAGCGGAACCAATCGGCTGCACGGTAGCATATTCGAACACTTCGGCAACCAAAACCTCCAGGCCCAGAGCTATTTCTCATCCACCAATCCGGCTTATACCGACAATGACTTCGGCGGCGGCATTGGCGGTCCGATCCGGCGCGACAGGATTTTCTTTTCCGGGGCCTACGAGGGCCTCCGCAATAACCAGCCACTAGCCATCAATCCAAATCTCCCCACGCTGGCCTTTCGCACCGGAGACTTTTCTTCTCTCCTCAACCAGGCCACCCCTGTTGTGATCAAAAACCCATATACCGGGCTTGCATTTCCGGGTAACGTAGTCTTTCCTTCGCTCCTGCAGACGCCCCAGAGTCAGGCAGCGCAAAAGTGGCAGTCGATGTTCTACCCCTCGCCCAACTACGGGGCTGTAAATCAGTTCATAGGGAACTATCGCGAAACCGTTCCTCAGAGCATCTATAGCAACCGATTCGATCTTCGCTTCGATGCAAACCTCGCTCCGGCGAATAGTGCCTTCGTGCGGTTCACGTATAACCGCGCCTCTCCGGAAATTCTGGACAGCGGATTGCCGCCTTCCGAAACTGGCTATCGTGTGCAGGTGCGCAAGACTTTCTCCGGCGTTGTTTCTGATACCTGGATCATCACTCCAAATCTCATCAACGTCGCCAAAGTAGGCGCAGAGTGGACAAATAATAATTTCCACCCGGTGCTGCAAGGTCAGGCGATTCTCACCAATCTGGGTATTCAGGGCTTTCCCCTCGCTCCTGACGATGCCACGGGCTTTCCCGCTCTCTCCATCAGCAGTACGACATCTCCCGGGCAGGTCGGGCCGGCAAATGGAACGGAGCAGAACAATCAGGTCATCGATCAGATGACCTGGCAATATAGAAGTCAGACCATCAAGGGTGGTTTCGAATACAGGCCGCAATATGGCACACAACCTTATTTCCCCAGCTTTGGCGCTTTTACTTTCAACGGCAGCGAATCTGGCAATGCTTATGCAGACTTCCTGTTAGGACTCCCGCGGGCAACGACCTACACCTACAACCGGCCTACGGAGTACGCACGCCAATATTTCCTGAGTGGATTTATTCAGGACGACTGGCGTGCCCGACGCGACCTCATGATCTCCATCGGACTTCGCTACGACTTCGACAGTGCGCCCGTGGATAAGTACGATACGATCTCTTCTTTCGATCCAACTACCGGGTCCATTGTGGTTCCTTCGCTATCCAATGTTCAGAAGTATCTGACCCCCGGCTTTCCCGCCCAGATCCCGATTGTGTCCGCGCAATCCGCAGGATTTCCCGCGCGCAGCTTGAGAAATCCCTTCCGGCTTGGGTTCTTTCCGCGGTTCGGCTTTGCGTACAACCTCAATGAGAAAACAGTGATTCGAGGTGGATACGGTATGTACAACGACGACCTCACCATCGATTTATTCAACGATCTGTATCAAGCCCCCTACGGCGGTACAATCTCTTACACCAACAGCATCACGGCCGGAACACCCGCCATCACGTTCACGAACCCAACCAACACAAGCGCCGGCAAGATTGGGGCTATCGCCATCACGGGAATCGATAAGAACTCCCGCAACCCTTACGTGGAACAATGGAACCTTACGGTAGAGCGCGATATCGGCTTCAACACTGGTCTCCGGCTCTCGTATATCGGCTCAGAAACAAACTACCTGCTGTACGGAAGAAATCTCAATCAGGTCCCAGCCAGTGCCACCACTCACTTTTCGCAGGCCAGCACCTTGTATCCCCTTTTCAAAACAGTAAAACAGGAATCGAACGGGGGCACCCAGTCTTACAACGCATTGACGGCAGAGGTGAATCACCACATGAAGCGGGGCCTGCTCTTCGAAGCAGCGGTCACGTGGGCCAAGAACCTCACCGATGATCCGAGCACCAGCGATGCCGAGAATGGTGTCGTGGCAGAGGACACATATAACTTCGCGCGCCAAAGAGGCAACGAGCAGTACACCCCGCGGTTCCAGTTCGTGTCGAACCTGGTCTATTCCCTTCCGATTGGCCGTGGGCAATCACTTCTCAATTCCGACAACATCTGGACCAGGATCCTGGGTGGATGGCAGCTAAGCGCCGCCTACCTGGGCAACACCGGCAATTTCCTCACACCTATGTTCAGCGGGGTTGATCCAACGAACATCAACGCGTTCGGAGGAAGTGTAAGCACAGGGAATGTATCGCCAGCGGCAGTAGGAAAGCAGACCGTCAATAACTGGTTCAATCCAAAAGGCTACGCCATTCCGCAGCCTGGGCAGTTTGGTAACGCGGGATTCGGCATCTTGAAAGGACCCGACTCACAAGTCTTGAACTCGGCACTGTTCAAGAGCTTCCCCATTGTTCATGAGAGTAGTCTCGAAATATCCGCGAGCTTCTCGAACGTTCTGAATCATCCCAACTTTGCAAATCCGGATGTCACCATCACGGATGGTGGAGCTGGCAAAATAACTGGAGTTCAGGGGTATATGTTCGGACCGCGCTCGGGCCTTGTAAGCGTCCGCTATACGTTTTGACGAGTCACTCGATATAACTGGTGCGCCTGCTCACGGTTACGTATGCCGTGAGCCGTTGGAATCATGAGCATAAGAACCTAGAAGGAACACATGAGCAGAACGCTGGACCCCGTCATTGCCGAACTGCTTGCGAGAGGTACTGTCATTCCGGCCCACCCGCTTGCACTAACCGCGGAACGGCGTCTGGATGAAACACGCCAGCGGGCTCTGACCCGGTATTACATCGACGCCGGCGCAGGCGGGGTCGCGGTAGGCGTTCACACCACCCAGTTCAACATTCGAGATCCGCGCATCGGCCTGTTCGAGCCCGTACTTGCATTGGCCCGAGAAGAGATGGACAAGGCCGACCGTATGCGGACCGAACCATTGCTCCGCATCGGAGGTATCTGCGGAGAGACCACGCAGGCCGTGCAGGAAGCGAGTCTGTTAGCCGAGCTGGGCTACCACGCCGGTCTACTAAGTCTCTCCGCGTTGAAGCATGAAGGGGATGAAGCCCTAATTCGTCATTGCCGCAGCGTTGCTGAAGTGATTCCAATCGCCGGGTTCTACCTGCAGCCCTCCGTCGGTGGCCGTGTGCTGTCTTATGAGTTCTGGCGCAGGTTTGTGGAGATCGACAATGTGGTCGCCATCAAGATCGCCCCTTTTAATCGCTACCAGACACTCGATGTTATGCGCGCCGTCTGCGAATCTGGCCGACCCATCGCTCTTTATACTGGCAACGACGACAACATCGTGATGGATCTGATTACTCCATATTCGTTCCGTGTCAACGGACAACATAAGCAGTTCCGGATGAAGGGTGGTCTGCTTGGGCATTGGGCCGTTTGGACGCAAGCCGCGGTGAACCTCTTCCACATGTGCACGGAGGATCTGGGAAATGCACGCGGGGTGTCGCACAAGTTGCTTGCAAAGAGCATCGAAGTGACCGATACGAATGCGGCTTTCTTCGATGCGGCCAATGGGTTCGCAGGCTGCATCGCCGGCTTGCACGAGGTCTTGCGGCGCCAGGGACTTCTGGAAGGAACCTGGTGCCTGAATTCGAACGAGACGCTGAGCAGAGGCCAGATGGAGGAGATCGACCGCGTCTACGCAGCCTACCCACATCTAAACGACGACAGTTTTGTTCAGCAAAATCTAGACAAGTGGCTTACGCCCTAAAACCATCAACCGTATTCTGCTCCGGGAGTCTTTTCCATTGCCGATCAAAACAACGTTGCTGAACCGCCGTGGCTTTATGCAACTCACGAGTCTGGTCTGCGCAGCCGGTGCGGTGCGTCCAGCGTTGGGCCAATCGCCAGCACCGCTTTCCTCGAAGGAGTTTCCGATCCGAATCGGCAGAGTCGTCTGGGTCGCCAAGGGTCAAACAGCCGATGCTGTGATCGGAGGCGTTCGCGAGCTAGGGTTGAGTACATGCCAGATCGGCTTCGACGATTTATCAGTCAAAGACGTCGCTCCGCTACACAAGGCGCTCCATAAGTACGGAGTAGAAGTCACAGCCATCAGCGAACATAATCCCGGCCCAAGGATATTCGATTTCTACCACGGGCCATCCACCATTGGGATTATCCCCCCAGCTACACGCGACGTACGGGTAAAGGCAATGAAAGTAGCTGCCGATGTCGCAACACTCGCTGGCATTCCAGCTATCCATGCTCACTGCGGCTTCATACCCGAAGATCCAAATGACCCCATCTATCCGCAGGCGGTTGCTGTCGTCAAAGACGTTGCCGCCTATTGCAAGGAGCGACACCTGATGTTGCTGTGCGAAACCGGGCAGGAGACGCCAATTACGATGGTCCGACTTATCGAAGACGTAAAACTCGGCAACGTCTTCGTCAATCTAGACGTCGCGAATCTAATTCTTTATGGCAAGGGCAATCCCGTTGATGCCATGGATGTATTCGGCGATCGTGTCCGGGGTATCCATGCAAAAGACGGGCATTTCCCAACCAACCCGCGCAACCTTGGCACCGAAACAGCTATTGGGAAAGGCAAAGTAGATTTTCCCGGCGTGTTCCGGCAACTAAAGAAGGCGAATTACACAGGCTCCATGATGATCGAGCGTGAGATCGGGAACGAAGAGGACCGCAGGCGCGACATCCTTCACTCGAAGGCTCTTCTGGAAAAGCTCATTGCCGAGACTTACAGTTAGTAGCTCGGCTGCTAAGCAGGAGGCAGCCTCGGCAGCATAGCTCAACCACAGTAGAAAGAACAACAATGCCAGAAACTCTCCTTCACAATGACAAGTCCGATCTGACTCCTGGAATCTTTTATGGGTGGTGGATTGTCAGTGCGGCATTTCTCAATCTCTTCTGCAGTGTAGGAATCATCTACTATGGTCTCCCGGTGTTTTACCCCTCCCTCGTGGCCTCTCTTGGCTTCACGCGAACCCAAATAACACAAGGCTTTCTACTGGGTTTCATCGTCGTTGGGCTGCCATTCGGCTACTTTGCGGGCGTGCTTATCGATCGCATCGGAGCACGCCAGGTGATTCTCTATGGAGTCGGATTCATCGGTCTTCCGCTAATACTTATGGGATTCATGCATAGTTTCTGGCAGTACGAGGCGCTGTGCCTCTTCGAAGTGTTAGGCTACGTCTTCGCCGGCCCAATTGCCAATCAGGTACTGATCGCCCACTGGTTCAGGCTGCAACGCGGCCGCGCTATGGGCTATGCGTACCTCGGACTTGGCCTAGGTGGAGTAGTTGCTCCACCTATGGCGAACTATCTCATCCATGCCTTTGGCTGGCGGCATGCTCTCCAGGCTGCAGGCAGTCTTATTCTTTTAGTGCTCTTCCCGGTAGGTCTCTGGGTAACCCGCTCGGCGCCCTCAGACATGGGACTCCTGCCGGATGGCGCGCTGCCCGGTTCTACAGGGCAACATGCCCAACCAGACGTGGCTTCGATGCGCATGGGAGTAGCGATGCACACGGTCAACTTCTGGCTCATTCTCATTGGCTCCGCGCTTGTTATCGGTGCAATCAATACTGTTATTCAGCATTTCATTCTTCTTATGCAGGACAGCGGGTATTCGAGACCCGCCGCATCGCACCTGCTCTCCGGGCTGCTTGCATCCAGTCTTGCCGCACGGGTGCTTGTAGGTTACCTGGCGGATCGATTTGCCAAGAAGAACGCGATGGCGCTTTCCTATCTCGTCATCGGCGGATCTATTCCTCTGCTTTTGCTTTCCGGCCATGCTGTTGCAGCATGGATGTTTGCTATCGTCTTTGGATTTGCAATGGGGGCAGACTACATGCTAATTCCGCTGGTCACGGCCGAGTGTTTTGGCGTGAACTCCCTGGGAAAACTTCTGGCCCTGATTATTATGGGGTACTCTGTCGGGCAATGGGTGGCGCCGTGTATTGCAGGAAGGATCTTCGACATGAACCATAGCTATGATCTGGCATGGAAAATCATGGCGGCGGCAGGACTCCTCGGGGCGGCACTGATCTACTCTATTTCTGTGCCACGCTTGGCGACCGCAGTTTCGCACAACCTCGATCCTGAAAACGACGCAACGAAATCATGACTGCATAAATTGAGCATGTACTAAGTGCCGAAAAGGAGTTACACCTTGACGATAGCAACCACCAAAAAAAGTGTTCGCGATATCGACGAACTCGACGATCTTCTAAGCTTGCCGACGCCGGAGACGGTCGAGGCGATGAGCAGGCTCAAAGGAGATATCGTCATTCTTGGTGTGGGCGGCAAGATGGGTCCTACCCTGGCGCGCATGGTTAAACGCGCTTCAGACCTGGGTGGAGTTTCACGACGCGTGATTGGAGTGTCACGATTTTCTTCGGCATCGCTCCCGGCCCAACTTCAGTCCTGGGGAATCGAAACCCACTCATGCGATCTACTGGACGCGGGTACGTATGCTCAACTTCCTGACGCCGCCAATGTTGTCTTTATGGCAGGCATGAAGTTTGGATCAACCCACCAGGAGGCGCGAACTTGGGCGATGAATGCATTCACTCCAGGTCTGGTGAGCGAGAGGTATCGAGACAGCAGGATCGCCGTCTTCTCCACGGGGAATGTCTATGGGCTCTCTCCAGTCACTATCGGGGGGTCTGTCGAGACCGACGACGTGCGCCCAGTCGGAGACTACGCAATGAGCTGTCTCGGGCGGGAACGCATCTTCGAACATTTCAGCCGCACCTATCAGGTACCCATATCGATCATACGGCTCAACTACGCAACCGAGCTTCGCTACGGCGTTCTCCTCGATATTGCGGAACGCGTACTTGCCGGCATCCCGGTATCGCTGCACATGGGACACCTCAATACCATCTGGCAAGCCGATGCTACGGCCATGAGTCTGCGGTCTTTGCTGCATGTTTCCTCGCCTCCCTTTGTGATCAACATCGCCGGACCGGAGCAGATGAGTGTCCGCCGCATCGCCTCGAATTTCGCTGAAAGATTCGGCAAAGATGTTCTGTTTGAAGGGGCCGTGTCCGAAGATGCCATCCTCAGCAATGCGCAGAAGGCGTTCTATCTTTTTGGTTATCCCACGGTCAGCGTGAACCAGATGATCGAATGGGTCGCAGACTGGGCGTTGCGAGGTGGGGCGAAGTTAGGCAAACCAACTCACTTCGACGTCCGCAGTGGTGACTTCTAACGTCCAAAAGATTCTTCATACGTTTCATGGTATAATGCTACACCGCAGCACAAGGAAAGAAGACCAATATGAACCGTAGAGATGTAGTTCAGGGGCTCTCATTGGGCCTTCTCTCCCGTCAATTGCCGGCGACATCGTTATTTGCGCAGACCGCGGTAGCGCAATCGAAGCCGATCGCCGCAAACGACCGTGTGAACGTCGGCGTGATAGGGCCTGGCAGTCGAGGCAAGGAACTCATGCGACAGCTCCTGCGCACTCCCGGAGTGGAAATTGTGGCTGCGTGCGATGTGTATGAGCCTCGCTTCGCCGAGGTGAATCAACTGGCAGGAAAGAAAATTTCCTCCTACAAAAACTATCGAGAGCTGCTGGAGCGTAAAGATATCGATGCCATTGTTATAGCCACGCCACCCGTCTTCCATTCTGAAATTGCGGTCGCGGCCATGGAAAGCGGCCGTCCGGTGTACGGCGAAAAAACATTAGGCTTCTCGGTAGAGGACTGCGATACTCTCGTGGCCGCAACCCGGCGAACAGGACAGATTTTTCAAATAGGTCATCAATTGCGCTACGCGTCGTGGATACAGCAGGCCGTCAAACGTGTTCACGAGGGGGATATCGGCATTCCTACGCATGTCTACGCCTACTGGCATCGCTCTGATGACTGGCGCCGGCCAGTACAGGATCCTAGGCTCGAGCACCTGTTCAACTGGCGGCTATTTACCGAAACCTCCGGCGGCCTGCTTGAGGAGTTAGGGTCGCACGCCATCGATGTCGCGAACTGGATCTTCGAGGCGCAGCCGGAGATGATCATGGGATCGAGCAGCATTGCCGTCTATCACGATGGCCGCACCGTGGGAGACAATGTGCAGGCCGTGATTGGTTACTCAAAAGGAAGACGGATGTTCTTCAGCTCCATTACAGACAATGCCCTCATGGGCGACTCAATGTGGATTTATGGGACGGAAGGAAGCTTGCAAATCACATTAGAAGACGCTACCTTCTACAGGCCTACAAAGAAGAAGATCACTGCCGCATCACACACCGATGTTATCGACCGTGGTTTAAAGTCCGGAGCTTCCTACCATACCAATTGGGAGATGCCCTACCGAGGTCCAGGCGATGTCATGCGCGTCAATCCGGAAGAAGATCCGACTTTGACGGCGTGTCGCGCATTTATTCAATGCGTGCGCGAGAAGCGCAAGCCCATCGCAGATATTCAGGTAGGCTTTGGACCAGCGATCACGTGTGCAGTGGGTAAAGAAGCGCTCAAGAACGGATGCACGATGAAGCTTCCGCAGTTCGCGACCATCTGATGTCTGCCATGGATAAGAGGGGCTAAACCTATTTGCCGTTTTACAAAATAACTGCACACAGCATGAACATTCGTGTCCGGACTGCATCTCTTTTTATCTTCCTCTTTGCTCTGTTCATTGCGCGAGGTGGCCACGCAAGCAGACCTAGTGCGGGCGCCAGGCAGCGCACTCTGAGACTCTACTCGAGCGACCACCCGGCAATGGGCACCGTGTATTCCCTCTATCTCTATGCGCCTTCCGCTACTGAAGCTGATGCGGATACCCTGCTCGTGTTCCAAGAGATCGACCGGGTTGATGAATTGTTAAGTAACTACCGGGACAGCAGCGAACTCTCTCGTATCAATCGTGAAGCTGGTACGTCCGCCGTGACTACCGATCCCGAAACCTTCCAATTTTTGCAGAAATCTTTTGACTGGAGCGCGAAATCCAATGGAGCATTCGATATCACGGTAGGTAAGCTCATGAAGGCCTGGGGCTTTTTTAGAGCCAGCGGGCATCATCCCACGCAAGAAGAACTATCGGCGGTCGGCAGCCAGATTGGTTGGAAGAACGTTCATCTCGATCCCAGTCAGAGAACGGTCCATTTCCTTTCACCCGGCATTGAACTCGACCCCGGTGGCATCGGCAAGGGATATGCCATCGAGCGTGCAGTTGCAATCCTTCGATCCCACCATGTGTCAGCCGCTCTTCTATCCGCCGGAAGCAGCACGATCTATGCTCTGGGCGCGCCGCCAGGAGGGACGGGCTGGAAGATACGGGTCCCGGCGACTGGCGAAAAAGGAGGCACCCTCTCCACCGTTGTCTTGCGCGACACCTCGCTGTCGACCGCCAACTGCTCCGAGAAACACTTCATCGAACATCGACACCTCTATTGCCACATCATGGACCCACGTACTTTGCATCCAGTCGCGGGCGTACTACAAGTCGCAGTCATCGATCCGTCCGCAACCGATAGCGACGCACTCTCGAATGTCTTGTTTGTCTTGGGCGAAGGGGGAGGTGCGCCGGTATTGAAGCACTCTCCACGAGATTCCGCTCTTATCCTCTATGGCACGCCGAAACATCCCCAATGTGAATCCCTCCGTTGGACAGCCCGCATTCAAAGCGGAGGCCGTTCCAGCCGCAAAGCATGTTCACAATTTCGTTATTAGCTCCGCGCTTCATCGGCAACAGTTATCGTGGCCGTGTTCTTAGGATGGAGAACCACGCTCAGCGCGGGTTGCGGCACAGGGAGTATCGACGAGGAGCATCCTGCACATTCGCCCGCGCGCCACCGCACGCTCCGCCAACCTCTGCCCTTGGCCACTCACAGTGAATGTGCTTTCCCGCCCGTGGGCTGCACCTAAGCGGAGAAAAAAATCTCGCGCCCTTAGGAAATCCTGACGCCCACACCTCGAGTTCGAGATGGGGGGTTCAAAGAGGTGGGTCGAAATCGAAGCGCCAAGAACTACTGTGTAGGTGAAAACGTCACCAGCATCGTAATAAACAACAGCCCATACAGAATTACGGCCAGCGGCCACCAGCGCTCGAACCACGACAACGTTTCATGCGACGCACTCATAGAAGTTCCTCCTCGTCCTTTTCAAAGCAATCCTATAAATCCTAACCGACATCTCAGGCCGCACTCAATCCACTCGGACTAAAGCCGTGCCGCTCCGGGCATCAAAGCCGCCAAAATAGAGTCAAACGAGTAGCGGATGTTCTAAGACCGAAAGACACGTGCAAAAACGTGCACTTGGCGTGCAAAGTGCACGTTTTCGCGGCTTAAAACACGCTCAAAACGGCACAAATTTTACACACACACTTCAGGAACGCCTGCAAAAACCAAGTTTTGCGACTTCATCCGATCTCCAAATAAATCCCAGTACTGCAAAAGAATTCGAAACAGAGGAGCGGAACAACCCAAATCCCCTCCAGGCACTCTCACTCCTTGTCAGCATGAAGTGAGCTGCAGGTATTGACCCGAACGCCACTTCTCCACGTACGCGTTTGGGCGTATAAAGTTAGCCGCTGCAAGCATCTTGCACCACCGGGCCCAAAAAAAATTTAGCAACATACAAGGAGAACGTAGATGTTCATCATCTGGTGGATCATCGTTGGCCTCATCGCAGGCTTCATCACAGGCAAGCTCATGAAGGGCAGCGGCTACGGCACAATTGGCGATATCGTCATCGGCATCATCGGAGCCATCGTCGGTGGCTTCATCATGCGCGCCCTCGGCTACACCGGCCAGGGTGGCATGATCTACACCATCATCGTCGCCATTGTCGGTGCCGTCCTCCTGACCCTTCTGTTGCGCCTTCTTACAGGCAACAAGGCTAGAAATCTCTAAGCCAATCTCTAGATAAAAATTCGCCAGGCCAAAGTCCACGCATGCGTAGCCCCATCAAGGCACGTCATGAGTGGGCTTTGTACATTGTGAGAGAGGGGGTTCCGCCCAGCCAGGTACATTCACAGGGTCATGCGGCCGTCCAACCACCATCCAGCGTCATCACGGAGCCGTGCATAAAGTCGGCCTCTGGCGAGCAGAGATAACGGACCAGCGAAGCCACCTCCTCCGGCCTTCCCAGGCGCCCCACTGGCTGCCGCGCCTTCAACTGCTCACGCACCTGCTCCTCCTCACCCGCATGATATTTAGCCAGATAACCGGCCACAAACGGACTGTCGACGGTCCCTGGACAAACGCAGTTCACACGTAATTCCTTCGGGAAATCCACCGCAAGCTGTCGTGTCATCGCGATCACGGCACCCTTGGAAGCACAATAGGCGAAGCGTTGTTTCACCCCTACCAAGCCAGCCACCGAGGCAATATTAACGATGCTGCCGCGGGACCGAAGCAGCAGCGGCATAGCGGCTTGCGTGACATAAAACACGGAGTTTACGTTTACCTGCATCACACGCGAGAAATCTTCGGTTGAAGTATGCACAATATCGCCAACCAACCCGATGCCGGCGTTGTTGATCAATATGTCGAGCGAAGGTAAAGCTTCGATAACGCGCAAGATGCTTGTCCGGTCCGTCACGTCCATTTGCACTGCGCTCGCGTCACCCAGCTGCGAAGCCACCTCGTTGGCGGACCGGATGTTTATATCGGCAACTACTATCCGCGCACCGGCACGCGCCAGTTCGTGTGCCACCGCTGCGCCGATTCCGCTACCGCCGCCAGTGACAAGCGCTACTTTTCCGCTGGCTAAAAATACACCTTCAACGCCGGACAAACTCATGAGTGGACACCTTGGAGCTAAGTTAGGAACGTACATCCGCTATTCAATAACAGCAACACCAGCGAATCAACTCTCGCTTGCTGAAGAATGGACGCGTTACGAATTACTGGCGATCAATGTTACGGACTGCATTCCGCATCTAACCTCTTCAGTCTCTCTTAGAGGTTGTCGCATATGGTAAAAGCACTCCTGTCCGATATTGACGGTACCCTTGTCGAAAGCAACTGGCTGCACGCGGCTGCTTGGCAGGATGCATTTGCTGTCCTCGACATTCCGCTGGAGCTCGAAGCAGTGCGCCGTCAGATCGGCAAAGGCGGAGATGAACTCATCCCCGTTTTCGTTCCATGGTGGAAGCGCTCGATGGTCGAGGAGCCCCTCAAGCAATATCGGACGTTTCTTTTCCACCAGGACTATCTAGCCAAGGTTCAGCCTTTCCCCATGGTCCGCGAGCTATTCCTGCGATGTAAACAATCCGGCATCCGAACTGCCCTCGCCTCCTCCGCGGACAAAGAGGATCTAGGCATATACAAACAAATCGCCAACATCTCCGACCTCGTGGAGGAAAGCGGCTCTGCCGATGACGCTAAGCGCTCGAAGCCGCATCCCGACATCTTCCAGGCCACGCTGCACAAGCTCGGAGCGAACGCTTCTGATGTCCTCGCTCTCGGTGATACACCCTACGATGCCGAATCCGCTGGCAAGGCCGGCATCCGCACCATCGGCGTCATCACCGGAGGATGGTCCAAGCAAGAGCTTTTCGAGGCCGGATGCATCGAGGTGTACAAGGATGTCGCCGAACTCCTGGCAAAGTTCGACGAAAGCGCCCTGATCACGTACCCAAAACGTCCGTGACTCCCGCACCGGAGATCTGAGAGTACGTCGCGCCCAGGTGCTGCGAACGCGCCTCCTATACAACCGTTCTGGCAGCTTTCTCCGCCGAATCTACGCTGCAGCCGAGTCCAACTGCCGCTGCAGCAGCTTCATCAGCGCAATCTCTTCCTGGCGCAGTTCCTTCGAGGACCTGGCCGAATCCTCTGTGATCTGCTTCTGAACACTCTTGACGATCGCGCCGTTCATGTAACTATCGAGCACCATCGGATGCACATAGCACTTCCGGCACACCGATGGCGTGTTGCCCAGCCGCGCCGCAACCGACTTGATCGCTTCAACGACATTCTTTTTCGCCTGTGTCTCAGACTCGAACGCCTCGAACTCCTGCAGCATCATGCATGCCAGCACCGTCCCCGCCCAGGTGCGAAAATCCTTCGCCGTAAAGTATTGGCCGGTGATCTCGCGAAGATAGTCGTTCACATCGGCTGAGTCGACCGTGTGGTGGCTTCCATCGCTATCGACATACTGGAACAGCTCATACCCCGGAATATCCTGGCAACGCTGCACGATCTTCGCCAGCTTGCGGTCGGTGACGTCGATAGAGTGTTTCACCCCACTTTTGCCGGCAAACGTGAAGGTCACCGTAGATCCTTCTACCTGCACATGCTTGCCGCGCATCGTCGTCAGCCCGTATGACTGATTCTGCCTCGCATATTCCACGTTTCCTACGCGGATCAGCGTAACCTCCATCAGCCGCACAATGGTCGCCAGGATCTTCTCCCGCGGCAAGCCCGGCCGGGCGAGATCCTCTTCCACCTTCGCGCGAATTGCAGGCAGCGCCGTACCGAACGTCATCATGTGCTCATATTTGGTCTCATCGCGCACCTCGCGCCACCGCGGATGATACCGGCTCTGCTTCCTGCCGCGTTCATCGCGTCCTGTCGCCTGCAGGTGCCCCTTGGCGTTTGCGCATATCCAAACATCTTTCCACGCAGGCGAAATCACCAGCGAATTGATGCGGGCCAGGGTCTCTTCGTCTTTCACCACGCTTCCGTCCGGATGCAGATATTGAAATTTCGTGCGCCATCGCTTCCGCGCGATCCCAGGTCTCGCATCGGAAACATAGCGCAGCCCCGCCGCCTTTGC
Source organism: Acidobacteriota bacterium (assembly GCA_030853485.1). Classification (GTDB taxonomy): domain Bacteria; phylum Acidobacteriota; class Terriglobia; order Terriglobales; family Acidobacteriaceae; genus Edaphobacter. The sequence continues at coordinate 36,972 of JALYVA010000172.1, forward strand.
CGATTCAATTGGATCGAGAGGAGCATCTGCCTGACGTGTTACGTTCCGCGTTATTTCCATGGACCTGGGCCTCTTCGCTTGGATGCAGCGTTGCGACCTCTAGATAATCAGAGAGAATGTAAAAAAAGCATAGCGAGCAGGAAAAAGATTGCATGCAGTCATACGCTGGGAACGTATTTCGTGTGTCAGGCAAAAGTAAAAGAGGCGGGCAGGTGCCCACCTCCGTGTAATTCGCACATGCCTGCAAGCGACTTCGCTAAAACTGGTTCCAGAGCAGTTGATTGTAGACATCGTGATGAAACTGCACCTCTGCGGTCTTCACCACGGTTCCGAGCAGTCGTGCACAACGGTCTGCCGATGCCTGCTTGAGATCCGCATATCGCCCCTTCACATCTTCCCCAAGCACCGCCCCGGTCCATGCGGAGCCCCGAAAGTTCAATCGCGGTGTACACGTTGTCCGGCAGATATCGCTCCGCCTGCCGCAGATTCTTGATCTTCGCCGTATCCCCGTGCAGCCCGCTCTAGAAGATTGCGTACAGCACCATGTACGGATTCGCATCCGGGCCCACCGAACGTACCTCCACGCGCGCGGACTTCTCGTTGCCAATCGGAATCCGCACCAACGAGCCCCGATCTGTCGCCGAAGCCTTGATCTGGTTCGGAGCTTCGAAGTGCGGATCGAGCCTCCGGTACGAGTTCACGCTTGCGTTCAGCAGCAGGCAGATGTCGTTGCCGTGGGTCAGAATACGGTCGGTAAACTGCCATGCGAACTTGGAGATTTTCTCCTCGCCCTTGGGGTTCCCAGAATAGGTTCTTCTTGTCTTTCGTAATCGAGACGTTCGTGTGCATGCCGCTTCTGTTCACACCCACCACCGGCTTGGGCAGGTCCGGTCACGCCGCAAACACTGATGCGACCGATCCAGCGGGACTCCAGATACGTTCTGGAGTCCCGCTGAATCCAGAAAGACCCATCGCATTCGACCTTCTCTCACGCCCTCTCAAACGCAACCCTCTGCATCGCAGCCGAGACTTTACCGCTTGGGTCCGAAGAACGCGACTGCGCCCACCGTGATTGCCGGCTGATTCTGGCTACTTGCCGGATTATTGTCCTTGTCGAAAAAGTTCACGTTCGAGTGGTCGTTTCTGAATTCGACACGGGCCAGCAAACCTTCCACCATCTTGTACTCATACGTCACGGTAAACTCGTTCAACTTCTGACCAGTGCCCGTGTTGAAGCCCTGTGGATCGATAAAGTATTCGAACCGCGGCGTGAACGAAGACTTCGCCGTCGCCTGATAGTGTGCGGCCACCGCGATCCCTTGCCACCGCGCCAGGCTCCCGGCGCTATAGGATCCTGTAGCGGACGCTATGGCATTGCGATTCTGGCCGTAGTCGTAGTTGATGTACGCGTTCAGCTTTGGTGTCGGCGTCAGCACGACGTTGACATCGATCAAATTGCGGTAGCCGACATTCGTGTTTGTGTTCTCTGGCCCGACGTAATAGTTTCCGTAGACGGTGTACTTCGGCTTCGTATACACCCCCGTAAATCCCAGGGTCTTTCCCGTGTTGTTGTCTTCGGTATTGTTCCAGCCGTTCACCACTTGAATGCCTCCGGTGAACGTCTTGGTCAACGGCATAGAAGTGCGTAAACCGAAGTGGTAATAGGGAATGGCATACGCAAAGAGAAGCGAGTGGGAGTAGTTCCAATTCGTCATCGTCTCGATCACTTCTGCTCCCGCAGAGGTTACAAACTGGCCGAAGTCAGCTTCGAATCCCTTCGCTTTCGGGGGTTTGAAGCTGACAAAGGCCTGCTCAACGTTGCGCAGATATCCCGAGGAACCGCTGGGTTCAGTCGCATGAATGATGTCGAAGGCCTTGCCGAACCCAAGATCGATCTGAAATCCGACAGGATCGGGAGAGTGCCCCATGGAAAACTTCGCCATCTCCAGGCTGAACTGATTGGCCTGCGTGTCAAAATTCTGTAACTGGTTCAACCGAGACGCAGGATTGTTGAAATTGCCGGAAAAGTAGCCGTCAACAAGGCCACTGAAGTCGATGCCTCCCACGCTCCAGACCGGAGCTGCAGGAGCCGCTGCAGGAGCCGCCGCTGCATCGGCCGCAGCAGCTACCGGAGCTGCGGCCGGCGCTTTGGTTGGGTCAGACGCCGCAGGTGCTGGCGCCGTTGCAGGTGTCGTTGAAGGTGTCGTTGCAGGAGCGGCGGTCGGTGCGGGCGCAGTGTCCTGCGCCAACGTAGTACGTGCAGTGAAGACCATGGCGGTACATCCAGCCAATACCGCAGTAGCAAATCTCGTCCGTGCTGTGGCTTTATTCGAGTATGGCATCGTTTCGAAGGTCCTTTCATAGTGCAAAGCATTGGGTTGGCAGAAAGGGCAGGGAACGTCGCACAAGGCACAGGCCGGCATCTGCCTGGGTCTTCGCACCCGGTGCATTCAGTATCTCGAAAGCGTTTGAGCTATGAGTCTGGGTATAGCATGTGCCCTTCGCGCGGCGAAACACGATTCGTACCGCATCGAAACTTTCAATCCGGCACATTGCAAATAGTGATCGAGGAGCTTCCGACGACCGCCGCCGTTCAACTATCGTCCACGCACGCAGCCGTTGCAGCATCTCCGCCACGTACGATGCCGCGCCGCAATCAATTATTTGATACTCCCCATAGAAATCTCTTCTTCTCTCAATGAATCCTTGAACTCCGGAAACCTGCTGTGTACGTTACATCTACCGCAAGGAGCCTGGAAGTTCGGCAGCGCCTCGGGGCCGCACGCTACGTGTGTTCCCGAGGCCCAGCCGAACTACACCTCGAATCAGGTCCCCTGCCTTCACGCTTCACACCTTTTCGAACGAAGGAGTTCCCTGAATGCCGCCAACAGTGAACCAAAGAGCAAAGCAAACCTTGCCGGGGAAGACCAGCAAGCTCAGTCGTCTTGGCAGCCGTCTCCGGGAACCCGAGTGGCGCCGCTACGGCGCGACCTTGCTCGCCGGTAAAGTCCTCGGTGTCGGTGCCGTCCTCGTCATCGCCGCTTTCGTCACAGAACTTTGCTTCAGCAAGGTCTTCGCTGCCGACTCTCCCGTCAAGGCAGCCGACATCGTCAATCCCGTCAACACGGCCTGGACGCTGATCGCTGCTTTCCTCGTCTTCGGCATGCAGGTCGGCTTCACCATGCTCGAGGCCGGCTTCTGCCGCTCCCGCGAGACCGTCAACGTCTTGATGGAGTGCATCGTCGACACCTGTCTTTGCGGCCTGCTCTTCTACGCCATCGGCTTCTCCTTCATGTTCAGCCATGGCAACGGCTTCATCGGTTACCACTGGTTCTTTCTCAAAGACATCCCCGCCACCTATGAGACCTCCGGCGTAGCCTTCCTCGCCTTCTGGATCTTCCAGTTTGCCTTCGCCGACACCTGCTCCACCATCACCTCCGGCGCCATGATCGGACGCACCGGCTTCGTCGGCGACCTGCTCTACTCGCTCGCCGTCTCAGGCTTCATCTATCCAATCATCGGCCACTGGGCCTGGGGTCCGGACGGCTTCCTTGCCACCATGGGCGCCACCGGATTCTTCCTGCCCAACCTCGGGCAGAGCTTCCACGACTTCGCCGGATCCACCGTCGTCCACACCATCGGTGGCGTCATCGCACTCGCAGGCTCTATCGTTCTAGGACCACGCCTCGGACGCAAGTTCAAACGCGACGGCGGCGGCCCCATGCTGCCCCACGATCTCACCATCGCAGCCTCGGGCGGTCTTCTCCTCTGGTTCGGATGGTACGGCTTCAACCCCGGCTCAACGCTCTCGGCCATGGACTTTGAAGGCATCGGACGCATCTCGGCAAACACAACTCTTGCCGCCTGCGCCGCCGGCCTCACCGCCATGTTCACCGCCTACTTCATGAACAAGAAGTGGGACGTCAGCTTCACCATCAACGGCTTCCTCGCCGGTCTGGTCGCCATCACCTGCCCCTGCTACTGGGTCAGCCCCACGGGTTCCATCATCCTCGGCGCAGTGGCCGGCATCATAGTCGTCTACGGCGTGGAACTGCTCGAATACCTCCGCATCGACGACCCCATCGGCGCCGTTCCCGTCCACGGCATCTGCGGCATCTGGGGCACTCTTTCCCTGGGCCTCTTCGCCGTAGGCAAATACGGAGCCACCGGACCGATTGCTCCCGATAACAGCGCCCCCCTCAAAGGCCTTTTCTATGGCGGCGGCATTACGCTGTTCAAAGCGCAGTTTATCGGCAGCGCCATCATCACCCTCTCCACCTTCGCCGTAGCCATGCTCGTCATGTGGCTGGTCAACCTCACCGGCACCCTGCGCGTTTCGAAAGAAGGCGAACTCTACGGCCTCGACCTGCACGAGCACGGCATCTCGGCTTACCCCGAGTACGTCATCACCGGTCTGGGCTCACCTTCCGGAGCGCCCACCTTCAAAGGCTGACCGGTGCGGGCAGTGGCCGGCAGCACCGGTCATTGCCCGGCCAGATCCGCTCCGTGCGAGCTACACCACCTCACTTCCACCCGATGAACACCGTTCATCCCACTGCCAATCGACGCGAGGAGAACATGACCAAAGTAGAGGCGATTGTAAGACCCAGCCGGTTCGACCAGATTAAAGAAGCACTCTCAGACCTTGGTGTCATGGGAATGACCGTCTCCGAAGTCCGGGGTCACGGCCGCCAGAAAGGCCATAGCGAAACCTACCGAGGACGCGAATACGAAGTCAGCCTCATCCCCAAGCTGCGCATCGAGATCGTCGTCCCCGACGAACGTGTCGAAGAGATCCTCGAAGCCATCATTACCAACGCCGCCACCGGCGAAATCGGCGATGGCAAGATCTTCCTCTACAAAGCCGAAGACGCCATCCGCATCCGCAATCGTGAACGCGGCGAAATCGCTCTCTAATGCCAATGCCCTTCGCCAGCTCGATGCCCACCTTCGCCGCGCACTTTGCGGCTAAGGCGGCCATCGAGCGAAGCGAGAACGCTTTCTATCATGGCCAGCCGCAAGCCTGCTTTTAGGCACAACCGTCGTTTCTACTCGGACGCACCGCGTCACGGGATGCTGTAAGGAACCATGAACCGGCCCAGCTGAATCACTGAGTGGTCGGACGGCGGCCAGATGTGGATTGACTGCACGCCGCGGATATTCACCGCCGGCACAGCCTTCACCTTCACCACCGGCCTGCCGCTCGCAGCCTCCGAAATCGTCACCTCGAGCTCGTCCGTTCCCCGCGTCCAGCCCAGCAGATATCGTCCTTCCGGAAGCACCACGCTCCCGATCTGCAGCGGCGCCTGCGTCATCAGATAATCCGAATATTTGTCGTTGGCCGAATACCCCGCCGTAATCAGCACCACACCCACAACATACCTTCCTCTTCCATCCGTCACACCCGAAGCCGTGCGCAGCTCCGTCTCAATGCGCTCCGCCACCACCTGCGCCCGTTCAGGAATGATTGCCGCAAGTTCCTTCTCGGTCGCCACCCGCCACGTTGCCGCCCGTTCTGTCTGTGCCTGCGCACACACAACGCCACCCAACATCACCACCAGCCCAAGCAGCACCCTTCTCCCGCGATTAATCAAAATGCACGATCCCTCTCTGCAGCGCTGTTGTCGCTGCCTGTGTGCGGTCGCTTACCCCCAGCTTGCTCAGCAGGTTGTTCACATGTGTCTTCACGGTCGCCTCCGAGATAAACAGCTTCGCCCCGATCTCTTTATTGCTGTTGCCGCCGACGATCAGACGCAGCACCTCCGTCTCTCGCTCCGTCAGTTCCGACCCGGAAAATCGCTCCGCCAATCTTTCCGCAATCTCTGAAGGTATATACGTCCGGCCCGCATGCACCGCATGAATCGCCGCCGTCAGATCGTCCGCGTCCATGCCCTTCAGCAAATACCCGCGCGCCCCTGCCTGCAACGCACGATAAATATCCTCATCCCCATCGAACGTCGTCAGCACAATAATGCGCGCCCCGGGGTTCTTCTTTCGAATTGCCTTGATCGCATCCACGCCCCCCATCCCCGGCAGCCGCAGGTCCATCAGCGTCACATCCGGCCGATGCTCGTCAAACAGCGCCACGGCTTCTGCTCCGTCACCTCCCTCTCCCACAACCGCAAGGCCAGGCAGCATCTGCAACAGCGCGACAAACCCCTTCCGCACCACGTGGTGATCTTCGATTATCAGAATACGAACCGCATCGCTCAAATAAGCTCTCCCGTCTTCGCTTCGTGTCGCACGTCGACTCCTCGCATCGCCATCCTCAGACTTACCACCGCGCCCCGTCCATGTCCTCCGCCTTCCACCCGCAATTGCGCCCCAATCGCCGCCGCCCGCTCCCGCATTCCCGTCAAACCGAAATGTCCACTCGCAGCAAACGAATCGAAAGCTTCTTCAAATCCCCGGCCGTCATCGGAAACCCGCAGCAACAGCACCTTGTCTCCAAACGTAAGACTAACCTCAACGCGACTTGCACCAGCGTGCCGAACCGAATTGTTGACCGCCTCCTGCGCGATGCGAAGGATCTGATCCTCCACCTCGCGCGGCAGCGGCCGGTACGTCCCATGCACCTCAAACACTATCGCAGGCCCGCCCGCCTGGCCCTTACTCTTCGCCGCAGCCGCCATGCGCGACGGCAAAATCTCCGCATCGTTCCCATGCGACCGTAAATTCCAGATCGAGCTGCGCGCCTCCGCCAGGCTGCTCCTCACCAGCTCCTTGGTCTGTTTCAGCTGCTCCAGCGCCGCCGGCTGCGAACCCTGCAACAGCCGCGAAACAATCTCCAACTGTACCGACACGCCAACATACCCCTGCGCCAGCGTGTCGTGCACCTCACGTGCCAGCCGCCCGCGTTCCGCCATCACCGCCTTGTATCGCGCCTCCACCGTATGCACCCTCACGCGATAAAGGCCGTATCCAATTCCCAAGAGCACCAACACCATCAGCCCGCGAAACCACGCTGTCTGGTAAAACCTCGGCTGCACACGAATGCTGAGCGAAGCCGCCCGCGCACTCCACAGCCCGTCCCCATCCGACGCCATCACGCTAAACCGGTATCGCCCTGGAGGCACATTCGTGTAGTACGCCGTCCGAGCGTTACCCGCTTCCACCCAGCCATGGTCGAACCCCTCCAGCCTGTACCGGTACCGCACCTTCTGCGGAGCCACAAAGCTCAATCCCGCGTATCGAATTGTGATGCGCTTGCCTCCCGCTGGAACAACAAGCTCCGCACCGCCAACCCCATCCTGCGCTCCCTCCAGCACAGCGGCCGCCCGCTCGTCCAGCAACACTCGCTCAATCGCCACCGGCGGGGCATCGTCACTCTTAGAATGCCTCCCCGGCTGCACCCAAGACACACCCTTCCGCGTTGCAAACCACAACGTCCCATCCCGCATCTTCCATGCAGACGGATGCCCCCCGCTGCTGCATTCGCTGATCTGCATCCCATCCGCCACGCCCAACCGCTCCACAGCAAGCTCGCCCGCAGCCTTCGCCGCATATCCAGTCAACGCAGCAGCAGACACCCGGTACACCCCCGTCTGCGAACTCATCCAAAGCCGTCCGTCCGCATCCTCTAACATCCCGTAGACCGTCTGCGGCAACCCGCTCTTCTCTGCCGCAACCTCAGCAAACCTGCCATCGCGCCACCGCGTCAACCCGCTGCCGTTGGTCCCAATCCACAACGAGCCGCGCGCATCTTCAAACAGCGCCGTCACCGCATCGCCGCCCAGCCCGTCGTTTACCGTGTAGTTCACAAAGTGCTCGCCCGCCAGCCGGCTCAGCCCTCCCAGCGTCCCTACCCAAAGCTCCCCGGAGCCCCCCGATACTCCCGGCGCACCGCGCAGCACACTTCCAATCACATCGCTCCCCAGCCCGTCAGAAGTCGTATAGGTGCGGAACACCCCGCCGCTCCTGTGCGAGAGACCATTCCGCGTTCCCACCCAAAGCGTTCCATCGCGGTCCGCATACAGCGACCTCACAAAGTTGTCCGGCAGCCCATCCTCCGCCGTAAACAGTTGCGCCTCCCTTGTGGCGACGCTTCCCCTTCTCCCACCCCGAACCCCGCCGCCGGTCCCCGTCTTGATCCGGATTAGCCCCTCCGGTGTTCCAAGCCACATCCCTTCCGCCGTCTCAGCCAGCGCAAGCACCACGTTGGTCCGAACTCCCCCAACCTCACCCAGCGCAGCAACCTTCCCATCGACAATCCTGTCCACGCCTCCCTTATCCATCCCCACCCAGACCACGCCCGCATGGTCCTCGAACACAGCGCGAACAAAATCATCCGCCAGCCCATCCTTCATCGTGATCGAAGAAAAAGGCTGGTCCCGCAGCACGCTCGCGCCATCGCTCTCCGTCCCAAACCACATATTCCCTTCGCGATCCTCAAGCACACAAAGCACATCCCGAATATCCTGCCGCCCCTCCACCAGCAGCGTCCGCGCGCGCGAAACCGTCGCAATCCCGCCCTTTGACATCACCCACACCACACCCGAGCGATCTTCAAACAGACTCCGTATTTCTAACGGTCCCGCAGCACTCCCACCCGTATTTCGGGGCGCGCCAACCTCGGTCACGACGCCGCCTTGCATACGCAGCAAGCCCTTCGTCGTCCCCACCCACATCCCCCCATCGCCCGCGCGCGTCACCGGCAAAAGCGCCGTCACACTCCGCCCCGCAAGCAACACGCCTTTTCCCGCCTGTACTCCACGTTCCCCCGCGGAGCAGGACCTTCCACCGCGAAAGCACTCCAGCCCCTTCGCTCCCCCCACCCAAAGCTCGCCATCCTGTCCCGCACCGATCGCTGCAATCGCACCCACATGCGCCCCCACCCCATGCCCCCCGCTCGTTGCCCCTGCCGCAACCGGCACCAGCTGCTCTCCCGCGCCCACCCACAACGTACCTTCCGCATCGTCCGGAAGAACACTTACCTGCTCCGCGTTGGACAGAAACTCCGTCCCGGCGATCTCCCGGAAGCGTTCTCCATCGAGCGTCGCCAATCCTCCCGCCGTCACCGCAACCAATCTGCCACTGCTCTGCTGGTACGTTGCCGTCACACTATTCGAAGGCAATCCATCCGCCACCGCGAACGCTCTGAACCCGCCTCCCTTCAGCCGCAACAGCCCATCCAGGGTGCTGATCCACAACGCTCCGTCCCGGCCTTCCATCAGCCCGTCGATGAAATTGCTGCGAAGCTCAGGCGTATTTGAACTATCAAACACCCGGAAATCCAGCCCATCGAAGCGCACCAGCCCGCCCTCGGTAGCAAACCACACAAATCCATCCCTGGTCTGCACCACCGCGTGCACCGTATTCTGCGGCAAACCACTGTCTACCTGCCAGCTCTGCCTCCGATACTGCCCCACCTGCCGCCCCGGCTCCAATCCCCAGGCAGCCTGCATCAGACCGAACAACATCCACACGGCAGCCACCCGGCCCAACATACGCCACCCGAGCTTGCACCACCCAACGCGTTCTCTCATCCCTTGCCTGACCATCGATCGTGTCGTCTTACCGCCGTCGTCGCCTCGTCGTACCCGTGTCGTTGCGCTTCGGCCCTCTGGCTGTCATCCCCGCAGGGGATCTGCTTTTGTTTCTGCTCTCCCCGCTTCCCCGAAAATGAGCATCTCCTCGGAACCCCCATTGCGTTGAGCGCTCCGGCCTTTCACCCCACACACCAGCGCCCACCCCTGTCTACCCGGGAAGAGGCTTTCGCCGCACCGCGATCTCCGGCGCGTCCAGCCTCACCCCCCCAATCGCAATCTGCAAAAAAGCCTTCGCCGCATGGGTCAACGTCTTTTCCTTCAAATAAATTAGCCCCAGGTCCCGCAGCAGCCGAAGCTCCTCCACCTTCACCACCTCAATCGCACCCGCCTCGCGCTCCGCGGCAATGTTGATGCTCGGCAGAAACCCGATCCCAAGCCCCGCAAGGATGAATCGTTTCATCAACTCGCTGCTCTCCACCTCCATCACCGCCTTCGGATACACATCCTGCATCCGGAACACATTCAGCAGAAGCTCGCGCTGGTTTCCCCGCTTCGGCAGCAGAAAGGCGTGTTTGGCTACATCCTTTACCGTGGCCTTCTGCACCTGTCCCAGCGCATGGCCCTGCGGAATCGCCAGCACAAGCTCATCCTCGTGAATCGTCTCCAGCACAAACCGCTTATCCGTTATAGGGAGCGACACAATGCCGAAATCCACCTCCCGGCTCAGCAGCGCCTCCACCGTCCGTGTCTTCTCGTCGCGCGCAATCTTCAGAGCCACCTTCGGATAGTGCCGCTTAAACTCCGCAAACACCTCCGGCAGCACATACAGGCTGGTCGACTCCTGCGCACTGATCGAAATCTCTCCTCGCGGCGACCTCCGCTGCTCGGACACCATCAGCATCAGGTGTCTCTGGCAATCCAGTGCATGTTCGGCAAACGGCTCAAACACCCGCCCCGCCGCGGTAAATGTGATCTTGCCTCCCTTGCGATCGAACAGCCGCTCCCCCACCTCCCGCTCCAGCGACTGGATCTGCGCCGACACCGCCGGCTGCGTAATCCGCAACCGCTCCGCCGCGCGCGAAAAGCTCTTCTGGTGCCAAACCTCCAGAAAGGTCTTCAATTGTTCAAAATCCATCCGCTACATCCCCCGGCAATGGCCCAGTATAGCCGCCAAAAAAGAGATATATAGCGCGCGGCCCTTCCGCGCGACGACACGGTTCAAACCAGCGCCCATCGATCGTGACTCAACATCCATCCCCGCGACCAACGGGAGCGCCAGCCGGGGGGGTATATCCGTCACGAAGTGACCGCGCGCCGCGCAGGCGGCCCGGCCGGCAGGCCAGCATCTTTACCGCGCCGTTTCCTCCGCAATCGCCCGTACCCCCGCAATCTTCCCCAGCAACTCCGGCGCAAGATCATGCCGCCGCTGCAGATACTCCGGGCTGTTGTACGTCACCCACACCTGCCCCTCGGCGTCCTCCCATACCAGCACCTTCAAGGGAAGATCGAGCGCGACCGTCGGACTCGCCACCATCAGCGGTGTACCCGCCTTCGGGTTTCCGAAGATCACCAGCACCGTCGGCCGCATCGTCAGCCCAGCTTTCGCTGCATCCCCGCTGTGGTCAATCTCCGCAGCAATTGGGATCCCGCGCGAGATAACCGCCTCTCTCAAACGCGCCACCGTCTCCGGCACCTCCCGCCCGCTCCGCAGATGAATCATCCCTGCACCCAACTCTTCCATCATGCCCCTCTCACGTAGATCGGTCCGCGGTAGACACCATCCCACTCAGAGCAAGATGCTACCATCGTCGCCCGTCCCTACCGGCTCACCGTCGTTCCTGCCGTCGCTCGGCACTACTGCCACTCCGTCTTGTGCCTCTCCACCCACCAGCAAGCCGAGCTGCCCTGCTGCGGAAATACCGAACGGCTGCACCGCACCGGCGCACGCCCCATCGCGTCATACTCCACTTTGTTTCCCTTCAGCGAAGTAGCCAGAAACCGGTTCACCTCCACCACCCCAAATGCCGTTCCACGCGCCATCCGCCCGCGCAGCACCATCCAGTCCCCCGCATACGCAAGCCCCAGCAACACCGCCACCGCCGCCGCGAACCATCCCACCCGCCTCATCCTCAAGCCTACCCTCCAACGTCTCCACCCAGGCTGCTCCATGCGCGCAGCGGAAGAGAAAATGAATAATGCCGACATCTGGCCGATAACTGCTCTAGTTGAGGATTCAGCGCGGGCTGCCGCTTCCCACACGCGAGCGTCCGGCCTCCAGCGAACACGCCGGCTGCATTTTGAGTCTAAGCTGGTTAAGAACACAAGTAACGCGAGGGGTTGGAATGAAGGACACACAATTCGTTAAAAGACTGGTGCGGTTCTCCGCCCTCTTGGCCAGCCTCACGCTTCCCCTCGCCGCGGTTGCCCAGAGCGCCCCCGCCGGCACCCAGCAGCTCCAGCTCTCCGCCTTCATCGCAGGTACTGGCACCTTTACCAATTTCGAAGGTGGCAAAAACCTCGACGTCACCGCCGGTGCCGACCTGGACTACCTAGGCTTCCGCCACTTCACGCCAGGCTTTGAGGTTCGCGGCAGCTATCCCATCGACGGCGGCCACATCAGCAGCCAGAAGAGCTTCCTCCTCGGACCCAGGCTCGTCTACCCCATCGGCCGCCTCCATCCCTACGTGGACTTCCTCGTAGGCCGCGGTCAGATCGAGTACCTCCACGGCGGCTTCATCGTCGGGTACGTCGACTACCTCAGCTCCAATACCTTCGTTTACTCCCCCGGAGTCGGCCTCAACTATAACCTCACACATAATCTCGCCCTCAAAGCCGACGTCCAGTACCAGCACTGGAACCTCCCATTCACCCCGCCCGGGTCGATCCACCCCAAGGCCATAAGCCTCGGCGGCGTCTACACCTTCGATTTCAACCGCGGCCACCGGCACCAGCTTCCCTAACCCACCGTCAGCAAAACCCAGCGGCACCCAAACACAAACTCCTTGCAACCCTCTCGCCTCCGTTGGACTCGAAGTAGGGGATGGCGTATGGTTTTGCGTGATAGCGAAACTCGCCGTCACGGAGAGAACCTATGAACCGCCGTTTCCTGCCTCGCGCTGCCTCTGCCTTGCTGATCCTGGCCACCGCAGCCGCTCCCGCCGTCCTCGCCCAGAATCCCGCCCCGCTCTCGCAAAATTCAGCCGCGCGAGCCTCGCAGGAAGACACCATGCGCGTCGTCCAGGAAGTCCAGAAGAAGCTTGCCGGACTGTCCACCCAGTCCGTCTTCGATTGGCTCACCTTCGATATCAAAAGCGGAGTCCTTACCATCAACGGCTTTGCTTCCCGCCCCGTCCTCAAAGAAGATGCAGGACGAGCCGTGAAGAACATCCAAGGCATCATATCAGTGAATAACCAGATCAAGGTGCTCCCGTACTCGCCAAACGACGACCGCATCCGCGCCGAAGTCTATAACCGCATCTACACGCAAGGCACGCTGCGCAAATACAACGCCAACCAGGGATCTCTGGGCCGCGCGATTGGGCCGGGAGCCGGAATCGCGCTCGCTGCCGGAGGCATTACCAACACCCCTCCCCTGGGCTTCCACGCCATCCACATTATTGTGGATAACGGCCACGTCAGCCTGTACGGTGAGGTCCTCAACAAAACCGACTCGCAGATTGCGGGCATGCAGGCAAACTCCGCCCCCGGAGCCTTCAGCGTCGATAACAACCTCGTCGTCCAAGGCCAATCCACGCAGCCGAAATAAAGAACTCGCCGGCCGAAAGCCCTTCCGTCAGGCGGCGAAAATGTTCCTTGCCGCCGCTCGGAAGCTCCCGCCGCGAACCGATACACCCCATAAAGCTGCTGTCGCCGCCCGCCCAGAGCTGCCGGCGGAAGCACCTCATGTACCCCAGACTTCAGTTCTTGATCGGTGTCAGCGATGCCCATCCAGCGGCACCTCTCTACGCGCTACCGATTCTTCCGAACCAGCAGCCCATCGAACTCCGGCGTCCCCCGCAGCGTAGCAAACTCCTCGTCCTGGGCAAGCTTCGACTTGTCGTGGAAACCTTCTTCCACCGCCTTCTGCAGATACTTCACCGCAAGGTCGTTCTTGCCCGCCTGCGCGAAGATCTTTGCAAAGCAATAGTTCATATACGCCAGGTCTTCCAGTGACGTGCTGTCCGCAATGCCATTCTCCGCAATCTCCTGGAAGATTCCAGCATTCAGCGCATAGGCCCTCTGGTAGGCCTCTGTGCCGTCGTGAAATTTCCTCCGCGACAGGTACAGCGTGCCCAGGTTCCCAAACACCAGCGCATTCTGCGGATCCAGCTTCACGGCTTTCTTGTAGTACCGCTCGGCTTTCTTGTAGTTCTTCTGCTGGTAATAGATCGTGCCCAGGTTGTTATAAGCCGGCCCATAGTTTCGATCCATCTTCACCGAGCGCTCAAAGCTGGCCCTCGCATCCGAGTTCATGAACATATGCTCATACGCAACGCCGAGCTTGTTCGCAATCCCCGCCGTCTCTGGTTGAATTGCTTTATAGGCCGCGATCGCTGCGACATACTGCCGATGCGCACTCATCACATCAGCTCTCGTCTCGGCCGTCACCGGAGCCACAACGTTCGGCGTCTGCATCGTCCTCGTGACCTGCTGCTCAAACACATCGCCCACCGCCAGCATCGGCTCCTGTGCATTCGCTGGACGCATGGCAACCGCGCTTAGCAAAACCACCGCACACCAGCCGCCTGCCCCGCAGGCCGTGCCCATCCGCAAACTGCAAATCTTCCGAATCGTCATCTCCGCCTCCTCGTGACCGGCCCTTACCGGCGCATGACACCAGCTGTTTCAAGCAGCCAGCCTCGCCGCGCAGATTCAGGCCCGCACAATACGCAATCATCATCCTCCCGAGTGGCCCGGAAAACAAGGCCCACTTACCCAAAATTCGCTGAACCACTTCCGCGGGTAAAATCGTCTGATACCCATGACCAGGCGAGCCTCCACCTTTGAGTTGATCCTCCCTCCCCGGCCCCCGGGCATCCCCTCCTTCCATTGGCTGCGCAACTCCCTCCGCACCGAAATCCTCTCCGGCCGCCTCACTCCCGGCGCCCGGCTCCCCGCCAGCCGCGACCTCGGCCGCCAGTATGGGCTCTCCCGCGGCACCATCCTCACCGCCCTCGATGAACTCCGCGCCGAAGGCTACCTCGAAGCACGCAAAGGCTCCGGCACCTACGTCTCCAGCATCCTTCCCGAGCATCTCCTCCCTTCCCACAAATCCGGTCCCGATGCCAGCTCCATCCCCGAAGGCGTCCAGCATCTCTCCGCCTTCGCCCAGCGGCTTCGTCCCTTCGCTCACAATGTCACCTCCACCAGCCTCGCCTTCCGCACCAATCTCCCCGCGCTCGACCTGTTTCCCACCACCCTCTGGGCACAGGTCTCCGCCCGCCGTCTTCGCGCAGCCTCCACACGCCTGCTCTTCGGCGCCGAAGCCCAGGGCTATCGTCCCCTGCGCGAAGCCGTAGCCCACTACGCCCGCTCCTCCCGCGGTGTTCGCTGCGAAGCCGCACAGGTCGTTATCGTCTCAGGCATCCAGGAAGCTCTTGACCTCACCGCCCGTCTTCTCCTCAATCCCGGCGATAACGTCCTCGTCGAAGATCCCGGCTACCGTGGTGCCTGGGCCGCATTTCGCTCCGCCGGCGCCCGCCTTACTTCCATCCCCATTGACCACGAAGGCGCCGCTCCCCAGGAAAGCGATATGCGCAACGCCCGCCTGCTCTACGTCACACCCGGCCATCAATACCCCATGGGAACCACCATGAGCCTTCGCCGCCGCCTCGAGCTCCTCGTCTGGGCACGCCAACACGAAACCGCCATCTTCGAGGACGACTACGACAGCGAGTTCCGCTTCTCCGGCCGGCCCGTACCCGCCATGCAGGGCCTCGACTGCGGCGGCCGCGTCCTCTTCGCGGGCAGCTTCAACAAGGTCCTTTTCCCCTCCCTCCGCCTCGGATACCTCATCCTGCCGCACAATCTCGTCGAAGTCTTTGCCCGGGCTAAAGCCATCACCACCAGCCACCATCCCCTGCTCGACCAGGCCGTGCTCACCGACTTCATCGAACAGGGCCACTTCGGCCGCCATCTCCGCCGCATGCGCCAGATCTACCAGCAGCGCCTCGCCGCACTCCTCGAAGCCGCGAACCTCCATCTTTCCGAATACCTCCACGTCTCCAACATCGAGGCTGGCCTCCAGACCACCGGCATGCTCCAGCACAACCTCTCCGCCGAAGCCGTCGTCAGCCGCGCCGCTCTCGACAACATCGACGTCGTCGCCCTAAGCCGCTACTGCTCCGCCGCCTCCGTTCCAGGAGGCCTGCAGATAGGCTTCGCCGCCGTCAACGAAAAGGAAATCAAAAGCGGCGTCCTCAAACTCGCGCAGATCCTTAAATCGATGGTCGCTCAACCCGCCGCCCGCACCCAACCGGCGAGGGAGCTTGAGGAATGCGTACAATAAAGAAAGGGGTCTCAGCACATCGCGACCCAAGGAGCAACCATGTTTGACAACCGCACCAACGGCATCAACAGCTATCCCACCATCATCGATGTCCCCCGCGAAGAGACCGCCTCGCTGCTGTCCAAAGTACTTGCCATCACCTCGCTCGGCTTCCTCATCACCGCCTTCGGTGTCGCCTCCGCCCCGCCTTGGAGCATGCTGCCCGGCCTGATCGCCGTCTTCGCCCTCATCTTCGGCATCCAGTTCGCCCGCAAGGCAAATCCCGCACTCGCGCTCACTCTTTTCCTCGGCCTCACCTACTTCATGGGCTGGGAGATCGCGCCCATCATTCATCGCTACATCCAAACCGTCGGCACCGCCGTCGTCTTCCAGGCCGCGCTCACCACAGGCCTCGGCATGGCCGCCATGGGCTCGGTTGCCTATCTCTTCCAGATCAACTACCGCCGCGTCACCGGCATCGCCTTCGCCGCGCTGCTCGTGCTCATCCTGGCCGGCATCGCCAGCATGTTCCTGCACTTCCTCACGCCCGACACCTACTCCTGGCTCACCCTCGGCGTCTTCACCCTGCTCACCGTCGGCGACTTCGCCCGCATCCGCGCCGGCGGCGACGGCCAGTCCGCAGTCTCTCTCTCGCTCTCCATCTACCTCGACGCCATCAACATCTTCCTCGCCGTCCTCCAGCTTCTGAGCGGCCGCCGCAGAAGCTAAGCTACCCTTGACCCAAGGCAGAGCCCTCATCGCAATCACCCAGCGGAGGGCTCTCTGCTTTGCCCCCTTCCTGCTCTGCTGTGCAGCACACGCCCAGATCCACACCGGCGAATTGCGCTTCCAGGTCACCGACCCCGCCGGACTCGGCCTGAGATCCGCCCTCGAAGTGTCCAGCCCCGCCAACCGATACAAAGCAGTCCTCACCACCGACAATACCGGCAGGGCCGACCTCCCGCGACTGCCCTACGGCGTCTACCTCATCACCGCACAACACGCCGGATTCACCAGCATCGCAAGAACCCTGTCCATTCACACCGCGCTCCCCGCAGACTGCGTTCTCACCCTCCAGGTCGAACCCGTCACCACCGTAGTCGACGTCAACCAGCGCGCCACCCTCATCGACCCCGACCGGTCAACGTCAATCCAGCAGCTCGGCGCCAAAGAGATCGAAGACCGAACCAGCTCTCTTCCAGGCCGCTCCCTCCAGGACCTCGTCGCCTCCCAGCCCGGCTGGCTCTACGAAGGCAACGCCGTCCTCCATCCGCGCGGCTCCGAGTACCAGACCCAGTTCGTCATCGACGGCCTCCCGCTCACCGACAACCGCTCTCCCGGCTTCGGCCCCGAAATCGAAGCCGACGACGTCGACTCCATCAGCATCTACACTGCCGGCATCCCCGCCGAGTACGGCAGAAAAATGGGCGGCGTCGTCGAGCTCAACACCCGGCACAACCCAAATCCCGGCCTGCACGGCGATCTCGTCCTCTCCGGAGGCAGCTACGACACCGCACAGGCCTACGCCCACGCCCAGAACACCTGGAGCAAAAACACCCTCGGAGCCACAGCCTCCGGCAGCATGACCGCGCATTACCTCAATCCAGTCGTTCCCGCCAACTTCACCAATCGCGGCACCACAGGCGACTTCTCCACCCGCTTTGAGCGCGACTTCCGCGAAAGCGACCGCCTCGTGCTCAATGCGCGCCACGAGCTTTCACGCTTCCAAATCCCAAACGAGTACGTGCAGCAGCACGCGGGCCAGCTGCAGACCGGCGCCAACTTCGAAACCATGGGCACCGCAAGCTACCAGCACATCTTCTCCGCCAACAGCCTGCTCAATCTCTCCGGAATGGTTCGCGACAAGTCCGGCCAACTCTCTTCCAACGAGTTCTCCACACCCATCCTCGCCTTCCAGAACAACGACCTCCGTGAAGGCTACTTCAAAGCCTCTTTCACCCTCCACCGCGGCCTGCAGGAGATCAAAGCCGGTATCGAAAACGACGCGACAACGCTCCACGAAAATTTCCGCTACCAGATCACCGACCCAACCCAGTTCGACCCCGACACTCCCCCCAGCCTCACCTTCGCCGACAGCCGCGTCGATCTTGAGCAGTCAGCCTTCCTCGAAGACGTCCTCCATCTCGGGCCATGGACTGTAAGCGCCGGCCTGCGTTGGGACCACTACCAGCTTCTTCTCAATCAGAACGCCTTCAGCCCTCGCTTCTCCGTCGGACGCTCGCTGCCATCGCTCAACATGGTGCTCCACGCCTCGTACGACCGCATCTTTCAAACGCCTTCGTTCGAAAACATCCTCCTCTCCAGTTCGCCCGCCATCGACGCACTCAGCGCCCAGTTCCTCCGCCTGCCCGTCAAACCTTCTCTTGGCAACTACTACGAAGGCGGCCTCACCAAAGCCTTCTCCGACCGTCTCCGCCTCGATGCAAATCTCTACCGTCGCGCCGTAAACAACTTCGCCGACGACGACCAGCTCCTCAATACCGGCATCAGCTATCCCATCTCCTTCAACCACGCCGTCATCTATGGAGCCGAAGGCAAGCTCGACCTGGTGCGCCTCGGCAAACTCACCGGCTTCCTCAGCTACTCCTACATGGTGGGCAACGTATGGTTCCCCGTCACCGGAGGCCTCTTCCTCGGCAGCAACGCATCAGCTGCCCTCTCCCAAAGCCGCGGCCATTTTCCCAACACGCAGGACCAGCGCAACACCGTACAAACGCGGTTTCAATACCAGCTCACTCCACGCCTCTGGGTAGCCTCCGGTGCAGGCTACGGCTCAGGGCTGCCCTTCGCGTTTGACGGCAACCAGTCCGACGCGCTTGCCCAATACGGCCCCGCCGTGATCAGCCGAATCAACTTCGACCGTGGACGCCTCCGCCCCTGGCTCGCCCTCAGCGCATCCCTCAGCGCGGATCTCTTCGAGCGCGACCAGCTCAAGGTGCGCCTGCAAATCGACGGCGAAAACCTCAACAACCGCCTCAACGTGATCGACTTCGGAGGCCTGTTCTCCGGAAACGCCATCGCCCCGCAGCGCAGCATTTTCCTGCGGCTCAACACCAGCTTCTGACGCCTTTGTTCCTGCTCTTGCTTTTGTATTGCTCTCCCAAAGCGGATCTGCTGTTCTCCCATGGAATAGCCGCTCTTCCACACTGTTATCCTTGAGATCACCAGAACCCACCTGAGGAATCCATGGCCGCTCTGATCGATGCAATCGACGTAAAACGTAAGATGTTCGTCGAGTTTGAAAACCTGCCGTACTGCTGCATCGAGTCCGACATCTCCACCCCCACCGCCCGCGGCGGCCAGACCCTCGTCCGTCTCAAAATGCGCAACATGCTCACCCGCGCCGTCTTCGACAAGACCTTCAAGGCCGGCGACAAGTTCAAGGAGCCCGACCTCCAGACCGTAGAAGCCTCCTACCTCTACAGCGACGCCGACGGCTCCTACTTCCTCGACCAGGAAAGCTTCGAAACCCTCGCGCTCAACGAAGAGATCGTAGGCGACGCCCTCGACCTCCTCGTTGAAGGCATCCTCATCCAGATCGACAAGTACAACGGCAATCCCATCGGCCTCCAGCTTCCTTTGCAGGTCGAACTCACCGTCACCTACACCGAGCCCGGCGTCCGCGGCGACACCGCAGGAGGCAGCGTCACCAAGTCAGCCAAACTCGAGACCGGGATCGAAGTCCGCGTGCCCATGTTCATCAAAGAGGGCGAACGCATCAAGCTCACCACCGAAACCCGCGAGTTCGCCGGCCGCGCCTGACACACATCGAGCGCACCCACACGATGGGCCTCCAGCACGTTCAATCCCAAAGCGATTCGCCGCAATATCCCAACTCCCCCTCTCTCCTGTTCACCGCCGCAGTAAGTGCCCACGGGCGCACGAAACTATCCGACAGCCACCAAATCTGGGTGCCCCATATCTCGATTTTGAGATGTGGGCATCTCGCGAAGCGAGACCGCTTTCCCTCCCCTTCCGCACCACACGGACAAACAATCCGCAGCAGACGTCTTCTCGGTCCTCATCCTGAGCACCGAGAAGACTGCCCGCACCTGCTTTCGCCAATCCACCAAGCGCAACGAGAACTCCGTCCATCCACTCCCACCCAACACGCATTCAGCGCTAGCATGACACCATGAGCCCCGAAAAAACTCCGGCCCCCATGCTCTCGCACTACAACCATTCCGGCGAAGCCCATATGGTCGACGTCAGCGCCAAATCAGCCACACGCCGCGAAGCCACCGCCTCCGCCTTCGTCGAGCTCTCCGAAACCGTTCTCACCGCCCTGCCGCAGAACCCCAAAGGCAACCCGCTCGAAGTCGCCCGCTTCGCCGGAATCCAGGCGGCAAAAAAAACCTCCGACCTCATCCCCATGTGCCATCCCCTCGCCTTGAGTTTCGTCGATGTCACAGCCACCGTCGTCCCGGGCGGCGTCGCCATCGAAGCCACAGCATCCACCATCGCCGGCACCGGCGTCGAGATGGAAGCTATGGTCGCCGCCTCAATCGCCGCACTCACCGTCTACGACATGACCAAAGCCCTCGACAAAAGCATCCGCATTCGCGACATAGTCCTCCTGCGCAAAAGCGGAGGCAAGTCCGGCGACTACCTCCGCAAATAAACCCACTTCCGCCCCACTGCATCGCGGTTTGCAGCCGCTTTCTGGTTGTCATCCCCGCAGCGGATCTGCTGTTGTCTGCTCTTGTCGTTGCCGTTTGGTTTCCCTGAGGGACGCGCCCTTGTAGTGGTTTTGCTGGTTGTCATCCCCGCAGCGGATCTGCGGTTGTTTTACCTTTATCCTTGCCTTCGCGCAACCGGAGAAAACGCGCGATCGCCGTTGCTCTTGCAATCACAGCCCACCCACCACCCTGTGTCATCCTGAGCGAAGCCTGTCGCAGCTTCATCGCGACAGGCGCAGTCGAAGGACCTGCATTTGCTTCCTGCTCAACCCACCCGGCTGTCCCTCTAAATCGCCTCAGCCAGCGTCACCGCAAACAAGCCCTGCCCATCCTGCCACGTCCGAACCGCCTCGAACCTCGACGACAACAGCAGACTCTCCACCGCCTCCATACTGAATTTGTAACTGTTCTCGGTATGTATGCTCTCTCCGCGCGAAAACCCAACCCGCAGCTCCGGCCCGCTCGCGTTCGCAGGCATCCGCACCACCTGCTCTGCCAACGACTCAAGATGCATTTCCATCCGAGCCTGCCCCGCATTCCATATCGCCTTATGACGAAACGCTGCGAGATCGAAGTTTGCCCCCAGGTCGCGGTTCAGCCGCGCCAGCACGTTCAGGTTGAACGCCGCCGTCACTCCCGCAGCATCGTTATACGCCGCCACCAACCTGGCCTCGCTCTTATGCTCCCCCGGCCCAAGGTCCGTCCCCAGCAGCAGAGCATCCCCCGGAAGAAGCTGCGCTCGCAAATTACGCAGCACATCCCGCGCATCGCCGGGAGTGAAATTCCCAATACTCGACCCGATATAAAGCGCCAGCGTCCGCGTATCAGGCAGCCGGTTCAAAGGCAGCGCCTCGCGTGTATAGTCCGCCACCTGGCAGCGCACCGTCACGCCCGGGATACTGCTCAGAATATTTTCACTCGCCTCCGCAAGCGCGCTCTCGGAAACATCCACCGGCTGATACACCACGCTTCCCTGCTGACGCACCGCAGCTTCCAGCAGCACCCCCGTCTTGGTCGCCGTGCCCGCCCCAAGCTCAATCAGCGTCAACGTGCCCGCCGTCACCCCCCCGTCCAGCCTCGCAGCCTCACGCAGAATCTCATCCGCATACGCAAGGAATATCCCGCGCTCCGTCCGAGTCACGTAGTACTCCGGCAACTCGGTAATCTGCTCGAACAGGCTGGATCCCGCCTCGTCATAAAACAGCCAAGGCGAAAGCGTCTTCGGCGTAGCCGTTAGCCCCGCTCTAGCTTCGGCAGCAACAGCATCGTGGACGGTGCCAAGATCTTCGGGAGCAGCAAAAGCGGCGATAGAGGTCACTTGAGAAATCTCTCTTTCCTGTGCACGGACTTTCTGTAAGCCGATTCCGCGCACCGACATGCGGCCCCGCCACGTTGCACATTGGATGCACCGGCCAGGCCATAAGATCGCACCCGCAGCTTTTTACCAGGCATGACTTCGTTACCGCGTCGCACCGCCCGCCTGCCTGCCTAACGCGCAGTCACTCCGCGATTTACATGCCCCCGTCGATCTGCATTCCCATTCTTCGCATGCAAAAACTTTAACGCTCAACCGCCAAAGCCTCCTGCCAACCGGCATACCCCCATCAAGTGCACGCACAACGTGCATTAGCTCGCGCCAGCGCACATTCGCCAGCGCACATTCCCCGTCGCACCATGTAGCATCTCTTCCATGCACCAGACGGCCACGCCCGAAGCCGCAACGCACAGCGCCAAACGCTCCGCCGCGCTCTTCTCCGTCGTCGCAGCTCTCGGGGTCACCTTCCTCAAGCTCACCACCGGCATCCTCACCGGCTCGCTCGGCATGCTCTCCGAAGCCGCCCACTCCGGCATCGACCTCATCGCCTCCGCCATCACCTTCTTCTCCGTCCAGGTCTCCGACCGCCCCGCCGACGCCAGCCACAACTACGGCCACGGCAAAGTCGAAAGCCTCTCCGCCGCCATCGAAGCCGTCCTCATGCTCGCCTCCTGCATCTGGATCCTCACCGCCGCAATCCAGCGCATCGTCTTGCGCCAACACCTCGTCCTCAACTTCTCCCTCTGGCCTTTCGCCGTCCTTCTCCTTTCCATCACCGTCGACTACACCCGCTCCCGCAAGCTCCAGACCATCGCAAAGGAGTACCAAAGCGAAGCCCTCGCCGCCGACGCCATCCACTTCCGCACCGACATCTGGGCCTCCGCCGCCGTCATCCTCGGCCTCATCGCCACCTACGCCGGCCAGCGCTGGCACATCCCCAGCCTCGAGCTCGCCGACCCCATCGCCGCCATCATCGTCTCCAGCATCATCCTCTACGTCACCTTCCAGCTCGCCCGCTCCACCTTCGACACCCTCACCGACGCACTCCCCCCCGAGTCCCGCTCCAAAACCCGCGACCTCATCCGCGAACTCCACCACATCGACGGCGTCCTCTCTGTCGACCGCATCCGCACCCGCCGCTCCGGCCCCGGCTACTTCGCCGACCTCACCCTCGGCATGCCCCGCAACCTCACCTTCCAGCGCTCCGAACAGATCACCCTCGCCGCCACTGCCGCCGTCCAGCGCCACCTCCCCGGAGCCGACGTCGTCGTCCACTCCATCCCCACCGCCTCCCGCGCCGAAAGCATCCACGACCGCATCCGCGCCGTCGCCGCCCGCTCCAATCTCAACATTCACGACGTCTCCATTCAGGAGTTCAACCACTCCCTCCACGTCGAGCAGCACCTCGAAGTCGACGAAACCATGCCCCTGCGCGCCGCCCACGCTCTCGTCACCCAGCTCGAGTCCGACATCCGCCGCGAAGTTCCCGAAATCTCCACCATCCTCACCCACATCGAAAGCGAACCCGCCACCATCGAGCGCCCCGCCTCACTCGAACGCGACCGCCAGCTCGAACTCCGCCTCCGACGCGTCGCCTCCACCATCCCTGAAATCCTCGACATCCACGAAGTCCTAGTCACCCGCATCCCCGGCCACACCGGCAACCGCACCAACGGCGCCACCGCCGACCACGCCAGCGATCGCATCCAGGTCAACTGCCACTGCACCCTCCCCGACGACCTCCCCATGTCCCAGGTTCACGCCATCATCACCGCCCTCGAAGGCGCCTTCAAACTCGACTCCCCGGAAGTCTCCCGCCTCCTCATCCACCCCGAACCCGCCACCGACAATCGCCGTTAGCCGATGCGAAGCTTCCCGCTGCCTCCCACCCGAGACTCAGCGCAAAGACCCCGCGCCCCGTGCAGCCCACCCGCACCTAAACAGAAAATCCCGTATCGAACTCCGTGTAAGTATCCAGGTGGTTCTTCACCACCCGATAACACTCGCACGACCTGCGTTCCAGCCCCTCGAAATCCACGATCCGGATCGTCCCTCGCGTGTATTCGATCAGACCCTCTTCTTTCAGAACCGCCGCCGTTGTTGAAACCGTGGGCCGTGTACTTCCCAGCATCTCCGCAAGGTGCTCATGTGACATCCGAAACCTGTCCGACCCCGCCCGGTCCGCGCACAGCAGCAGCCACCGTGCCAGCCGCTCGTGTACTTCGTGCTTCGCGTTGCACGCAGCCGATTGCGTAGATTGCGTCAACTGCGCCTGCACATAACGCAATGCCAAATCGTGAAACGTCCCAAACCGCCGGAACTCCTCCCGCGCCGCCTGCATTGGGGCCTGGTAACCGAAACCCTGAATCTGCATGTAGACCCGGTTCAGGCTATGCCTTGTCCCCATCAGCGCCGACACCCCCATCACCGACTCGCAACCGAACAGTCCCACCTCCACCTGCGACCCGTCCGTGAAAGTCACCGCCATCACCCCAACGCCTTCTTCAACGAAGACCAGATGGCCAATCGCGCAGCCCGGCGATTCCATCTCATGTTCAGCCTCCAGCATGACCGGCCGAAGTTTCAGCCGATAGATACTGTCCTGCTCCAGGTTCTGAAGGAGCTTGTTCTTGTACCCTCCGTCATTCAACCTGTACCCCGCTTTCCCCGCTTGAAGAGCTCAGGTCGCCCATCAGGTAGACAACCCATTCCAATCCCCGGTTTCTTTGATGTCGATTCCCGACCGCTTGTCGTCCCCCGCAATCCGAACAGCCTCCTTCCCCCGCGCAACCTCTTGCAACCTCAACGCGGCCGCGCTCCGGCCAGGGCTTCAACCCTCTCCACAACGCTATGCCGTCCGCCCCGCGTCACGCCAGCCCCCCACAAACCATCCCCCATCCGTTCCATTCTGAACCAGTTTTTGCGCCCCCGAATCCCCGAGCCTGAGAGTAGAATCTAACTACCTGACTAGGGCAGGCCTTCGCGCGGCATCCGAACCTGAACGCCACTCCAAGAACCTTCCTTCGCAGCAATCGTCTAACCGTTGTGGCCTCGGTCCGCCTCTCCGACCGAAGCCAGGCCTGACAAGCGCCAGCCGATTTCGAGGCCGCTGCAGTCCGGAAAAATGAGGAAATTCGCTTTGAACTCGACCGTCAAACAAATTCTGATCTGGGTCTTCATGATCACCTGCCTCGTCTTCCTCTGGCAGGTCGTCGTCAAAACTACCGGCGGCACGCAGGAAAAAAACATCAGCCTCACCCAACTCCTCAATGACGCCGACCAAGGCAAAATCTCGGAAGTCACGGTCAACGGAGCCGAGGTCACAGGCAAATACCGCGACGACCCAAAGAACGTCTTCAAGACCACCATCCCGGGCAACTACCCCGACATGTACAAGACGCTCCGCGATCACGGCGTCAACATCACCATCAAAGACCAGAGCCCCAACCAGTGGCTCAGCCTCTTGATCTCCGTCGCGCCCTTCGCCCTCCTCCTCGGCCTCTGGTTCTTCCTCCTCCGCCAGATGCAGTCCGGCGGCAACAAGGCCATGAGCTTCGGCAAATCGCGCGCCCGCCTGCTCTCCATGCAGCAGAAGAAGATCACCTTCAAGGATGTCGCCGGCGTCGATGAAGCCAAGGAAGAGCTCAAGGAGATTATTGAGTTCCTTCGCGAGTCGCAGAAGTTCCAGCGCCTCGGCGGCCGCATCCCCAAGGGCGTCCTGCTCGTCGGGCCTCCAGGCACCGGCAAAACCCTCCTCGCCCGCGCAGTCGCCGGCGAAGCCAACGTCCCCTTCTTCAGTATTTCAGGTTCGGACTTCGTCGAAATGTTCGTCGGCGTCGGAGCCTCCCGCGTCCGCGACCTCTTCGAGCAAGGCAAAAAGAACGCACCCTGCATCATCTTCATCGACGAGATCGACGCCGTCGGACGTCACCGAGGCGCAGGCCTCGGCGGAGGACACGACGAGCGCGAACAGACCCTCAACCAGCTCCTGGTCGAGATGGACGGCTTTGAAGCCAACGACGGCGTCATCCTCGTCGCCGCCACCAACCGCCCCGACGTGCTCGACCCCGCCCTTCTCCGTCCCGGCCGCTTCGACCGCCGCGTCATCGTAGACCGTCCCGACATCCGCGGCCGCGAAGAAGTCCTCAAGGTCCATTCGAAGAAAGTTCCCATGGCCGAAGACGTCAACCTCAACGTCCTCGCACGCGGCACCCCGGGCTTCTCCGGAGCCGACCTCGCAAACATGGTCAACGAGGCCGCCCTTACCGCCGCCCGCTTCAATCGCAAATCCGTACACATGTACGACTTTGAAGTCGCCAAAGACAAGGTCATGATGGGCGCCGAACGCAAATCCATGCTCCTCACCGACGAAGAAAAGCGCGTCACCGCCTATCACGAGGCCGGTCACACCCTCGTCTCCGCCCTTCGCGAGCACTCCGATCCACTCCACAAGGTCACCATCATCCCCCGCGGTATGGCCCTCGGCGTCACCGTCTATCTTCCCGAAGAAGACCAGCACACCGTCACCAAGGACTATCTCGAAACCCGCCTGGCCACCCTCATGGGCGGACGCTGCGCCGAAGAGATCTTCCTCAAACAGATGACCACCGGTGCCGGCAACGACATCGAACGCTCCACAGACCTCGCCCGCAAAATGGTCTGCGAGTTCGGTATGTCCAACCTCGGTCCCATGACCTTCGGCAAAAAGGAGCAGGAAGTCTTCCTCGGACGTGAAATCGGACAGTCCCGCGACTTTTCCGACGACACCGCCAAGCAGATCGACGCCGAAGTCCGCACCTTCGTCGACTCCGCCTACAAATCCGCCTACACCATCCTCGAGTCCAACCAGGACATCATGCACCGCATGGCCGCCGCCCTGCTCGAGCGTGAGACCCTGGACGCCGCCGAGATCAAACTCATCATCGAAGGCAAGGAACTCCCCGCCGCCAAGTCCGCGCTCTCCGGCGTAGACCCCGGCCCAGGCGGAGAAACCCAGAAAATCCTCAAACCAGAATCAGGCCGCAAACCCGGATTCGGCGAAGGCCAACCCAGCCCCGCCTAACCTCATCCCCGCACCAGCACTACCCCAGAGGCAGCCACCCGGCTGCCTCTTTGGTTTGCTCTTGCTGTTGCTTTCTATCTGTCATCCCGCAGGGGATCTGCTGTTGCCGTTGCCTTTGCTTTCTGGCTGTCATCCCCGCAGGGGATCTGCTGTTTGCTATCCCACACCTCTGCTAGTCTTCCCCAATGCCATTCCGCGAATACCACTTCTGGGTCTACATCCTGGCCAGCCGTTCGCGAAATCTCTACATCGGCATCACCAACGATATCCATCGCCGAACCAATAAGCACAGACAAGCGCCCACCGGCACGCACACTGCCCAATACAACATCCAACGCCTCGTCCACTGCGAATATTTCCGCTACATCCGCACCGCCCTCGCCCGCGAAAAAGAACTCAAACACTGGACCCGCGCCCAAAAGATCGAACTAATCGAACAAACCAACCCAACCTGGGAAGACCTCCTCCCCCCAGACCCCACCTAACCTCACCCCCCTGCCTTTGCCTCAGCCGCTGCGGTCGCCTCTGCTGTTGCCCTTCTAGTTGTCATCCCCGAAGGGGATCTGCTGTTCGCCCGGGCGCGAAGAACAAAAAAAGAGAGGCAGCCAAAGGCTGCCTCCCGAGAAAAAAAACCCTACCGTCGCTTCCCCACCCCCGCCCTGCCATTCCCATCCTTCACCGCCTTCACCTTCTTCCCGATCGCCTCATCGCCAGGAGAAGTCGTAGCCTTCTGCGCCTCATCCTGTTTGCCCCGGTCCTCGCCATCGATCTTCCCATTGATGTCGCCCACCGAAAGCCCCTTGCCTCCGTTCATCTGCGAGTCCACCACATGCAGCCCAAAAGAAGAGGTCCAGGGCCCACGCATATCCGTATCGCCTTCGCTCCCATCTCCCGTCGAGGCGTTGAAGTACTCATCCACAATGCCCGGCGTAGGCTGCAGCATACCGATCGAGAACGGCTTCTTCTCCATGCTTTCGAGTGCCGCCGTGAACGCCTTCATATGCGTAATCTCGCGCGTCATCAGAAATTGCAGCGTATCGATCGAGCCCGGATCGTCCGTATGGTCGATCAGCCGCTCATACACAATCTTCGCCCTTGCCTCGGCCGCGATATTGCTCCGCAGGTCCACATCCAGCTCGCCCGTGATCTTCAGATAATCCGCAGTCCAAGCGTTGCCCATCGAGTCGAACAGGCCCACGCCCCCTCCACCCGCAATCGTCACCAGGGGATCAGCCTCCGCCGCCTCCCGATTGGTCTTCATCGGCTTCAAATGCATCCGGATCAGCGCCCCCACCACCTCAAGGTGGCTCAGCTCCTCGGTCCCGATATCCAGCAGCAGGTCTCGCCGCCCCAGGTCGTCAATGCAGTTCCAGCCCTGAATCGTGTATTGCATCGCGGCCGCCAGTTCCCCGTTCGCTCCGCCAAACTGCTCCAGCAGCATATTCCCGAACCGCACATCGGGCTCCCCGATCGTCACGGTATACATCAGCTTCTTCACATGGTGATACATAGCAGATAGTCCTCGAATCCGATTTGTAGTTCTTCCGTTCCGCCCACCCGCAGTAAGATGCAACGCACCGCCCCAACGCCACCAACCCTCTACTTTTCCCAACAGCAATCTTTCGGTGGCCCCTCGCCTTGCTGCCGCCTCCCCATCACTGTTGCCCCCCTGCCGTTGGCCTGCCCTACTGGTTGTCATCCCCGAAGGGGATCTGCTGTTGCCCTTGCCCTTTCCTTCACCCTCGCCATTCTTGCCATCATCTCCGCATCGGATCTGCAATTTCCGCCCACGCCACGGCGAAAAATAAATTTCCAAAATACCGCCTGCACCCCCCAAAAACCAACCGTGCAAAACAACTCAAAAACCAACAAAACACCCCCATTTTGCGTGCAAAAACACCCTATTTTGCACCTGTTCTTCGCAAATATCCCAGCAAAACACCCCTTCCCGCTCCCCAATTTTTTCCGCAAAAAACCCAATGCGACAATAGAGAAAAGCCGCATGCGCCTCCCTATCCTCCTTCTCGTCACCTGCCTCACCGGCTGCGGCTACCACCAGGCCGGCTCGGCCACTCACCTCCCCGCGGACCTCCGCACCCTCGCCGTCCCCATCTTCAGCACCCACGCCCAGGCCTTCCACACCGAAATGGACTTTACCCAGGCCACCATCCGAGAGCTCAACACCCGCACCAAATACCGCATCCTCAACACCGAAGCCACCGACGCCGACGCCACCCTCCAAGGCGTCATCCTTTCCCAGACCGTCGCCCCCCTCACCTACGACTCCTCCACCGGCCAGTCCTCCAGCTACCTCGTTACGGTCACCGCCAAGGTCCTGCTCACCGCCCACGACGGCCACACCCTCTACCGCAACGACGCCATCGTCTATCGCGAACAGTACCAATCCACCCAGGACCTTTCCGGCTTCATCCAGGAAGACGGGTATGCCGTCCAGCGCATCGCAAAAGACTTCGCCCACGCCGTCGTAAGCGATATGCTGGAGTCCTTCGAATGATCACGCTCAAATCCTTCGCCTCAACCGACCGCTTCATCGACGAAATCGCCTCTCCCGCCACCCTGCGCCCCGGCTACGTCCTCATCGGCGACGAAGTCTTCCTCTACGACCGCTGCCGCAAAGCCGTCCTCGCCACCCTTGCCCCCGAAGACACCCGCGACTTCTGTCTCCACGATCTGGACCTCGCCGAAACCAGCATCTTCGAAGTCCTCGACCGCGCCCAGACCCCCTCCCTGATGGCGCCTTTCCAGGTCCTCTTCGTCCGCAACTTGAAAAGCCTCTACACCCGCGGCAGCAAAAAAGAAGAATTCGCCGCCATCGACGCCTACTTCCGCTCGCCCAACCCCTCAGCCCTCATACTCTTCGTCGCTGACCACCTCCGCATCCCCACCGACCTCCGCAAGATGGACTACCAGGACAAAGACCGCTACGAGAAGATTCGCGAAACCCTCGGCGACTGGTGCGGCTTCATCGAACTCGCCCGCGTCGACGAAAACGACGCCATCAAGTGGGTCCTCTCCGCCGCCGAATCCCGCAGGGTCAAATTCGACCCCGAAGCCGCCCGCGAGCTCGTCGACGCCCTCGGCTCCGACATGATGCTCATCGCCAGCGAGTTTGAAAAACTCCTCCTCTTCGTCACCGCCCCCCACTCTGCTCCGCCGCTCTCAGCCGCAACCGGGAGTGGCACGCCAGCCGCGCCCAGCCAGGCGCAGGACCTGCATCTGTCTTCCGGTCAAAAAGCTGGCGACACGCAGCCACCCCACCCCCTGCAATCTCATCGCGAAGCGTCGGAGACAACGAAGCTCGCAGCACCCGCCCTAGCAAAAAACCGCGTCACGCTCGGCGACGTCGAAACCATGGTCCTCGCGGCCAAGCAGCGCAGCCTCTACGAACTCACCGACGCCATCTCTTCGCACGACCGCCCCCGCGCTCTGCTCCTGCTCCACGGCCTGCTCAACGCCTCCGACGGCGG
Organism: Acidobacteriota bacterium; assembly: GCA_030853485.1. GTDB lineage: Bacteria > Acidobacteriota > Terriglobia > Terriglobales > Acidobacteriaceae > Edaphobacter. Next base: position 67,512 of record JALYVA010000172.1, read on the forward strand.
AGAAGACGCAGCCATCGGCCACCTCTACATGCTCGCCCGCACTTTCCGCCAAATGCTCATCATCTCGGAAAAGAACGTTCGCGACAGCCGAGCCATCTGGCAGGCGCTCTGGCAGGGCTTCCGTATGCCTCCCTTCGCCGCCGAAGACCTCATCAAGCAGGCTCGCCGCTACAAGTCCCGCCGCGATCTCAACCGCGCCATCCGCCTCGTGGCCCGCGCAGACCTCGAACTCCGCAGCTCGCCCGCCAACAAACTCCTCGTCCTCGAGCGCCTCATCCTCGACCTCTCCACCGAACCCAAATCCCACACCTTCGACCCCACCCACCAATTCGCCATGGAACTCTAGAATCTTGAGCGTGCAAGTGTGCTCTGGCCGGCCCGCACGGTGAGCTACTAAGCTCTATCGGATTTAAGCTATGTCCATGAGTCCTCTTGTCTCGCCCTCATGGCTGGCCAGCCGTCTACAACATCCCACTACCGTGGTGCTTGACGCCACGCTTCCTCCCCTAGGCATCGCGCCTCCAGTCGACACGCGAGCCAGCTATCTCGTAAGCCACATACCCGGCGCCGTCTTCTTCGATATTGAGGAACTCTCCGATCAAGCGACGTCACTGCCCCACATGCTGCCTTCACCTGAGGACTTTTCCCGCAGCATGTCCATGCTGGGTATCCGTGATGACATGACCATTGTTGTGTACGAGCAACAAGGCGTCTTCTCCGCACCGCGAGCCTGGTGGATGCTGCGCGCGTTTGGTGCGCCTCACGTGTGCCTGCTCGATGGGGGCCTTCGAGCCTGGACTGAGTCGGGCCTTAGGATCGACTCCGGCCACGTGTATCGAGCCCCCAGCCACCCGCCAGACAGCTTCCATGCCCGGCTCAATCGCGAAGCCATGGCCGACCTCACCCAGCTCAAGGACCGCCTCACCCGGCACCAGCAGGTCCTCGACGCTCGATCCGCAGCCCGCTTCCACGGCACCGCACCCGAGCCGCGTCCGGGCCTAAGCTCCGGCCACATGCCTGGCGCCATCAACGTCCCGTTCACCGAACTGCTCGAAGACGGCCGTCTCAAACCGGCAGACCGGCTCCGCGAATATTTCTCCACCAAAAACATCGATCTGCAACAACCCATCACAACGACCTGCGGGTCCGGCGTCACCGCTGCGGTCATTACCCTGGCCCTCAATGTAGTCGGTGCTGCCAACGTAAGCCTCTACGACGGCTCGTGGGCTGAGTACGCTCAACAGCCGGATTCCGTCATCGACCCTATCCGAAAATTCTGAGTGTGCCTACCTCCAGCCGCTCCACAAGCTCCGGCCCGCTCGCACCCTTAGCCCGTTGCAGGATCGTCATCGACACGTAAGCCCCCATCCAGAACCCGTCCGCCGCGAAACATACATATAGCCACTTTCTCATATAGCGGATTACCGCAAACGCCGACAGCAGATACCAGACGCTGCTCCATCTAGCCGGCACACTGCGCCGCGACGAGAGAGCTGCATTAAACATCACATACACAGCATCCGTAGCAGCGGTAGTCACCACCAAGCCAGCAAACGGCGAAACGCCCCATCACCAACCTCCGCTTGACGAGCTCGACATCCACCCGCACCCGTTATCATCATCCCCACCCGCTAACCCATGCCAGAGCTACCCGACATCACGGCCTACCTCTCCGCGCTTGAGCCGCGCATCGTAGGCCAGCCGCTCACCCAGCTCCGCATCGCCAGCCCGTTTCTGCTCCGCACCGTACAGCCTTCCCTCGAAGAGATCGAACAACACACAGTCCGCGCACTGCACCGCATCGGTAAACGTATCGTCTTTGAGTTCGACAACGGCATCTGGCTCGTGCTCCACCTCATGATCGCCGGCCGCCTTCACTGGCGCCCCCTCGGAGCAAAACTCGGAGGCCGTAACAATCTCGCCGCATTCGATTTTCCCAACGGCTCTCTCGTCCTCACCGAAGCCGGCTCCCGGCGACGAGCCTCCCTGCACCTCTTCCCCAACCAAGACGCAGCCAAAGAAATCGACCCCGGCGGCATCGACGTCTTCACCTCCGATCTCGCCGGCTTCCGGGCCGCCCTCACGGCCGAAAACCGCACTCTGAAGCGCGCTCTCACCGACCCGCGTATTCTCTCTGGCATCGGCAACGCCTACTCCGACGAGATCCTTCACGCCGCCCAGCTCTCGCCCATCCTGCAAACCCACAAGCTCACCGACATGCAGTGGCAGCAGCTCTTCACCGTCACCCGCGACACGCTCCAGTTCTGGATCGACCGTCTCCATGCCGAGGCCTCCGAAGCCTTTCCCGAGAAAGTCACCGCCTTCCGCAAAGACATGGCCGTGCACGGACGCTTTGGCCAGCCCTGCCCCACCTGCGCCCAGCCCATCCAGCGCATTCGCTATGCCGACAACGAGACCAACTACTGCGCCAAATGCCAGACCGAGGGCAAGGTCCTCGCCGACCGCAGCCTCTCGCGTCTCCTCGGCAAAGACTGGCCTCGCACCCTGGACGAGCTCGAAGCTCTCAAACGGCGCTGACATCCCAAACGGAAACATCCACAATGGCGCGCCCGCACCTGGCAAGCGACCCCTGTCTTCAATACATGTCCTCAACATCGAACGAAACACCGGACGAGACGAGGCAGCAGAGATCTTCGTTCGCGACCAGCGGGAGCGCCAACCGAAGGGGTATACACGTCACGAAGTGACCGCGCGCCGCGTAGGCGGCCCGGCCGGCAGGCCATTTCATAACGCCGAACGCATTCGCGTCTGCTTGACGCCTGGCTGTAACAGCAAAAGATCACGCAGAGTTCCACGAGATCAACAATGGCCAATCTTTGAATTCATCTCCTGCCGTACGACGCTGACGAAAATACGATGGCGTGAATACCGCCTCCAGGAAAAACAAACGGCAGCAGACAGATCCGGCATCAGACAGAGATGGAGGCACCATCATGCAAAGACGCGACTTTATCTCAAGTGCAGCGGCCGCACTGGTCGTGTGCAATGCAGGAGCTTCGGCGGAGCAGCGGCAGGGGACGAGAGGACAGGCTATGACGGGAGCAACCAATTCAACACACACCGCGTCGCAGCCCGCGACTGGCAACGGATCGGCAGGTGCGGCGACGCGGATTCCGCGTGTGACGCAGGCAAACGCGGGCACCAGGCGCGGGGAAATGATGTACAGACCGCTCGGAGCCACCGGAATCGAGGTGTCGCTGATTGGTATGGGCGGCGCGCACCTTGGACTGGCAGAGGTCGAAGAAGATCAGGCCATCCGGCTCGTGCACGAAGCGCTGGACCGCGGAATCAACTTTCTCGACAACTCCTGGGACTACAACGAAGGGCGAAGCGAAGAGCGGGTCGGCAAGGCATTGTCGCAGAGCGGATACCGCCAAAAGGCCTTCGTGATGACCAAGATCGATGGCCGCACCAAAGAGGTCGCCGCTAACCAGATCGATACCTCGCTCAAGCGCCTCAAGGTCGACCACATCGACCTGCTGCAACACCACGAGATCATCCGCTACGACGACCCAGACCGGGTTTTCCACGAGGGCGGGTCAATGGAAGCGGTCGTCGCAGCCCAGCAGGCCGGCAAAGTGCGCTTCATCGGCTTTACAGGACACAAGGACCCGCACATTCATCTGCAGATGCTCGAGGTGGCCAAGCAGCACGGCTTCCATTTCGACACGGTCCAGATGCCCATCAACATCATGGACGCACACTTCCGCAGCTTTGCTCAACTCGTCGTCCCCAGGGCGATCGAAGAGAAAATCGCCGTGCTCGGCATGAAATGTTTCGGGGACAACATCATCCTGAAAAGCGGTGCCGTCGAACCGTTGGATTGCCTGCGCTATTCGCTCAACGTGCCGGTGTCGGTGCAGATCACAGGAATCAATAACAAGATGCTGCTCGATCAGGCGTTCGAAGCAGTCAAAACCTTCCAGCCCATGAGCGAAACGGAGGTGGCACAGCTGATTGCGAAGACAGAACAGGTAGCGATGAAAGGCAAGTACGAGCTCTTCAAAACCACCTCGCACTTCGACACCACGGCGCGTCATCCGGATTGGCTCGGATCGGACAGCCCGGCGGTGCAGAAGCTGGCACCTCAGTTGCCCGGATAGTTCTCGTTTTTGGTGAGGATGTCTTAGCCGCGCCCTTTGGGGAAGGGTTGTCGGGGGCGGCTTCCTGCTGCAGATTGCGTAGCGGCCACCCGCGCAAGAGGGCGCATACAGCAGAAAAACCTTACTGAATCGTGTCGGAGAACTCGGCCCACTCCGATTGCTCATGTGGCATCAGGCCGATGCCCTGCAGAAAATGCACCGTGCTGCGTGCCTCTCCAAAGAACACATAGCGGCATCCCCGCATCATGGTCCTCTCGAAATTCACCGGCCGGCCGCTGTATTCAAGAACGCAATTGATAAAGGTGCAGTCGACAAAGCTTTTGTCGTCTATCTCCATCGACTCATCCTCGATGGTGCGGCTGCTGATGATTTCCACGGTGATGCTCCTGAAGCGGTCTGCGGGCGAGGGGCAGACGAACAGCCCTTCCTCTCAAGTCTACAGCGGTGCAGAGGTTTTTTCCGATGCAAGTTCTACCACGAAGGTGTTATAGAAGCTCGCCGCCGTGAAGATCTTACGCCCGCCAGCCGCGCAGACAGGGCGCGACCACCCCACGCCGCCTCGTCAAGCGGCGTGGGTGCAAGCTTGATGCCAGGGATGCGGTTCGCGAAGCGTTACATCGTCACGGTGTCGACGGTGAGGGAGTCGCCTTTGACCGTTCCCTCCACCGTCACATTGTGTCCGGCATGCGGGATCAAAGTGTCGGGGTTGGTAATCTTGTAGACCTTGTCGCCAACCACAAGCACGGGCGCGGAGCCTCCCTTGATGCATTTCGCCGCACAGTCGGCCGAGTTCGCCTTTCCTTTCGCAGCGCACATCGAGTCGGAGACGAAGCCTTTGAGAGATTCAGCATTCGCCCCTGCGGTCGTAAAGGCGAGGGCGAGAGCGGTAAGAGCGATGAACTTTTTCATGGGAAACCTCCAAGTTTATTGTAGGGAATTATAGCCCTCGCAACACTTCGGTGGAATACCTCAACGCCGCTGGCAACAAGCTTGCAGTCGTGCCCGAGCGCAGGCAACCCGCTCGTTCTACCAACGTGGTCTCGGAGTCGGCAACACAGTTTGCGTCGCGGGTCACATCCCGTGGCACGCGGACGAGGGCGGGCAAGGAGCAGCGTATACGTCAGACCTTGTCTCTGGCCAAGCGTCTTCCAGCATTCACCGCGTGAAACAAAGCGGCGCTATCTCGGCCGGGGGAATGGCGGAGAATGGGGGATTCGAACCCCCGATAGAGCTTTCGCCCTATAACGGTTTAGCAAACCGCCGCCTTCAGCCACTCGGCCAACTCTCCGTCCTGGGTGCTACGTAAGCAAAACTCGGTCTCAGGTGCCCCGGTCCTGCTTTGGCTGAGGCAATTATAGCGTGACGCCGGGGGCTGTCAGCAAGGCCGCGACGGACGATGCGATAGATTTGTTTCTATTCCATGGCGAGAGACGACGGACCCACCTTACCCATACAGCGAAGACTCCGCGTGGGACGCGCCCAGAAGATGCGTCTGCTGCCACTCATTGCCGCCACCTACTTCATGGTGTCCGGCGGCCCCTATGGCCTGGAAGACATCATCGGCAAAGCCGGCTACGGTTGGGCGCTGCTCCTTCTGCTCGCACTGCCCATCGTTTGGAGCTTCCCCACCAGCCTCATGGTGGGCGAACTCGCTGCCGCACTGCCCGCCGAGGGCGGCTACTACTTCTGGGTGCGGCGCGCGCTGGGCAGCTTCTGGGGATTTCAGGAAGCCTGGCTCAGCCTCGCCGCCAGCGTATTCGACATGGCCATCTACCCGGTCATCTTCGTCCTCTACCTCGGCCGTATCGAGCCGGCGTGGACCGCGGGGCATCGCGGCACATTATGGGCGCTGGCCGTAGTCGTGCTGTGCACTTTATGGAACCTGCGGGGTGCCAAAGCCGTCGGCGAGGGCTCGTTAGGAATGTTCTTCGTACTTCTGTCGCCATTCATCGTCCTGACAGCGGTGGGGCTCTGGCGCGGACTCGCACACGCGCATTCTGTCCTATCCCTGCACTCCACGGTTCCCGCCCACGACATGGCCGGCGCGATATCGGTAGCGCTTTGGAACTACATGGGCTGGGACAACGCCTCCACCGTCGCCGAAGAGGTCGACGACCCACAAAGAAATTATCCGCGAGCCATGCTGGTCTCGACCGCGCTGGTCGCCTTCACCTACGTTCTTCCTCTGGCTGCAGTGGCGCTGGCTGGAATCCCAGCCGACCGATTCTCCACCGGCGCATGGTCCGATGCCGCGCGAGAGCTGGTCGGGCCGTGGCTTGCCTTGTGTGTCGTGCTCGGCGGAACCCTCAATGGATTCGGCATGTTCAACGCACTCATGATGAGCTACACACGCGTGCCCTGCGCTATGGCAGAAGAGGGGCTGCTGCCCAGCGCCTTCGCCGCGAAAACCAACACCGGCGTGCCCTGGGTCAGCGTATTGGTGTGCTCAGCCGCCTGGGCGCTGGCGCTCGGCCTCTCCTTCGAGCGCCTCATTTCCATCGATCTCGTGCTGTACGGAGCGGCGCTGCTGCTGGAGTTCGTCGCCCTCGTGGTGCTGCGGCTTCGAGAACCGCATCTGCCTCGGCCCTTTCGCATTGCGGGAGGTATGTGGGGTGCCGTGGGCGTGGGTGTAGGGCCCGCGATATTGATAGGCTTCGCCCTCTGGGCAGCAAGACACGAGAGCGTAGCTGGTCTGCCCGCACTCGCCTTTGCCGCCATCGTGGCAGCCGCCGGTCCGGTAGTCTACGCCGCGGCCCCGCGATCGCGAACTGCCGCCTGACCGCCGTACGCCTCCGAACAGCGCATGGGCATCATCTTCCCGCGGATCATCATCCGAACAAGTGAGGTGATTTGCCATGAAACTTCGTACTATGCTCGCCGTGTTGACCCTTTCCCTGCCTTTGTCCTGTGTTGGCTTTGCCCAGACCAACGTGCAGCAAAATCAGGACGCGCAAACGCAGCTGAAACAGGATCACAAGGCGGACAAGGCGCAGGCCAAGGCCGATAAACACGAACAGAAAGCCCTGCGCACAAAAGAAGCCAAGAGAGCAGCAAAAGCCCAGGACAAGGCAGACCGCCAGGCCGATAAAGCGGCAGCCCCGGCACGCTAGACGATTCGAAAGCTTACCCAACAGACGGACTCGCCCTCTCGGGTATGGTTCGAGCGATCGGACCATACCCCGCAGGGCTAAAGGTTCAGGCCTACAGGTTGAACAGCTCCCGCAGCCTCTTCGTCTGTGCACGGCTCACCGGAATCTCGGTTTTCTTCGCGTCATCCATCCGCAGCTGATAGCTGGACTTGAACCACGGCACAACCTCGCGAATGTGCTGAATGTTGACCACGTACGATCGGTGCGCACGCCAGAAGGCCTCCGGATCCAGCTGGTCCATCAGCTCCTCGAGCGTTCTGCAATTCGAGTGACCCTCAAGCGTGCGCGTCACCACACTGATCGTGCCTTCTTCAATCGCCGCGAAGCAGATATCGCGCTGGTCCACCAGAAGCAGCCGGCTCTGCGCCCGAACGATCACCTTGCCGGAACTAATCTTGGGAGCATGCATCGCCTGCGACGCCGCAGGGGGCACATGCGCCTGCTCCTCCACCAGCCGAAGCAGTGCATCGAGCTTCGCGCCCGTCTCCTGCGCCATCCCGGCAGACTCAGCCTGCGCCGCCACCCGGGCCAGCGCCTTCTCAATCGTCTGCAGCACACGCTTACGGTCAAAGGGCTTCAACAGGTAGTCGACCGCATTCACCTCGAACGCGCGCACCGCGTACTGGTTGAACGCCGTCGCAAAGACCACCTGCGGCATCGGCACCTTGCGGTCCAGCAGCTTCTTTAGCACCCCAAATCCGTCCAGCCCCGGCATCTGCACATCCAGAAACACCAGGTCCGGCTTGTGCGTGCGGATCAGCTCCACCGCTTCGATTCCATTGGTCCCCAGCGCCAGAACCTCAACCCCGCCCGCGCGCTCCAGCAGATATTGCAGCTCCTGCCGGGCCAGCGGTTCATCATCGACAATCAGCGCAGTCAGCGGCACAGTTGATCATTCTATCCGCTCGTCGCTATAGACGCGCAGCCGCGCTGGAGCGTGGTCCTCAGCCAGGTCATGTCCGCACTGGCTGCAATACACATCGGTAACCTGAACCCCGCGGAAACAGCGTCCGCACACCGGAGCAAGCTGGAACTGGCACTGCGGGCAGAAATGTACCCCGGAGGTGATCTCAGTGCCGCAGTGCGGGCACGGCAGCAACACAGGCTGCCGCAGCAGAAAATACACCACTGCCCCAATGCCGCCCGGCAGCACCACCACAATCAACATCCAAAGCCCCGCTGGCATCCGCCGCCTGCGAACGTCCCGGCTCACATACCCCACCAGCAGCACATAGCTCGCAAACGCCGTACCCCACGAGTAGCCCATCAGCAAACGCATCGGCAGCATCTCGTGTTTGTGGTGCGGCAAAACGCCGTGAAACAAATACTGCACCGCGCCAAACACGATCACCGCAAGCACCACCGACCACGTTGGAATCATGCTCAGCTGATCTTCCCCGCCAGCCCGCGCCGGCTGTGGGCGATTCACATCGTTCGCTCGATGGAGGTGCATCAGGCTCGCTCTCCATCCCCGCGCCTGCGCGACCGGTGGAACAGAACAATCGCCAGCAACGCCATAGACACGGGAAAGAACCACAGGCAAAGCACAAGAAACTGGTTGCTTGCATCGGGCAGGCCATTCGACGCCCCATCGTACTGCGCAAGCACACTCCACACCGCCGTCCCGAGAATCGTCAGCAGCGCCGAACATACGGAGATCGGGATCCACAGGCTGCGGAGGCGGCTGCGGCTGGCAGCCAACGCCCTTGCCCGCTCCCGCACCACGCGATGCGTTCGATTGACCGCCGCCACGCGGGCAGGCACATTCACCTCCGCAAAGCTCGACTTCACCAATGCCTTCGAACTCTGCTCCCACTCTTGCTCTGCGCGGCCTTTCATGTCCGGGCCTCGGCCAGCGCGCGCGTCATGCGCAGCTGCTCCATCTCCGGCCGCAGTGCGGCCAGTCCGCGATAAAGCCGCGACTTCACCGTGGAAAGAGGCGCCTCGGTCATCGTGGCAATCTCTTCCAGCGAAAGCTCCTCGTAAAACCGAAGCACAAGCACCTCCCGGTACGAGGGCTCAAGCTTCAGCAGAACCTCACTCACCTCAGCGCAGTCTTCCCGGCTTCGAAACTGCTCCAGAGGCGACGGCCCCGCCATCACTACCTCGAAGGGACGCTCATCCTCGCCACCCTCATGCATCTCGTCCAGACTGGCCATCCTGCGCTTGCGCGAAAGGTCGATCACAAGGTTGCGTGCAATCGTAAAAAGCCATGTGTCGAAACGCGCCTTGCCGTTGTACTGCGAACCCCGCAGCAGCACACGCATCCAGGTCTCCTGGAACAAATCCTCCGCGATCTCCCGCTTGCCTGTCAGAAAAAGCAGGTAACGCAGCAGCCGATGCTGATAAAGCTCGATCAGCCGATCCAGCAGCTCTGGACTCTGTTTCTTCAAACCGCGCACGATCGCAGCGTTTTCGCTCTCCGCCTGCGCAGCTTCGGCAACTCGGGCACGGCTCAGCGAAATGGTACGCATAGGCACAACCTTAGAGACGCGAATCCGGCGTGAGAAGTCTCGCAGTTTCGCCTCTCTATTTTAGAGCACAGGCGTAGCTCTGGGCAGAATCGTCCACCGGCCACAAGCGCTTCAGCCGGACCAGGAAAGTTTCCGGCCGACCCCGCAGGAAACCGATACCGCCCCCGACCTGGGCACTCTCCCCGTGAGAGGCCTGCCCGGCCCCAGCGCACACAAGTTTCAGCGCTGCACACAGTAAACTGTACGGATGGAAGTTCTCTACGGTCTCCATCCTGTCGAGGAGGCCATCCGCTCCGGTTCGCGCCCGCTCGATCACGTCACCGTTGCCCGCGAGCGCCGCGACGAGCGCCTCGAACGCCTCATCGAACTCTGCCGCACCTCTGGCATTCGCGTCGCCCTCGAGCCGCGCGACCAGCTCACCCGTCTCGCCCGTACCGACGCCCATCAGGGCGTGCTCGCCGTCCTGCGCGAACGCCAGTTCCTCGGCGTCGAAGACCTGCTCGCCACCAGGCAGGAAGGGCAGTACAGGTTCTTCCTCGCACTCGATGGAGTCGAAGACCCGCACAACCTCGGAGCCCTCCTCCGCACCGCCGACGGAGCAGGCGTAGACGGTGTACTCCTCCCCGAACGCCGCTCCGCCCCCGTCACCGCGACCGTAGCCAAAACCTCGGCCGGCGCCTCCGAGCACGTTCGCATCGCACGTGTCACCAACCTCGTCCGCTCGCTCGAACAAATGAAGAAACAAAACGTCTGGGTGCTCGGCCTCGACGAGCGCGGCTCGCCAGACTACACCAGCTTCGACTTCAGGACCGACTGCGTCCTGGTCCTCGGCCGCGAAGGCGCCGGGCTGCACGATCTCGTCAAAAAAACCTGCGACCATCTCCTGCGCATCCCCATGGCCGGGCAGGTCTCTTCCCTCAACGTCTCGGTCGCCGGTGCCGTCGTCATGTACGAGGCCATGCGCCAGCGCCGCGGGACCGTAGCCGCGGCCCCCGCGCCAAAGCCCGCCAAAGTACGCAGGGGTTTAGGATCGTGAAAAAAATCTTCGCCGCACCCTGCTTTCTTCTCGCCGTCCTGCTCTGCATTCCCGTTCTATCCAGGGCCGAAGCAGACGCCCAGACCACCACCCCACCAGCGCCCACACCCGCGCCCTCCGCGCAAGACTCACCCACGCCTCACGGCACCATCCTCTTCAAACGCGATCAGGACTCCACATCCACCACCGACCAGCCCACGCAGCCCCAACCCGCGCAGCCCCAAACCGAACACCCGCTCGTCACCCTCACCGACGCCGAGCGCAACTCGCTCACCTTCGCCTCATACGATCTCGACGTCCATCTGCAACCGGCCTCTTCCACCATCTCCGTCCACAGCACCCTCGCTGTGAAGAACACCGGCACCCTCCCGCTCGAACGTCTTGCCTTGCAGATCTCTTCCGCTCTGCGCTGGGAAAGCTTCGCAACGGAAAGCCCCGCCGGCATGGCCCCTCTCAACTTCGTCCAGCAGACCATCGACACCGACGCCGATCACACCGGCAAAGTCTCCGAGGCCGTCATCTCGCTTCCACACCCCCTCGCACCGGGAGCGACCATGACCCTCACCAGCTTCTACTCGGGCCAGATCGTAGCCTCCGGCAACCGGCTCGAACGCATCGGTGCTCCTCCCGAGCAGGCCGCCCACGCCGACTGGGACCGCATCTCGCCAGAGCTCACCGCCCTGCGCGGCTTTGGCAACGTCCTCTGGTACCCCACCGCAGCGGCTCCGGTATTTCTCGGCGACGGGGCCAGGCTCTTTGAAAGTGTCGGCCAGATCAGGCTTCGGCAACAGGACTCCACCATCCATCTGCGCCTCACCGTCGACTACACCGGCGACGCGCCCGACGCGGCATTCTTCTGCGGCCAACGTACCCAGCTGACCCCCGTCAGTGAAAACACCAACCTCCCCGTCGCCCAATCGCCCGGCATCGCCACAGCGGAGTTCCCCCCTCAGCGCCTCGGCTTCCGCTCCCCAAGCCTCTTCGTCACCGATCGCGCCGGCACGGTCACAGGCACCGGCACGGTCACCAGCGCCGGCACGGTTCCCAACGACGCCGGCCTCATCTCCGCCGTCACCGATCACTACGACGCACTGCCCAGCTACGCCTCTGCCGCGCAAAAGGTTCGCCCTCTCCTGCAGGACTGGATCGGAGCGTTCCCTCTCACCATGCTCAACCTCATCGATCACGAAGGCCAGCCGTTTGAGGACGACGCGCTCCTCGTTGCGCCCATGCGTGCCGCCCCCGCCGAATCGCTCACCGCACCTCTGCTGCATTCCCTCGCCCACGCCTGGTTCCGGTCCTCGCACGTTTGGCTCGACGAAGGCGTTCCCCAGTTCATGTCCCTGCTTTGGATCGAGCAGAACCAGGGACGCGAAGCCGCCGTCAAGCAGCTGCAGGGGGCAGCCAACACCCTCACCCTCGCCGAACCTGCCGTAGCCCGCGACGAGCCCGAAGACCAAGGCCAAAGTCTCATCCGCGCCAGAGACGAAGTCTACTACCGAACCAAAGCCGCGGCCGTGCTTTGGATGCTGCGCTCCATCGTCGGAGACGATGCCGTGAAGCGAGCGCTCCATCTCTATCAAAACGAGGGAAAGCAGGATGCCGATCCGAAGGCGTTCCAGCGCGTTCTCGAGCGGACCGCACAGCGCGACCTCAACTGGTTCTTCGATGACTGGGTGTATCGCGATCGCGGCCTGCCCGACCTCACCATCGCCAGCGTCACTCCGCGCGCGCTCGAAAGCAAAGGCGACACGCACAGCTTCCTGGTCGCCGTCGAGGTGCGCAACGACGGAGGCGCAGCTGCGGAGGTTCCCGTGACAGTGCGTTCGGGCACACTCACCGCTACCGAAAGGCTGCGCATCGCAGGCCACTCCAGCGCCTCCACCAGGATCCTGTTTCAGGGCACGCCCGAAGAGGTGATCGTCAACGACGGCAGCGTGCCCGAGGCAACCGCCTCCACCCACACCCGGCAGCTGGTCTCGCCATAAGAGCCGCCGCCCTCCTTCACTTCCAACCGCAACATCGCATCCCCAACATCTGACGTCTGACGCAAATTTGAAAATGCATTCTCACCATGCTGGTCTATGCTGAAATCATGATGTGCTGTCCGACAACGTTGCCTCCATCGCGCACGTAGTTTCCAATCTGAATCATGCCAGGATCTCAGACCCATCCCCTGGCATCACACCTTTGGGAGTTTGCATGGAACTTTTGCCGGACCATTTGCCGGACCATTTGCCGGACCACACGATGCGCGGCACGCAGCCAGGGTACCCGAGGCCTCAACTCCAACGCTCTGACTGGATCAGCCTCGACGGACCCTGGGACTTCTCCATCGATCGCCTCGCCGAACACACCGCGCCCGAGCAGGTCGTCTGGAATAGAACCATCACCGTCCCCTTCGCACCCGAAACTGCGGCCAGCGGCATCGGGGACACAAGCTTCTTCTGCGCAGTCTGGTATCGCCGTCAGTTCGAGCGCCCGCAGATGCAGCCACGCCAGCGGCTCATGCTGCACTTCGGCGCAGTCGACTACACGGCAAAGGTCTGGGTAAACGGAATCGAGGTCTACCGTCATCAAGGCGGATACACGCCCTTCTCCGTAGACATCACCTCCGCTCTTCGTGAACAGCCCACGCAGGAAATCATCGTCTGCGCCGAAGACGATCCCGCCGACCTCGAGAAGCCACGCGGCAAGCAGGACTGGAAGCTCGAGCCACACTCCATCTGGTATCCCCGAACCACAGGTATCTGGCAGACGGTCTGGATGGAAGTTGTGCCCGAGATCCACCTCCGCTCCGTGCGTTGGACCTGCAACATGGAGCGTTGGGAGATCGGCCTCGAAGTCCATGCCGAAAACAATCTGCCGCTGGGCGCACGCCTTGCCGTGTGCATGCGTGCCGGCGACCAGATGCTGGTCGACGATACCTACGGCTTCCTCAGCGGATCCCACAGCGCGGGCTCCTTGACCGCCTGCGAACTCCATCGCAGAATCGAACTCTCCGACCCCGGCATCGACGACTTCCGCAACGATCTGCTTTGGAGTCCCGACAAGCCAACCATCCTCGATGTCGAGCTGAAGCTGCTCGATGGCGAAGGCGTCATCCTCGATGAAGTGACGAGCTACACCGCGCTTCGTTCCGTTGCCGTCCAGGGCGATCGGTTTCTGCTCAACGGGCGTCCCTGGCCGCTTCGGCTTGTGCTCGACCAGGGCTATTGGGAAGACAGCGGCCAAACCGCGCCCAACGAAGATGCTTTCCTCCGCGACATCCTGCTGGTCAAAGCCATGGGCTTCAACGGAGTCCGCAAACACCAGAAGATCGAAGACCCGCGCTTTCTCTACTGGGCCGACCACCTGGGGCTGCTCGTTTGGGAGGAGATGCCCAGCGCCTACCGCTACACCCAGCGCTCGGTCGAACGCCTCACCCGCGAATGGATCGAGATCCTCAAGCGCGACTGGAGCCATCCCTGCATCGTCACCTGGGTCCCCTTCAACGAGAGCTGGGGTGTTCCCGACCTCCCCGACAGCGCAGCGCAACGCAACTACGTGCAGGCCCTCTACCACCTCACCAAAACCCTCGACCCCTCACGGCCCGTCATCGGAAACGACGGCTGGGAGAGCGTCGCAACCGACCTCATCGGCATCCACGACTACGACGACCAGCCCGCACGCATCGCCAAGCGATACGGCATCGACGAAGTAGAAGCGCGCCTGTTCGAGTTTGAGCGGCCCGGAGGACGCATGCTCCGGCTCGGCGAGCACGGCAAATCCCGCCTTCCCATCGTGCTCACCGAGTTCGGCGGCATCGCCCTCAAAGAAGGCACCGAGGAAAAGAGCTGGGGCTACAGCGTATGTCACACGCCCGAAGAATTTCTAGCAAGATACACTGCCCTGCTCGACGCCGTACGCCCCCTGCCCACCCTTGCCGGCTTCTGCTACACCCAGTTCACCGACACGTTCCAGGAAGCAAACGGCCTCGTATACGCCGACAGAACGCCCAAGTTCCCAGTCGATCTCGCCGCACGCGCCACCAGCGGCTTCACCTTAAAGGAAGATGCCGCCTCCGTCCTGATCTGGCGGAAGCGGCTGATGGAACTCCAGCAATAAAGATTGCGTGCTTCAAAGGCGGAGGCTGCCGCAGGCGCTTGCGCGGGCAGGCCCACCGTCACCTCTACCCCGCAGCCTGCGCCACGGCACGTTGACGCACCGACATCACAGCATGGTCCGAGAACTTGCCCGAAGCTTGCGCCGCGGCCGACGCCTCGTCTTCCGCTATGTTGCGGTACAGATGCAGCGCCTGGGCAACCACCTGGTCCATGTTGAAGTACTTATAATTCGCCAGCCTGCCGCAGAAATAAACTCCTGTCGTCACATCCGCCAGCGCACGATACTTCTGGTAGAGTTCGGCATTTTCCGGACGCGGAATCGGATAGTAAGGCTCGCCTTCATCCATCGGGTATTCGTAGACGACGCTCGTCTTCGCGTGCTCCTGACCCGTCAGATACTTAAACTCCGTGATCCGCGTGTAAGCATGCTCGTTCGGATAGTTGACCACCGGTGCCGGCTGGAACTCGGCCCGGTCGTGCGTCTGATGTTCAAAACGCAGCGAACGGTACGGAAGCCGTCCATAGCGATAGTCGAAGAACTGGTCGATCGGTCCGGTATACACAATCTTCGCGTTCGGATATTGTCCAAAAAGCTCACGGTAATCCGTCGACAGCGCAATCGAAATATTCGGGTTTCCGAGCATGCGCTCGAACAAGCGCGTAAAGCCTTCGAGCGGCATCGCCTGGAACGTGTCGGTGAAATACCGGTCGTCCCGATTGAAGCGCACCGGAATGCGCCCCGCCACCGAGCTGTCCAGTTGCGACGGATCCAGCCCCCACTGCTTGCGCGTGTAGTTGCGGAAGAATTTTTCATACAGCTCGCGGCCTACACGCGAAACCACGATGTCCTCCGATGTACGCACCTCGGCCGGAGATTCTATCCGGGCAGCAAGAAACTTCTCCATGCCGTCTGCATCCAGGTCCAGGTCGTACAGCTTGTTGATGGTCTCAAGGTTAATCGGTATCGGAAGATACTTGCCATCCACATGCGCAAGCACGCGATGCTCATACGGACGCCATTTGGTGAACTGCGACAGGTAGTCCACCACCTTCTCCGACGAAGTATGAAAAATGTGCGGTCCGTACTGGTGAACCAGGATCCCGTCCTCGTTACGAAAATCGTAGGTGTTCCCTCCGATGTGCGGACGACGATCGATCACAAGCACGCGTTTTCCAAGCTGCGACGCAAGCCGCTCTGCAACCACAGAGCCGGCAAAGCCCGCGCCCACGACCAGGTAATCGAAGTCTGTTTTGCCCATACGTGAAAACTCCTTGCCTGCGCGGCGCGCGTGTTCCGAGCTCTTCAGTCCCAACCCTGAACCACTCAACCTTGCCCTGCGCTGTCGCCGGGCACTATCGATCTCCGTTTGCATCGCCGCCCATGTGCTGTCCCACGAAGAGCCTTCAAGCTTGCGCTGCACGCGCTCGGACCAGCTCTGATCCGGCTCCGCAGCAAGCGCGCGATCCAACGCTTCCGCAAACTCCTCGGGAGTGGAGGCAATTTCTACCAGCCCCGCATCTCCATAATCAGCCACCACATCGGCAATCGCCGTCGAGACCACACGTTTGCCCGCGGCTAGAAACTCCGGAGTCTTGGTCGGAGAAATAAACCGCGTCGAGTCGTTACGCGCAAATGGCATCATCGCCGCATTCCAATGCGCGAGGTACGACGGAAGCTCCTGGTACGTCTTCATGCCGAGATAGTGAATGTTCGCTGCCTGCGGCAATTCTTTCGGATCCAGCTTGACCACCGGCCCAAGAAACACAAACTGCACAGCGGGCCGCAACGCAGCCAACGCCCCAACCAGCGCAGTATCGAAGCGTTCATCCAGTACGCCGAAAAACCCGACACGAGGTTCCGGAATCGCAGCCTGATCGGCCGGATCAGTAGTTGCCGTACGTGCCTGCGCAAAATGCTGGACATCGATCGAGCTCGGAAGCGCATGCACATTCGCGTGCTGCTTGCGCTTCACCTCGTAGATGGAATGCCCTCCGGTAAACACCACATCCGCCACACCGAAAAGTTCTTGCTCGCGTTCGAGCAGTTCAGCGGGCGCACCGCGGAACGCAGAGAGCTCATCCATGCAGTCATAGATCGTAACCTCCCCACGCAGGTGCGCACTGAAGCGTAGCGCCATCGGCGTGTAGTACCACCGGTCGAAGCTCTTCACACTCTGCTCCCGAAGCCATTGGTCGAGCAGCCGCCGCTGGCCTGTAGTCGCATCTTCGCCGTCGAAAAAATGCGGTCGGATCACCGTCACATCGGCAGCTTCCCCCGCGGCCAGAAACTCGAGCGTTCCACCTTCGTGCACAAACGCGGGAGCCTCCCCGGCTTGATGGATGCAAGGTTCTTCCCAGAAATAAACCGGGCGTGTCCGCGCCGCTCGCGTAAGCAGATGTTGTGGCCGTTGCGTCACAAAGTGCCAGCGCAGGTGAGAGAACACCAGTAGCGGCGCGTACGTTCTAGTCAGGCCAGAACCTTCTTCAGGCTCCAGCGTGCTGCTGCTTGGAGTGATGTGCATAGTTTTACGTTCCCTGTACGTTGGATGCACAATTCGCCGCAAGCGTCATTGCGTTCCCATACGTTCATCGGGACTGCGTCTCATGAAGGGGCGTTACTTACGACCTTACATCATCCGGCGTCGCATCTTCAGCTTTTATTGATTCGGCACAACACGAGCCCCTTGGCCGAGCATCCCAACAGGTGCAGAGAGCATGAGTGCACATTCGTTACTCCAAACAACCGGCACGCAAAACGGAACGGACTTACACAAACGGAGTTAATTTTGTCGATCAACCAATCCCCTCTTGAACTTTGGGGCGGCGTAGAGTGCACGATCAACCGCGTCCGCAACACCTTCCACGATCAATGCGCGTGGTCCGGACATCGCGATCAGGTCGAAGCAGATCTTGAACTCTTCGCCGATCTTGGACTGCAAACTCTGCGCACCGCATTCCCCTGGGAACACTTCGCGCACTCAGAGGATTGGCGCTTCGCCGACCGCACCATCGGCGCCATGGAACGCATGCGCATGCGGCCTATCGTCGGTCTTCTCCATCACGGCAGTGGTCCGCACGACACCAGCCTGCTCGATCCCGCATTCGCTCCCAGGCTCGCAGCATTTGCCCTTCAGGTCGCACAAAGATTTCCCTGGGTTTCCGACTACACCCCAGTCAACGAGCCGCAGACCACAAGCCGTTTCTCCTGCCTCTACCGGCACTGGTATCCCCATCACGGCAGCCCGCGCAGTTACGTCCGCGCCCTCCTCAATCAAGTAAAGGGCGTAGCCCTCGCCATGGAAGCCATTCGCTCCGTGCAGCCCGAGGCGCGGCTTATTCATACCGAAGACGCAGGCCGCACCTTCTCCACGCCGCCCCTGGAATCCTTTCGCATCGAACGTGAGCATCGCCGCTGGCTCGGCCTCGATCTGCTCTGCGGCTGCGTTCTTCGCGACCACCCTCTGTTTCACTTTCTCCTGCATCACGGAGCAGACGAGCGCGAGCTCCTCTGGTTTGCGGAGCACCCCTGCCCACCTTCCGTCATCGGCCTCAACTACTACGTCACCAGCGATCGTTTTCTCGATCATCGCGTCGAGCTATACCCGTCCTCTTTCCGGGGCGGCGACACCGGCTCCGAGCCCCTCGTCGATATCGAGGCCGTGCGCATCATGCCCGAAGGCATCGCAGGCGCAAAATCAGTTCTCCTCGAAGCCTGGCACCGTTACAAGCTTCCCCTCGCCATCACCGAAGCCCACCTCGGATCTACCCCACACGAACAGGTGCGCTGGCTCACCGAGATCTGGCAGGGAGCCGAAGACGCCCTCGCCTGCGGTGCCGACGTACGTGCCGTCACAGCCTGGGGTCTGCTCGGCCTCCACAACTGGAGCAACCTCTGCACGCAAGATGCAGACGCTTACGAAGCCGGTGTCTTCGACGTCTCCAGCGGAACCCGTCGCAGCACCGAGCTCGCAACCCTCGTGCAACAACTCGCAACCGGACAGCCGCCCCAGCATCCTGCCTTGTCCTCGCCCGGGTGGTGGCGTACCGACTCGCGACTTACCTTGCCGGCGAACGATCGCGAAGCTCAGGACCCACACCGATCTCTCACACATTCGCACGGAGGGAACCACCCCGCCTACCAGCCAGAGCGCAGTCTCGTACAGGCCTGAGACCTCTCCAGACCTAGCCCCAGTGGTCCACCGTCACGAACTTCATCCCCCCGGCCCCGCCGTAGCGCTGCAGCAACATCTCCGTCGCCTCCACCGTCTGCTGCCGCGGCTGTCCCAGTCCCGCCTGCCCGCCATCGTGCAGCACAACATTCGACCCGCGCCCGCGATTCTGATTCCGCGCGATTCCCGCTACCGTGCGCGCTGCAATCAGCTCCGCTCCATCTCCCGTCCAGTCGCTCGAGATCACATTCCATTGCACGGGAACCAGGCCCATCTCCCCTGCCACACGCAACACAGCCGGCCGCCGCGCCCCATGTGGCGCACGAAAATATCGAACCCCCACGCCGAGCACATCTTCCAGCACGGCATTGCATCCGCCAAGCTCTTCGCGAATCCGCCGCTCACTCTGCCACGCCAGCCAGGGATGCGTCATCGTATGGTTGCCGACAAGATGTCCCGCGTCCACGATAGCGCGCGCAATCTGCGGCCGCTGCCGAACGAATCGTCCAATCAGAAAAAACGTGACTCGCACCTGGTGCCGCGAAAAAATATCCAGCAGCCGCTCGGTCACCTCATCGTTGGGCCCGTCATCGTAAGTCAGCGCAATTTCGTCAGGATTCCGACCCGCGATCAGCACCCGGCCAAACATCTGCGACTGCGACGACAACGCAGCATACGTCAGGCCACCGGCCAAGGCAATGGCCCCACCCGTCACAGCCGCGGCCGTGATCACCGCCTGTGTCATAGCGCCCTCGCCCTCTTCGTCTCAATTCCCACAGTTCACAAACCTCCGCACATCCAGCGTCATTATAGGGACCCAAGTTTGCAATCAGTGCCCACGCCCCGCACCCAGACAGTAAGTCACCGCGCAAACTTTTCCAACCCAGCCGGTCGGATCTGCGAGAGACTTGTACCTGTTCCTGAAAAACAAAAACTCATGAAAAAAAAGAACAGCACTCGCGGAACCAAACAAAATAGCTCCCATATCAAAAAGCTGCGCGTAGGCGTCCTGTTCGGCGGCCGCTCCGGCGAGCACGAGGTATCTCTCAACTCCGCCGCTTCCATCCTCCAGGCCATCGACAGCAACAAGTACGACATCGTTCCCATCGGCATCACCAAACAGGGCCTTTGGGTCACCTCCGGCGAAGCGCAGCATCTGCTTGCGGGCCACGCCCAGGCTCCCGTCGCGATCACAAAAAAAGCGGTCCGCACCTCCACCCAAACTGGCACGGACCTCGCAACGCATCACACCCCGCTCGTCCAATCGCTCGACGTCATCTTTCCCGTCCTGCACGGCACCTTCGGCGAGGACGGAACCATACAGGGCCTCTTCGAACTCGCCGACATCGCCTACATCGGCTCCGGCGTTCTCGGTTCCGCAACCGGCATGGACAAATCCGCGATGAAGCAACTCTTCGCCGCCGCCGGCCTGCCGCAAACGCCGCACCTCAACCTCCTCCGCAGCGAGTGGAGAGCCGACCCCAGGCAATGCACCAGGCGGATTGAAAAGAAATTGGCTTACCCGGTCTTCGTCAAGCCCGCCAATCTCGGCTCCTCCGTAGGCATCAGCAAGGTTCACGATCGCAGCGAACTCGCCGCCGCCATGGACCTCGCCGCAAGCTTCGACCGCAAGCTCGTCGTCGAGCAGGGCGTCGGAGGACCCGGCGTCAAGCCTCGCGAACTCGAAGTAGCCGTCCTCGGCAACGACCGCCCCATCGCCTCCGCAGTTGGCGAAATCGTGCCCAACAAAGAGTTCTACGATTACGAATCGAAATACGCGGACACCCCGGAAAACCCCAGCATCCCCATCATTCCCGCCGACCTCTCGAAATCCGAAGCCGCCGAAATTCAGGAAATAGCCATCGCCGCCTTTCGCGCCTGTGACTGCGCCGGCCTCGCGCGCGTCGACTTCCTCATGGAGCCTGCTCGCCGAAGCCGCAAAGGCGGCAAGAAACGCAAGCCGCGTATCTATCTCAACGAGATCAACACCATGCCCGGCTTCACCAGCATCAGCATGTATCCCAAGCTTTGGCAGGCAACCGGACTACCCTACGCCGAACTAATCGATCGCTTGATCGCACTCGCCATCGAGCGTCACCAGGAAAAACAGCAGACCTCGTTCACCCGCGCCTGATCGAAGCCGCCCTGATCGGAGCGCATCGCAAAGCGCAGCCCACCCCTGCTGCTGCTTCCGCGCGGTCTCTTCCGCATGTCGCAATCTCTTCCGCACGTCGCGAACCGACCGCATGTCGCGAACCGACGGCATCTCGCGAACGGTGAGTCACGCCCTCTGCTCCTGCCGACTCCGCCACCCCAAAGCCCGCAGGGCGTACAGCCGAATCTCGAACCGGCTACAAGCTACTCGTCATAGTGCAGCAGACTCAGCACGTCGTACTCCTGAAACTTCTCACGCCCCTTCAGGAAATCCAGTTCGATCGCAAATCCCAGACCGGCAATCTCCCCGCCCAGTTGCCGAACCAGCTGCACCGCCGCCTGCATCGTGCCTCCGGTCGCCAAGAGGTCGTCGACGATAATCACACGCTCGCCAGGCTCAATCGCGTCCAGATGAATCTCCAGCGAGTCCGTGCCGTACTCGAGATCGTAGTTCACCCGCGCCGTCTTCGCCGGAAGCTTGCGCGGTTTGCGCACCGGCACAAAGCCCGCATTCAGGCGATACGCCAGCGCCGGGCCGAAGATAAAACCGCGCGCCTCAATGCCCAGCACCAGGTCGATCTCCTTGCCAATGTAGTACTGCGCAAACGCGTCGATCAGCTGCGCAAACCCGGTCTTATCCTTCAGCAGTGTCGTAATGTCGTAGAACAGAATGCCCGGCTTCGGAAAATCAGGCACCGTACGGATCAGCGTCTTCAGCGGCTCACAGTTGATAGGCAGGCTCATAGGTTTCAGGTCTTACCAGGCTCCTTCAATCTCAAATGGTCCGAGCTTCGCGCTTTCACTCTCGGCCAGTTCATCTTCCAGCACAGCATCCACGCGGCTGCCTCGCGAACCTTTTCGCAAAGCGTCCTTCAGCTCCGCAAGCTCATCCGGATCTCCCGCGGCAACAATCTCCACATCACCCTGTTCCGTATTCCGGACCCACCCGCGCAGCCCAAGCTCCGCCGCCTCGTAATGCACGAACCAGCGAAACCCCACACCCTGCACGCGCCCTTTAACCAGATAATGAACGACCATGATGGACTAATGAATCCGATACACATATGCGTCGGAAACAAAACGGTTGCCAATCATCTGGCCACCGAGGCGCATACCGTTCACATCTTTTGTTTTGCCAAACAGTTTGCGGAGATCGCGAATAAAAGGATCCTTGGTGGGTAAGATTAAGATGGGCGGCGGCATGTGAAGGAAACGGCCATGCAGCGCCTTTGCGACCTCCTGGTACGCGTCAAGCAGGCGGCTCTGATCAAGGAAGGGAGAGGAGAGAACCAGCCTCCAGTCATCATGGTCATCGGACACCATCCATAAGGCCACAACAACCCTGATCTTCGCGTCATCAAGAGCCACCACGGCTCGCGCGCCTGCATCAACGTCGAGATTCACCAGCGTCGCCTGATCCATGACAGAACCCCGTCTCTCTTTCCTGTGATTGCCCTGATCATCTCTTCAGCATCAGTTTTTGTCCAGACGGAATAGCGACTCTCTTCCGTCCAATTGCACACCAAGGACCAACTCCCTTGCAGTTTAGGGTCGGCTCTTGTCGCAATCGTCAGATCTCTATCCAAATTCGCGAGTTTTGCCAATTCGTCCAGTTTATGAGTGAAGATTTTGCCGGACCGTTTCAGATCAGGAAAATCATACCGCTTGATGCTCTTTGCAAAACATGCCTTCAAAGCACACTCTACCGAATATCCTGAGAGATAGTATGCGCCGCTGTACTCTCCGGCTTCCAACGGGATTTGTGCTTCGCGAATTCTGGCATTACATAACTTCTGCAGATCAGACCGATTCATCGGAACAAGCCTCACGCGCGGCTGATGTAGGCTCCCTCAGCCGTGTCCACGCGAATCTTTTCTCCTTCGTTGATAAACGGAGGAACCGCAACCACCAGCCCCGTCTCCATCTTCGCAGGCTTGGTGACTGAAGACGCCGTCGCCGACTTGATGCCCGGCTCCGTCTCCATCACCGTCATCTCCACAACCCCCGGAAGCTCAATCCCAACCGCCTTGCCGTCATAGTAGCTCACGCTGATGCTGAGGTTCGGAATCAGGTATTCCACCGCATCGCCAAGCGTATCCCGCTTCAGGTTGGTCTGCTCAAACGCCTCGTCCATAAAGTAGTAGTCATCCCCGTCGTTGTACAGGAACTCCATCTTGACCTCATCGACGATGACCCGGTCGATAGCATCGGGCGAGCGGAAACGCTCCACGAACATCGCGCCGGTGCGAACGTTTCGCAGCTTGGCCTGGATAAAGGCGCGCAGATTGCCAGGCGTGCGGTGCTCGACCGAAAAGACCGTGTGCAGGTCGTTGTTGTGCTTGATAATCATGCCCGGGCGCATCTGCGTGGCGGGAATCGACATAAAAGAAAACCCCTGATCTGTGCTGAGAGAGTCTGTGCTGAAAAATCCTGTGCTGGGAAAATCTGTGCTGAAAGTCTGCGCCAAAAGCCTGTGCTGAATCCAGCTGTCTGGCAAATCGTCGCAGCAACCTCCGGCCTTTCACGCCACAGGGCCACAACTTTTCGATTGTAGCGCAGCAAACCCGTCTGTTGCTGGCGCCGCGAACCCCCACGCATGCGCCTTTGCATGTTCGGGGCCGCCTCCAAACAAACGATGAAAGAAACGTCCCACCGCATGCAGCACTCCCTTTTTCGGCGCAGCCACCGCAGCAGGTGCAGCCGCCGCACCCTGCCCCACTCCAGAGGAAGAAACCTGCGCCGCGCCTGTTCCCTGCCCTGCAGCCACGGATGAGGTAGAACTCGGCACCGGCGCATCCGCCGTGCTGTCCGGCGTCCCGCTCGAACTGAGCGTCGCCGAAACCTGTGAATGCCGCGCGCCTGAAGCCGCCTGGGGCACTGCGGCCGCCGGTGCAAGCCCTTCACTCACCGCTGCCGGAAACGGATGCTGTTCTTCCGCCGTCTTCGCCGATGCCCCGGCCCCAGACTCAGGCCCAGAGTCACTCGCCCCCGCCCCCGCAGGATGAAGCAGCGCATCGGCCACCGTCATCGTGGGCTCCGCCGGAACCGGCGCATCCGCAGGACATCCGCACGAAGAAGATTCATGGTCCACAACCTCCTTCAAACTCGCATGCTCGAACAACACATGCTGTCCCGCCAGCAGGTCGTAGCTGCCCCCGCCAAACGGGTCCGAGATGTGCAGCACCGGGGCCTTCACCCCACGGTTCTCCACGCACGTATCGCCATTCCGAGTCACGCGCAGACGCAGGTCGAGCGGCCCATCCCCCTCCGTCACAAAGCGAAGATCCGGCGTCATCACCACATCCCGCGAAGTCGCAGCCGTCGCAATCTCAATCGCCCCGCGATCCAGCCCAAGCATCAGAGGACGTACTTCGGTCCCAGCCTGCGAGGAAGCATTCCCTTCCGCAAGATGCAACCCGCTGGTCGCACACACGCGTACCGTGCCGCCGCGGCTCAACGCAATCTCCGCGGCATGATCGTGCGCCGTCACCGTCGTGCTTCCCACCAGCACCGCACGTCCGTTCGTAATCTCAAGCGCTCCTGCCACGGTCGCATCCTGTACCCCGACCGTACCGATAGGAATCGGTTGCTGCGGACCCTGCGCAGCGGCCGCCACGCCGACAAGCAAAGCAACCGGGCACACCATGAGCGATCCGAACTTCATCCCCGCCGCCCTCTCTCTGAAGTCCCCCGCCGCCCGCTCGCGCCAGCACGCTCGACCATCTTTCCCGCGCACAGCCAACCCTCTACATCCTCAAAAAATTTGCAATCAGCTTTTTGCCATGCGCCGTCAAAACGCTCTCCGGATGAAACTGCACCCCTTCAATCGGAAGCTCACGATGCCGCAGCGCCATGATCGTACTCGCTCCCGTCCCAGCCTCCGTCGTCCGTCCCGAAACCTCCAGCTCCGCCGGAAACCCCTCCTCCGCCACAATCAGCGAGTGATACCGCGTGCAGGTCATCGCCGGAGGAATGCCTTCGAAGATCGTTCTCCCGTCATGCTCCACCTCGCTGGTCTTGCCGTGCATCAGCTTCGGCGCGCGCACCACATTCCCGCCAAACGCCGCACCGATCGCCTGGTGCCCAAGACACACGCCCAGGATCGGCACCCGCCGCCCGCCACTCGAAAAATGCTTGATCAGCTCCATGCTGATGCCCGCATCCTGAGGCGTGCAAGGCCCCGGCGAAATCAGGATCCGGTCCGGCCGCAGCGCCTCCACCTCAGCCGGCGTCAGCTCGTCGTTGCGCCGGATCACCATCTCCGCGCCCAGCTCCCCCATGTACTGCACCAGGTTATAGGTAAACGAATCGTAGTTATCGAGAACAAAGACCATAGCTACGCCCATTCTACGCCGCACTTCCCGCGCCGCGACCCCGGGCAACATCTACCCCCGCCACCCCCTCTAATCCCTCAGGTGACACCCATGTTCTTTCCCCAGAAGTTCTTTCCCCAGAAGCGCTGGAAACATTTCGCAGCCATGGTCCTGATCGGCGATGGCGTCATGGCTCTGGTCCGCCCCCAGCACGACGCGCTCGCCTGGAAGCGCGGCCCCGCAGTCTGGCAGAAACTCATGACCGAACTTCACGACCGCCCCGCCCTCACCCGCCTCATCGGCCTCGGCCAGATCGCCGGCGGCATCTGCTGGGCGCTCCAGCAGGAAAAGCACGAAGACGACCCCCTACTCGGATAAGGCAGCCGCTAACGCGAAGAAAACTCACCTCGCGACCAACGGGAGCGCCCACCGAAGGGGTACACAAGTCACGAAGTGACCGCCCCACGCGCAGTGGGCCCGGCCGGCAGGCCCAGCCTTTTCGCAGGGAGCCCGGCCGACAGGCCAGTCTACATCCCCCGAGCCCGCTCAATCGCCCGCACCACCGCCCGCGCCTTATTCTCACTCTCTTCAAACTCCTTCTCCGGCACCGAGTCCGCCACAATCCCCGCCCCCGACTGAAAGCACGCCTGCTCCCCATTCATATACAGCGTCCGGATCGCAATACACGAGTCCAGATTCCCCCGGAAATCCGCATACAGCACACTGCCCCCATACACTCCCCGCCGCGCCGGCTCCAGCTCCTCGATAATCTCCATCGCCCGAATCTTCGGAGCCCCACTCAGCGTCCCCGCCGGAAAGCACGCACGAAGCGCATCCACCGCTCCAAGCTCCGGCCGCAGCCTGCCTTCAAGCGAACTCACCAGGTGCATCACGTGGCTATATCGCTCCACAAACATCAAATCCTTCACCCGCACCGAGCCAAACTCGCTCACCCGCCCCACATCGTTGCGCCCCAAATCCACCAGCATAATGTGCTCGGCCAGCTCCTTCTCATCCGCACGCAGGTCCGCCTCCATCGCCCGGTCCTCGGCCTCATCCGACCCCCGCGCCCGCGTCCCCGCAATCGGACGATACTCCACCTCACGTCCATGCACCCGCACCAGAAGCTCCGGCGACGACCCCACAATATGCGCCGTCGTCTCCCCCCCAGCCCTCTTCGCCCCGCCCTCGCCTTCCAGCCCAAACCGTAGAAAGTACATATACGGCGAAGGGTTCACAATCCGCAGCGCGCGATAGATCGCAAACGCATCCACGCCCGGCACGCAGTCGAACCGTTGCGACTGCACGTACTGAAACACATCGCCCGCCGCAATGTACTCCTTACCCTTCTCCACCGCCTTCAAAAACGCCGCCTTCGACGAGCGCGACCGCACCTTCAGCTTTCCCGCCGGCCGTTTCTTTCGCGCCACCGGCAGCGCCGAAGCCAGCCTTTTTTCCATCTTGTTCAGACGCCGCACCGCACGTTCGTACGCCCCTTCCCGCGACTCCCGCTGCAAGTCCACCGTTGCGATCAGGTAAATCTCTTTCTTCACATGATCGAACGCCAGCACCTGGTCAAAGAACATCAGGCACGCATCCGGTACCCCCAGTTCGTCTTTCGCCAGCGTAGGCAGACGTTCGATCTGCCGCACCACGTCGTACGCAAAAAACCCCACCGCACCCGAGGTAAACGGTGGCAGCCCATGCAGTTGCGCGGGAGTATGCCCGCCCAGAGCAAGCTTCAACTCGGCAAAAATGTCGCCCTCAAAGCTCCGCTCCCGCCGCCCTTCCCGTACCGTAATCTGCCGGCCCCGCGCCACCATCTTTTTGTACGGTTCTATGCCGATAAAGGTATAACGCCCCACGTGCTCGCCGCCTTCGACCGACTCCAGCAGAAACGCCTCGGGTGCCTCCGACGCAATCCGCAGAAACGCCGAAACCGGCGTCTCCAGGTCAGCCGTCACCGTCCGGTACACCGGCACCAGCGTGTGTTTGCGGCTAAGTTTCAGAAATTCCTGCGCGGAGGGCAGCGTTCGGGTGTCGAAAGAGGGCATGGCTGCATCCATCATAACTGCGCCCGAACCAGGGCCAGACTTCGAGTCGCCACGCACTCGCACCGGTAGCCAGCCATGTTGACCAAGGAGTAACTTACCCGTGGGTCACATTGTGCGTCGCTCACCGGCGCGCCTATACTCGTCCAGTTTGGCCACAGACCGGTCTGGCGCAAGCTGCAATCTGCTTCCGAAGGGAGCCTTCCGATGGCCGGAGAATCGCTGATACCAGCAACAGAAAAAAGGGAATTCACCATGCAAACTCTCACCCTCGAGCAGGAGACAAACCCCTGGGAAGCCCAGGCTGCCCGCTTCGACTTCGCCGCCAACAAACTCAATCTCGACCCCGGCATCTGGAAGGTCCTCCGCTACCCCGCCCGCGAACTCATCGTCCACATCCCCGTCGGCATGGACGACGGCTCCATCGAAGTCTTCACCGGCTACCGCGTCCAGCATTCGGTCGCCCGCGGCCCCGCCAAGGGAGGCATCCGCTACTCCCCCGACGTCTCCCTCGACGAAGTCCGCGCCCTCGCCTCCTGGATGACCTGGAAATGCGCCGTCGTCAACATCCCCTTCGGAGGCGCCAAGGGCGGCGTCATCTGCGACCCCAAAAAAATGTCCCAGGGCGAACTCGAACGCATGACCCGGCGCTACACCGCCGAACTGATCGAATTCCTCGGACCCGAAAAAGACGTTCCCGCCCCCGACATGGGCACAGACGAGCAGACCATGGCCTGGATCATGGACACCTACTCCATGCACATGCGCCAGACCGTCACCGCCGTCGTCACCGGCAAACCCGTCAACATCGGAGGCTCCCGAGGACGCAAGGAAGCCACCGGCCGAGGCGTCTCAGTCGTCTGCGACGAAGCCATGAAACACCTCGGCATGTCCATCGAAGGGTGCCGCGTCATCGTCCAGGGCTTCGGCAACGTCGGCTCCAACTCCGCCAAACTCCTCGCCCAAAAGGGCTACACCATCATCGGCATCGCAGAGTATGACGGCGGACTCTACAACACCAACGGAATCGACATCCCCGCCCTGATCCAACACCGCAAAACCGCAGGCACCATCAACGGCTTCTCCGAGGCCGAAGCCGCCGACAAGGACGAGCTGCTCACCTACAAGTGCGACATCCTCATCCCCGCCGCCACAGAAAACGTCATCACCAGCCGCAACGCCGACCGCCTGCG
Source organism: Acidobacteriota bacterium (assembly GCA_030853485.1). Lineage (GTDB taxonomy): Bacteria > Acidobacteriota > Terriglobia > Terriglobales > Acidobacteriaceae > Edaphobacter. Next base: position 96,281 of record JALYVA010000172.1, read on the forward strand.
CTGCAAAATTCTCTGCGAAGGCGCCAACGGACCCACCACCACCGTCGCCGACGACATCCTCGCCGACAAGCGCGTCTTCATCATCCCCGACATCCTCGCCAACGCAGGAGGCGTCACCACCAGCTACTTCGAATGGGTGCAGGACCGCATGGGCTACTTCTGGACCGAGGCCGAGGTCAACCAGCGTCTCGACAGCATCATGACCGAAAGCTTCCGCGACGTCGTCTCTTACGCGAGCTCGCATAACGTCAACAACCGCATTGCCGCCTACATGCTTGCTATCGACCGCGTCGCCTATACCACCAAGCAGCGTGGCATCTACGCCTGAGTCCTGCCAGACGGGCCCGCTACGCGCGGGGCGGTCACTTCGTGACGTGTATACCCCTTCGGCTGGCCCTCCCGTTGGTCGGGATAAGAGGTTCCCTGCCGACCAACGGGAGGCCCCATGCTGCTCATGCGCCCAGAAAAGGTATACCCGCCACGAAGTGGCCGCCCCGCGCGTAGCGGGCCCGTCCGGCAGGACAGGCGGTATGGGAGAATGTCAGTGTCGGCATGAACCTGCCTAACTCCATCACGTTGAGCCGCATCGCCTGCGTTCCGCTGCTCCTCTGGATCCTCTCCCCGTCCTTCCCCCTCGCCGGAAGCCACGGCGCCGTAGGCCTGCGCGGCGGCGAGCAGGAGATCGTCGCCTCCATCGTCTTCATCCTGGCCAGCATCACCGACGGCCTCGACGGCTACCTCGCCCGCCGCCGCCACCAGATCACCACCATCGGCATGCTGCTCGACCCCCTCGCCGACAAGCTCATGGTCTCCGCCGCCTTCATCGTGCTGGTCGCCTTCAACCCCCGCGTCGTCCCCGCATGGATCGCCGTGCTGGTCATCGGACGCGAATTCCTGGTCTCCGGCCTCCGCTCCATCGCCGCCACCGAAGGCTTCACCATCGAAGCCAGCGAAATCGGCAAACTCAAAACCGTCATCCAGATCGTCTCCATCGTCGCCGCCATCCTCGCCCATCGCTGGGACTACTGGCTGTGGTTCCCGAGTCTGGGGGGCGGCTACATCGTCGGAGTCCACTTCATCGCCGTCACCGCCATCTCCTGGATGACTATCGTCTCCATCATCTCCGCCATCGACTACTTCGTCGGCTTCTGGAGAAAAATCGACCGCGCCAGCGAAACCAAACGCAAACGCCGCAGCTTCGTCCTCAGCCGCAAAAAAAAGCCCCTCCCCCCCAACGAACAACCCTCCCGCATCTCCTGAACGCCACCCTACGGCTTACTCTTCACCGAGCCATACGGCCCCGACATAGCAAACTCAAACTCGATGCCGGTCTCAAAGCGAACAGCCTTCCACTCCCCGGAGTCGCAGGTACCTCACTCGAACGCGGCCATCGAACCTGGCAAATGCCGAACATTGCAATCCCAGCAAACCCACCGTATCCAGTGGGATCCAGGCAACCGGGGTGCCCCATATCTCGATTCTGAGATGTGGGCATCGAGCGCGAGCGAGACCGCCTTTCACCGCTCCCCTCAAACAAACTTCTTCGCCCACCAGAACCAACAAGCAACCGCCAAGCACCCATACCTCGATTTCGAACGCGGCACAAACGCACCGAAACTCCACACAATCCAGGGGACCCGGGTGCCCCATATCTCGATTCTGAGATGTGGGCGTCGAGCGCGACCGAGACCGCTTTCCATCGCCCACGCCCAAACAAACAAGCAATCACACCCGCGCCATACCCCGATCCAACCCCGCCATCAAGTCCAGCCAATCCCGAACCTATCCCCATATCCAGGGAACCCGGGTGCCCCATATCTCGATTCTGAGATGTGGGCATCGAGCGCGAGCGAGACCGCTTTCCATCGCCCCACCCGACCCAACATGCACTTCGCGCCTAAGTCACCCGCTCTACTTTCCTGATGCGCCACAATGACAAAGTCAGCCAGCCCTTGCCGTTGCCTTTCTTGTTGTCATTCCCGCAGGAGATCTGCTGTTTGCCTTTCCTGTTGTCATCCCCACAGTGGGATCTGCCGTTGCCTTTCTTGTTGTCATCCCCGCAGGGGATCTGCTGTTTGCTTTCCTGTTGTCATCCCCGCAGGGGATCTGCTGTTTGCCTTTCCTGTTGTCATCCCGCAGGGATCTGCCGTTGCCTTTCTTGTTGTCATCCCCGCAGGGGATCTGCTGTTGCGATTGCCTTCCGCCAACACCCAGCACGGATGAGCCCCAACCCTCCAACCAGAACGCACCCCCACCCGGAGCCCCCCCCAAAAAACCTGTCAAGCCCCAAAACCACCCTCCGCGTCTCTTCCATCCCCGTAACAAACACAAAACAATAATCTTACAAGCCAAAAATAAATAAGCAAAAAGTGGCGTACTAGTTTCCCCCAACTTGGTATCATGGAATAGAGAGAGAAATAAACAAAGGGTTAGCTGCCGCACACTCGCGGCCGCTAACCCTTTTCGTTTGACGAATTTACCCGTAACCCTTTTAGAAAGACTAATTTAGAGGCATCAATTTTAGCAACTTGCACAAAACAAGCAACTTAAGAGGGGTAACCCCCGGGGGGGGTGGGGGGCCACCAACCGCCACACCGGCGTCACTGCAGAATCGGAATACCCGCAATCCGCCTCTGCCACTCCGCCGGCCCGGTCTGGTGCACGCTGGTTCCTTTGCTGTCGACCGCAACCGTTACCGGCATATCCTGAACCTCGAACTCATAGATCGCCTCCATCCCGAGGTCCGCAAACGCGAGCACCTTCGCACTCTTGATGGCCTTCGACACCAGGTACGCCGCACCTCCGATCGCAATCAGGTAAACCGCCTCAAACTCGCGGATCGCATCGATCGCCACAGGCCCGCGTTCCGCCTTGCCGATCATGCCCAGAAGCCCGGTTTCGGCCAGCATCTGTCGCGTGAACTTGTCCATGCGCGTCGCCGTCGTCGGACCCGCAGGCCCAACCGCTTCGTCCCGCACAGCCTCAACCGGCCCAACGTAGTAGATAAACCGGCCCCGAAAGTCGACCGGAAGTTTTTCCCCGCGCGTCAGCATGTCCGTCATGCGTTTATGCGCCGCATCGCGCCCCGTCAGCAGCTTGCCCGAGAGCAGGATCACCTCGCCCGGCTTCCACGCCTTCACCTCCTCGTGGGTGACAGCGTCCAGGTTCACCTTGCGCGCCGTATGGACGTCATATTCCAGCTTCGGCCAAAGCTCCAGCGGCGGAGGTGCCGCCATCACCGGCCCCGAGCCATCGAGCCTGAAGTGCAGATGCCGCGTCGCCGCGCAGTTCGGAATCATCGCCACCGGAAGATTCGCCGCATGCGTCGGAAAGTCCAGTATCTTCACGTCGAGCACGGTCGTCAGACCGCCAAGACCCTGCGCCCCGATGCCCAGACGGTTCACCTTCTCGTACAACTCGATCCGCAGCTCTTCGATCTTGTTCTTGGCTCCACGCGCAATCAACTCCTGCATGTCGATCGGGTCCATCAGCGACTCCTTCGCCATCACCATCGCCTTCTCGGCCGTACCTCCAATGCCGATGCCCAGCATCCCCGGCGGACACCACCCCGCCCCCATCCCAGGCAAGGTCTGCAACACCCAGTCCACGATCGAGTCCGAAGGATTCAACATCGCAAACCGGCTCTTGGCCTCCGAACCGCCGCCCTTGGAAGCCACCGTAATATCCACCTCGCCGCCTTCCACCAGCGAAACCACCACCATCGCCGGCGTATTGTCACCCGTATTCCTGCGCGTAAACGCAGGGTCCTCGAGGATGCTCGGACGCAGCACGTTGTCCGAGTTCCGCCACGCCTCGCGCACACCCTCATCCACCATCTCCTGCATCGTCATCATGCCCGCGATGCCCGGCTCCCACTTCACCTCCATCCCAACCTTGACGAACGCGGTCACAATCCCCGTGTCCTGGCAGATCGGCCGGTGGCCCTCAGCGCACATGCGCGAATTGATCAGAATTTGCGCAATCGCGTCCTTCGCGGCGTGACTCTGCTCCATCTCATACGCTCGCGCGAGATTGGTAATGTAGTCCACCGGATGATAGAAGCTGATGTACTGCAGCGCGTCCGCAACACTGCGGATCAAATCGTCCTGATTGATCGTTGCCATGGCTGAAAACTGCCTCCTCCAGATAAGTGCGTCCACCGCCGCCTGAAGTTGCATTCTACTGCTCTTGCAATGCTTCCGGCTTCAAGGGGATCCTTGTCTGATCCAACAAAAACGGGTGCAGCGAAAGCCTCTCGCCGCACCCAGTCTCAACCTGAAAAACCGCCTATTTGATCTTGCCGAATCGGTAAACGACGCCTACATTGACGCCGAAGTTGTTCTGGACTGATCCCGACGGACCATGCGAGCTGTCCAACGGATCCAGCTTGAAGAACGTCGCAATGTAAGTCGGTTCGATCCGAAACGCAAGATTCGGGTAAAAGTTGTAATCGAAGTTCGCACCTATGCTGAAAGCGGGTTTGGTTGCCGACTGCCACAGCCCTAGATCGCTCGAGCGCAAACCCTTCGTGTCACCGTCGAACTTGCCCAGCACCGCGCCGCCTTCGCCTGTCACCGCGACAGCGACCTTCTCCTTCGCATAGAGACGGTAAGCAACGCCGCCCATGAAAGGGTATTGAGAGATCTGCGGATTGAAGGGCAGGAAGATCGGAGTCTGGCCGTCAGGACTGGTGTTGTTCCCGATCTTTGCATTCCCGTACAGGCCGCGGACCTCGCCAATGATGCCCAGCTTGGGATTCAGATAGTACGTGCCGCTCATAAAAAACGTGACTTCATTGTTCTTCTGAAGAATCGAGCCCGGCTTGAACCGTATGAAGCCGCCGCCGCCGGCTACTTCAAACCGGTGGTTGTACGTCTCAGCAGTCGTTCTTGCAATACGAGCCTGACGGTTCGCGCTCGACTCCCGGCGCGTACGCCGTGGCACCTGTCCCTGTACGGAAACGAATCCACTGGCCATCATCCCTGCCAGCAACACTCCTCTAACGTGCTTCTTGCTTATCCTGAAACGGAACATCAAAGATTTACTCCTGCACATGCTTCGCTTTGTTATCGTGGAACTCATTGGACCGTCTGCTCAAGCGCAGTCGGGTCTTTCTTATTAGAACATCCGTCGCCCCCTCTGGAGCGGCTTCACCTTGTAAGGAGTGCACTCGGAATGGCTAAGACGGCAAAAAGAGGCGGCGGCAGCGGTTTGGGCAGGGTTTTTCTCGGATTTCTTCTCGGAATTGTCTTCTTGGCCGTCGGGCTTTTCCTTTATCTCAAGTTCGGTCCGCTGCCGGTAGCAGTGGCCGATACCCCTTTCCCGTTCGAGAAACAGATCGTGCATCTTCCGCTCAACGCACGCATTGACCGCGACATGAAGACTGCTCCGTTCGGTATCAGCGAGGATGTCTTTGAAGCGGGCGCGCACGTCTACCGCGCACAGTGCGCAAGCTGCCACGGGACGCCCGGCCGCGACGTACCCTACGCCAGGTATATGTACCCCTCTGCGCCGCAGCTTTGGAAAAAGCACGGAACCCATGGAGTTGTCGGCGTAAGCGATGACGAAGCCGGTGAGACGTACTGGAAAGTAGCGAACGGCATTCGACTTTCCGGGATGCCAGCCTATAACCACGTACTTACCGATACCCAGATGTGGCAGGTCAGCCTGCTGCTGAAAAACGCTGACAAGGAACTACCCGGGCCGGTGAGCCAGATACTCGCCGCTCCCCCACCCTCACCGCAGTGATCTACAAATCGACCGGCCTCGATCGCAGGGGACCGAGGCCGGTTGAAGATTGAGGGAGATGCATCTCTACTTCAACACGTAGGAGATGCCAGTGAGAAATTGCAAGCTGTTGTTCTTGTATCCAAATTCAGGATTGCTCAGGTAGTTGTCCTGCGCGCTTATGCTCAGGCTGAACCGCTTGTAGGTCGGTACGGTAAGACCGGCACCGAAGTTTGCAGAATAAACGCTTAGATTGTTCCACGCCGGAATGAATGTGCCGTTCTCGGAAAAGACCATCTTAGCCGGCAGAACGCGGTGGTACGCCTCTGAAAAGCTGGAACCTATCAGGTTCTCATTCTGTGCAGATAAGAAGAAGTTCTGCCGCTCATAGTGAGCATCTCCCTTGAGGTCCAACCCGTGCATGGGTGTCGCGAAAACGGTGTAGCCGAGACCTACTCCATAGATCTCCTGGAGATTGAGTCCCTGCGAGTAGTTGTGGTCGAACGACGTATCGACCAGGCCATATAGGCGCGAGTTGAAGTATTTATCATGCTCCGCGTCCGCATGGAAGATGTTCGTCTTTGCGACCGCATCGGGAGTTGGAGGAACAGTCTGCGGAATGGTTGGCGAGGTCACTTTGCCGTAAGTCTCCAGCAGATTGACGGTGCTGCGCGTGCGTGGCGGAAGAAACGCAACCGATGGAATCGCGCGGATCAGGTTAACCGCCGCGCTATAAGTCTGGCTGTTATTCGTCGATTCGATCAGCGTGATCCCTCCGGTAAGCGATCCAGCCCAGCCTTGCAGAAATCCCGGGTTGCTCGTCACTTCTTTGTTGAAGGTCGCGGCGTCCATCAGATATCCGAGTTCCTTCACAGGAATCGTCTCCGCAATGCTGGACGACGTGGGCGCAACATTGACGACGCTGTCAACGTAGGTGATGGCGCCAGGCGTTTTGGAGGTGCGCGTGATTACCTCAGCCTTTTTCAAAGCAACAAAGTCACCGTGGGCTCGCATCTGCTTGATCTTGTCAGCTGTCACGGTGATCTCACCAGCCATATCGCTTTTAAAGACGAAAGAATCTCCAGTCGCGCGCTCAAGGGTCCCGGTCAACTGATCGCCGTTCGTGAACACAATCATGTCCGGCTCCGGCTTTGCGGCTTGTGCCGATGCATTTGGGTGGAGAAGAAACAGGCTAGCTGTCAAGCTCAGAACAAGAAGGCTGCTCCAGGCGCTTCCTCTTTGGGGCTTCGAAGTAACACGATTCGCACTCATAGTTTAAACATAGCCTAGCCTGGAAAAAATGAGGTTGAATGTACGCACATTATTCGTCTCATTCGAAGGTCCTTGCAGCCAATCGGCAGTTTTAGACCCGAAAGGTCAGCGCCACGTCAGCTGACCCTGCGATTCGCTATCATGAGCAACGCGGCCGAAATCCAAACACCCTCCCTGGCAGCGGCGAATTCAGAACAGTGCATTCGCATTCGTCTCTGTGTCGCGTTCGAGCTGCAATCAGCTGTATCTAAGCCAGCGAAGAATCTCGGGAAGATTGGGTTTCTTGCCATACATGAGGATGCCGACGCGGTAAATTCTGCTGGCGACCCAGAGAATCGCGAGAATGGTAAGCGACATCAGCAGGAACGAGAGACCAATTTGCCAGGGAGGGACCGTCGTCAGAGAAATGCGGAAGTTCATCAGCAGCGGGCTGCAGAACGGGATCAGCGAGACAACCTGCGCCAGCGTGGAATTGGGCGCTGGGATAATGACGAAGATCATCAGCATGCAGAAGGCGAGCGGGATCACCAGAAACATATTGAGCTGCTGCAGCTCCTGTTCAGAATTGGTCATAGCACCAAGCGCCGCCGCGATGCTCGAGTAAACCAGAAAACCGAAGATAAAGTATGCGACGAAGAAGAAGATTTGGACGAGACTGACAGGCGCATGCCCACCGCCGATGAAATTCGTCGCGAGCGACGTCGAACCGAGAAGTCCGGCAGCGAGCATCCATACTCCAACTTGCGTGATGCCCACCGCGCCTACCCCCAGGATTTTTCCTGCCAGCATCTCGTCAGGCTTAATCGCCGAAAGCATGACCTCAAAAACGCGGCTCGACTTTTCTTCGATAATCGACCGGGCCGTATTCATGCCGTACAGCATGATGACCATATACATAAGGAAGAAGAGAAGGTAGGCGGCTCCGAATGCAGCGCGGCTGTCTCCGGTTTTGCTGGTGTCGATCGCTACCGGAGACATGAGCGCGGCAATGTCGGACGCGGCCATGCCCTGCCGAGTGAGGCGTTCCCGGGTGAGTGCGTCTTTGATCGCGCGCGCTAGTGTTTGTTCCGTTGTAACATCGCCTGCTGAGCGAGGAACGTAGGCAAATCTCGGGCGCTGGTTTGCCTGCTCGGGCGTAGTTACCCACAGATATCCAGTGAGATTGCCTTTCCCCCTGAGATCACGATCGAGTTCGGCTCGGATTGCCTCCGATGGGACAAGTAGGTCGACGACCATGCTGCTGCTGTGTTCATTCGCCTTGAGCTCTTGCTTCATATCGGACGCGAAGATCGGATCGGACGAAACGATTGCCACGTGGGAGGAGGATTTGGCGTGGGTGGAAAAGTAGCCGACGCCAAAGACGAAGCCGCCCATCATGACCGGAATCAAGATGGTGGCAATCAAGAAAGCTTTGGTACGAATCCTTTCGAGGTACTCGCGTTTGGCGATGAGCCAGATATTATGCATGAAGTCTTTCTCCGGCTGCCGCTGGCGCGCTACTGCGCTCGCCGCTCTCAGTCACTTTTTCGATGAAGATATCCTCTAACGTTGGCTCCATGACTTCAAAGCGTGTGACGCGGGCATGAGTTATGGCAGCGGCAAGCAGAACTTGAGCGTCGGCACCCTCATTAAGCCGAATTTCGGCATGGCCGCTGTACTTCTTTGCCGAATGAATTGTAGGGTGATCAAGAAAACCGGCATCTCCGGTGAAGTTGATCAAAACCCGGTTGGCAGGATAGCGGGATTTGATTTCACGCACCGACCCGGAGAGGACCAGATGACTGTTGTGAATCAGGCAGATAGTGTCACAGATCTTTTCCACCTGATCCATGCGGTGGGTGGAGAAAAGGATGGTGCGACCCTGGTTCCGGAGATCGACAAGAGTATCCATGAGCAGGACGGCGTTGACTGGATCCAGACCGCTGAAAGGCTCGTCCATGATGATGAGCTCGGGCTCATGGAGGAGGGTAGCAATGAACTGGATTTTCTGCTGCATGCCTTTTGAAAGCTCCTCCGTCTTCTTGTCAATCGAAGGTGTGATGTCGAGGCGTTCGCACCATTGATGGGCGCGTTGGGACGCGGTTCCGGCATCGAGACCGCGAAGCCTGCCGAGGAAGATGAGCTGGTCCATGACCTTCATCTTCTTGTAAAGGCCGCGCTCTTCGGGCAAGTAGCCGGTACGCTTGAGCAACTCGCGGTGGAAGGGCTGACCGAACAGATTGACGGTGCCTGAGTCAGGGACCGTGATGCCGATCATCATGCGTATCGTGGAGGTTTTGCCTGATCCGTTTGGACCAAGGAGACCAAACATGCTGCCGGGCTCAATCGTGAAGCTGAGGTCGGCTACGGCTATTTTCGTGTCGTAAGCCTTGCGGACGTGTTGCAGTTCTACGATGGGCATGGAAGCTCGCTGGGCCAAGTTTAGCAGGGCAATTGTGGCATGACGAAATTGACCCTCATCAGATAGGGGCGTGGCCGAGAGGAGGAACCTGCGTATTCGACCGGATACAAAAACGGCAACCGCTTCTGCGCTGTATCGAAACAGAAGCAATAAGACGGATCATGGACGGCATCTGACACGATCAGAGGTGATCCATGAAGCAGGGCGATGGCAAGAAGAACTTCCACTGCAAGGACGTCGGATACGAATGCGAGTGGAAGCTTACGGGCGACAGCGAAGAGCAAATGCTTCCGATAATCGAAAAGCACGCGGCTGAGGTGCACAACCTGACCCACTTCAAAGGCCAGGCAGTGGAGCATGTGCGCGAGGCGATTCGGAAGAATGGCTAAAGCTACAAAATGGCGAGCTGTTGAGCGGCATGCGCATCCCGATGTTTACGTTCGAGCTTGGCGGAAAGTAGCGCCAGGCCAAGCGTGACGACTGTGACAAGCGCGCTCGCAATGGGCAGCTGTCGGTAGCTAAAACCTGTCGTAAGCATCAGCCCGCCGAGCGAAGCTCCGGTTGCGTTGCCAAAGTTGAAGGCGCCTTGATTCAACGTTGAGGCCAGGTTAGGAGCGGCGGCAGCCTGGTCGACAATGCGGGATTGCAGCGGTGCTCCAGCAGCGAACTGTACCGCACCCCAGACGAGGATCATCCCAATCGCTGCGACTGCGTATGGCATGGCAAAGTAGAGGGCGATAAGCGTGACGATGAGAGTCACCAACGCGCTGACCAGGAAGAACATTGGACGCCAGTCGCTGAGCGCACCGCCGAAGTAGTTCCCGAGTGTAATGCCGACACCGAAGAGGAGCAGCGTAAGCGTCACCGTGTGGGGCGAAACCAGGGTGACCACTTCCAGTGTAGGCGCGATGTAGGTGAAGACACAGAAGAGAGAGGCCGAAGTAAGAATGCTCATGGCGAGCACAAGCAGAACCTGGGGCTTGCGCAGAACGCGGAACTCATGGAGCAGACTGCCTGAGACTGCGGTCTGCTTAGGGAGCAGGAAAAAGAGGGCGGTTGCAGCTACCAGGCCGATCGGAACGATAGCCCAAAATGCAGCCCGCCATCCGTAGGCCTGGCCCAGAGCAGTGCCCGCCGGGACACCGAGGACGTTGGCTAGCGTCAGGCCGGAGAACATGATCGCGATGGCTTGGGCGCGCTGGTTGCGGGGGACCAGGTTAGCCGCAACGACGCTTCCAATGCCGAAGAAGGCTCCGTGGCAGAGCGCGGTGAGAACGCGAGCGGCAAAAAGCAGGCTATAGCCCGGAGCGATGGCGCAGGCGATGTTGCCGAGCGTAAAGACGCCCATCAGGAGCATAAGGGCGAACTTGCGTTCCAGCCGCGCGGTGGCAATGGCGACGATCGGGGCGCCGATGGTGACCGAGAGTGCGTAGCCGGTGACGAGAACGCCGGCTTTGGGGATGCTGACGTGGAAATCCTGGGCGAGGTTCGGAAGCAGGCCCATGATGATGAACTCCGACGTGCCAATGCCAAAGGCAGCTACAGCAAGCGCGGTGAGCGGCGTGTGCAGGAGAATGTGCCTGGGCGGGACGCTTGCTTCAGGGGATGGCATCTTTTTATTGCAACACAGGTGTTCGCAGTAGCGAAATCGGGACGGGCTGGCGCGGCCGGAGTGCGTCAGCGGTTCTTGGTAGCATCGGTCTGTGCTGGAACTTTCTACACCGATCAAATATGTGAAGCGCGTGGGAGAGCGCGTGGCGGCGGAGCTTGCGAAGCGCGGCGTCGAAACCGTCGAAGACCTGCTGTATCACCTTCCGTTTCGCTACGAAGACCGGCTGAACCCTGTGCCGATCAGCGCGCTCCAGGCGGGAACGATGGCCTCGGTGATTGGCGAGGTTCGCGGGTCGGCACTGCTGCAGACCCGGAGCATGCCGCTGTTTGAGATGACGGTGGGCCAGGGGCTGAGCACGGTAAAGTGCATGTGGTTTCGCGGCACGTATCTTCGGGACAAGTTCCGCGTGGGCCAGACCGTGGCGCTTTACGGGAAGCTCGAGCCGTCACGAAGCAGCGCAGGCAAATTCAAGATGGTGAACCCGCAATGGGAACTGCTGCCTTCGGGGCTGGGCGAAGATGCGGAGTTCTCCGTTCTCGAAGTGAGGCGGATTGTGCCCGTGTACGAGTCGCTGGGTGGAACGACGGCATGGGGAGCGAAGCTTGGCTCGAAGTGGCTGCGGCGCGTGATCTGGGGCTTGTTCGAAGAGCTGGAAGTCAGCGAGCCGGCATTCCAGCCAAGCAGCGACACGTTGCCTGGCGCGATGCTCGAACGGTTGATGCTGCCGGCGAGATTGCCCGCATTGAAGGCGGTGCATTTCCCGGAGGCCGGGACCCTGATGCCGGAGCTGATGTCTGCGGCATCGCCCGGGCATCGAAGGCTGATCTTTGAAGAACTGTTTTACCTCGAACTCGGCCTGGAACTAAAGCGTCGCAAGATGCGCGAGCGGGAAGGCACGGCGTTTGCGACCAATGTGAAAGTGCGTGAGGCGATCAAGCAGATACTTCCCTTTCATCCGACGGCAGCGCAGAAGCGTGTGCTGGGCGAGATTGCGAGCGATATGCGCAGGCCGCAGCCGATGCGGCGTCTGCTGCAGGGCGACGTGGGCTCGGGCAAGACGATCGTCGCGATGCAGGCGGCGCTGGTGGCGATCGAGAATGGGTATCAGGCGGCGTTGATGGCTCCGACGGAGATTCTCGCGACGCAGCATTATCTTTCTGCGCGCAAGCTGCTGGGCGAGGTGCTGTCGCCGGGTACGGGCAAACCCTACCGCGTGACGCTTCTGACCGGCTCGCTCGATGAGGCGGCGAAGCGGGAGGCGCGGGGCAGGATCTTCCGCGGAGAGACGGACCTTGCGATTGGGACGCATGCGTTGATCGAAGACAAGGTGGACTTCAGCAATCTTGGACTTGTGATTGTGGACGAGCAGCACCGGTTCGGGGTGCAGCAGAGGTTTCGGTTGATGAAGAAGCCGGGTGCGCTGGACCCGGATGTGCTGGTGATGACGGCGACGCCGATTCCGAGGACGCTGGCGCTGACGCTGTATGGAGATCTCGATGCAAGTGTGATCGACGAGCTTCCGCCGGGCCGAACGCCGATTGTGACGCGCAGGACGACCGAGGAGCGCGCGGACGACGTATGGGCTTTCGTGCGGAAGCAGGTGGAGCTGGGACGGCAAGCCTACCTGGTTTATCCGGTGATTGAAGGAGCGAAGGACGACCAGCCGGAGCTGGATTTCCCCCAGGACGATGTGGAGAGTGCAACGGAGCAAAAGTCGGATTCGACCGCCGGGATGCGGAAGAGCGCGAAGAAAAGCACGGCTGCAGGCGACGCAAAGGCGAAGAGTAAAGCGGCGAAGACGGACAAGCTGTTCGCGCCGAAAAAAGCGCTGCGGGCCGCGACCGATATGTTTGAAGAACTACGCGGCGGCGCACTGTCCGGTCTGCGGCTTGGGCTGCTGCACGGCAGGTTGAACGCAGACGATAAAGAGGTGACGATGCGGCGGTTTCAGCGCGGCGAGATCGATGTGCTGATTGCGACGACGGTGATTGAAGTCGGCGTCGATGTTCCGAACGCTTCGGTGATGGTGATCGAACATGCGGAGCGGTTCGGCCTGGCGCAGATGCATCAACTCCGCGGGCGCGTGGGGCGCGGGGCAGCGAAGAGCTTCTGCATCCTGATGACTGGCGGACGGGTGAGCGAACAGGCGGAAGCGCGCCTGGAGGCGATGGTGCGCACCCAGAACGGTTTCGAGCTTGCGGAACTCGATTTGCAACAGCGCGGACCGGGGGAGTTCTTCGGTACCAGGCAGGCCGGGCTGCCGGAGTTTCGCGTGGCCAGCCTGATCCGCGACCGTGCGCTGCTGGAGGTTGCGAAGACCGAGGCCGTGCGGTTTGCGTCGGAGCCCGATCCCAGGGTTTCCGATGCTGAAAGAGAAGGCGTGTGGGACAGGCTGAAGATGCAGTGGCAAAGAAAGTTCGGCCTGGTTGAAGCCTAGACGGAACGGACAGGGTGCCAGGAGCGCGATCCCAAGTTCATTTTTCCAAAGGCTTCTTAGTCCGGCAGCGGAATCGTCCAGACATTGTTGTTGCTGTTATCCCACATCTCCAGCCGTTCTACATCCTGCTGCGCCTCTATGCGGGTACGCGGGAAATGAACCGTCACGACGCGATCGCTGCTGAAGTAGATGGTGCGGTGGTCGGGGCCGAGGTGCGGTTCGTCGTCGGTGCTGTATCCATAAGGCTTTTCGTCTCCGTCGTAGCGTATCTGCGACACAGGTCCCCAGCCTTCGGCCTCCTTGCGGACGAGGTAGAGATGGTCTTTGCCGTCGTGCGGCGCGCGTCCTGCGCTGCAGAAGAGAAGGAACGAACCATCGGGCGCGACTTCCGGATCGACGTCCGAGGTGGCGCCGTCGCTGAAGGGAAGGGGCTGGGCTGCCTGATACAGCCCATCGACAAACCGTGAAGAGTAGAGGCGCTTGTTTCCCTTGTCGTCGATGAAGGTCAGGTAGACCGTTCCATCTGCCTGAACGCTCGGCTTCCAGATGGAGTGCCCGATGTTGACCGTGTCGGGAAGGCGCTTCGGTTCGCTCCAACCGTTGCCGACGCGGTCGACACGCCACAGGTTCGACACCAGGCCGGGAATTGGTTTGCCCGGCTCAGGCGTGGTGGCGAGCGGCGCGGCCGGACGGGTGGACTGGAAGACCAGGTAAGAGCCGTCGGGGGACATTGCCGGCGAGGAATCCGGCCATACGCCGGAGAACGACGCCAGGACTGGCTTCGACCATTGACCGCCGAGTTGATGGGACTCAAGGATGACGGACAAGTGCGTGCTGCTGCGGGTGAAAAACAGAGTTTTCCCATCCGGAGCGAAGGTGGGGGAGCCGTCGTTGCCTGGGCCGGAGATGACACCGGGCGCAAAGATCTGCGGCGCAGGACCGGCGGCCGGGGAGGATGCTTTGGCGTACAGGATCGGGGACAGGAGCAGAAGGACGACTACCGAACGGCGCTTCGCTGACATGGAATCCACACTTTCTCTGAAGGTACAGTACGGTTCGAAGACATCCTACCTGGGCACATCGCCCGATGCTTTTCGCCTGGAGGGGTACCCCCCCCTCCCCCCCCCCTATTGCCCGCGCGCAAGTCGTTTATTTTCCTAAGCTTGCGCGCCACATATGCCGCTAAATTCGTCCAAGCAAAGGGGTTACGCGCAAATTCGTGCAAATAAAAGGCTTATGGGACAATATGTTTCCTTAAATACGAAAACCCCGGCTTTGTGGCCGGAGTTTCTTCTTCTTCTTCTATTATACGGGATTGAGCGAAACTACTACGCCACGGCTATGTTGTTGATAGGAATATGCTTAGGCCAAACAGGGGCTTGACAAGCGTTTTTGCTGGTGTTTTTGCTATACATTTTTGAAATATTTTTTTGGTCGCATTCCTGGCCGGGAAACGAGATGCAGGTCCTTCGACTACGCCTGTCGCGATGAGGCTACGACAGGCTTCGCTCAGGATGACACGTTTCTTTGGGTGTAGCGGGAGCGGGGAGAGATGGGCGGGGAACAGAAGGAGCAAAAGACAGAAGCAGATCCCCTGCGGGGATGACAACCAGAAATGCAAAGGCGAAGACGAAATGCAGGTCCTTCGACTGCGCCTGTCGCGATGAGGCTACGACAGGCTTCGCTCAGGATGACACTTTTGTTTGGGTGTAGGGGAAGCGGGAGAGATGGGCGGGGAACAGAAGGAGCAAAAGACAGAAGCAGATCCCCTGCGGAGATGAGAACCAGAAATGCAAAGGCAGAGGCAAAGACGAAATGCAGGTCCTTCGACTGCGCCTGTCGCGATGAGGCTACGACAGGCTTCGCTCAGGATGACACTTTATTCTGAGCATCCATTGTTCTGAGCATCCATTATTCTGAGCATCCATCGTTCTGAGCATCCATCGTTCTGAGCACTCATTGTTCTGAGCATTCATTGTTCTGAGCATCCATTGTTCTGACAATCCATTGTTCTGATAGTCCATTGATTCACGACCTGGGCCTGTAGGTCAGCGCGCCTCTAGCTGGCGACGGCGTGCGGGTAGGCGGTGGAGAGGCCGGGCTGCGAGGTGGTGGGGGCGGTTGCCTTTTTGGGGCCTCGTTTGCGGGCTACGAGCACACGGATGCGTTCGATCATTTCGGCGGCGGAGCAGGCGCCTTTGGGCAGGAAGACGTCGGCACAGAGGGCGCGTTCGAAGCCGGTGACGGTTCCGGAGACGATCATGGCGGGCAGGCCGGGATGGATCTGCTTGGCGCGGCGGACCAGCTCGTTGCCGTCCATCTGGGGCATGAGGAGGTCGCAGAGAATGAGGTCGATCGATCCGGGCAGGGATTGCTCGAGGTGTTCGAGGGCATGCTGTGCGGTGAGGGCTGTGAGGACGCGATAGCCGCGCGTTTCAAGCAGGAAGGTTCGGACGGAAAGGATTTGTTCGTTGTCATCCACGCAGAGGATCGTCTTCTTGGGTCGCATGCGGTCTCGCTTCTGCCGGAGAGCGCCTTGTGGCGGTTCGCGGCGAGTGTGCCGGGCCCTTCGCGCCGGCTGGTTTGCAGACGGAAGGGTCCGGAGGATCAGTGGAACGATGAACCCCGCGGTCGGGACGGCTGGGTTGCCGGCGCGTAGTGGGCCGTCTGCTCGATGACGGAAGCGGACGGGAGGAGCGAGGCTCTCCTGTCTGCTCCGCAAGGGAACAGTGCCACCGGGACGACAAAGATGCTGCCGAACCGCGGGGTGCGAGAGAGGCCGTATGCCGGGCGCAGGTTGCCACGCGGCTCGGCCGAACGCAAGGGGACTCTGTCTGCTGCGAATACAGGGAGGAGGACGCCAGGAAAAATGGTATCGACCTCAATGCGTGTGCAGGCAGCGAGGTTGCGCTGGGGAGTCCGCGACTGCGTGGGCAGTCAAGCTTCTCTCAACTCAAATTGTCGGAATACAGGCGAAAGCAATTTCGTGGGCAACAGCATGACACTTTGTGTGTAGAGCCGTCGTCAACGCTTCCCAACAGTACGAAGGGCTGACCAGCTTGGCAACGGCGAAGCAAGGGCGAAGACGACAGCAACTTCGAGCTTGCGCTTCCACCGGTGGTTGAAACCGTGCCGGATTCATTGGGGATTCACGCGATGTGCCTGTTGAAATCGGGTGCATTACGGCAGGAAAAGCTGTCCGGATGCAACGGCAATGGTGCGGCCGCCGACAAACACTCCGGTGACGGTGCCACTTTCGAGGGAGGCGCGAACGTGAATGCGGCTGGGCCGGTGCATCTCGATTCCCTGCTCGATGATGTTGGATTGTCCACTGGGCACGACGCCGTGGCGCACGAGGTAGGAGATGGCAGAGCCTGCGGCAGAGCCGGTTGCCGCGTCTTCGCCGCTGTGGAACTGAAGGCGGGCGTGCCAGTCGGCGCCTGACTGCGCGTCGGCTCGGGTGATGCAGTAGAAGAATTTTGCGCCGATGCGTTCGAGGATTTCGCGAGCTGCGTGGGGGATGAGTTGCATGCGCGATGCGGCTTCGAGGGTGCGGAGCGGCACGATGCAGAAGGCCATGCCGGTGGAGACCCACTGCGGCGGAAGGTTGGGGTCGAGGTCGTCGGGGGAGAGGCCGAGTGCGGAGGCGATGGCGGCGCGGCCGGGGCTGCTGGTGTGGCTGCCGCTGTATGTCTCGGTATATGTCTCACCGAAGCGGGGATCGTTCTGTTTCATGGTTCCGAAGATGCCGTTCTCCCCGGGTGTGGCGGGTTCGAAGTCGACGGGGATGGGACCGACGCCGAGCTCGAGCGTGATGCGGGGTGAACCTTGCAGGGTGGGATGGTTGCTGTAAAGCCAGCTCGCGGTGCCGAGGGTGGGATGGCCGGCGAAGGGCACCTCTTCGGTGGTGAGGAAGATGCGGACGTGGACGCCGCGCTCCTGTTCGATCTCGGGCGGGCGAGGGAGGATGAAGGTGGTTTCGCTGAGATTGGTTTCGCGGGCGATGCTCTGCATTTCGGCGTCGGAGAGGCCGCGGGCGTCGGGAAAGATGGCGAGAGCGTTGCCTTCAAGAGCGTGTTCGGCGAAGACGTCGACCTGGGCGAAGCTGAAGGAGCGGGGCGGTGCGAGAGCCGGGGAGGCTTGGCTGGCGGGATGGGAATTTGACATGAAAGCTCCTCGGAAGTATGGTTTTGGTAGACCGCAATAGGGTAAACCTGCCCTATGCTAGCTTAGCTGGCCGCGGTACAAAAGATCCGATATGACGATGATGCTCAACTCGACCACGCCCTGCTGCAGCCGCTGCTGTTGCTGTCGCCCGGCGTGGGTGCGTGGATGAGCGAATCGAAGTAAAGCAAGCTTCGAACGATCCCCGAACCCACCCGAGAGCCAGCCAGCCCGGGTGGGTTTTTCTTTGTTTGAAAGAACAGGGCTTGAAAGAATAAGGGTCGAAAGAGTAGGGCGCGCGAGAACAGTGCGCGCAAGAACAGTTTCAGAGCAGGTCCATTTCAGAAAAGATTGGGTTGACCCCAAAGAAGGCGAATCGAACATGTCACTTCGCATCAACGATATTGCACCCGACTTTACGGCAGAGACGACGCAGGGCACGATCCGCTTCCACGAGTGGATCGGCGACAGCTGGGCCGTTCTCTTCTCCCACCCGAAGGACTTTACGCCGGTCTGCACGACGGAGCTGGGCGCGGTGGCGAACCTGGAAGCCGACTTTGCACGCCGCGGCGCAAAGGTGATTGGACTGAGCGTCGACCCGGTGAGCAACCATGAGAAATGGTCTGCGGACATTGAAGAGGTGAGCGGATCGAAGGTGAACTATCCGATGATCGGCGACCCGGAGCTGAAGGTTGCGAAGCTGTACGACATGCTGCCGGGAGATGCGGGTGAGAGCTCCGAGGGGCGCACACCGGCACACAACGCGCCGGTGCGTACGGTGTTTGTGATTGGGCCGGACAAGCGGATCAAGCTGACGCTGGCGTATCCGATGACGACGGGACGCAACTTCGACGAGATCATCCGCGTGCTCGACTCGATCCAGTTGACGAGCAAGCACAAGGTGGCGACGCCGGCGAACTGGAAGAACGGCGACGACATTATCATCACGGGTGCAGTGTCGAACGAAGAGGCGGACAAGATGTTTCCGGGCTATAAGACGGTGAAGCCGTACCTGCGCACGGCTGCGCAACCGGAGTAGGAAGGGCATACACACGACAAGGGATGCAGCGCCTTGTCGTGTACGCTGTCACTGTCCCCAAGAGAGGTGACGGCCAGGGCACCGGTGGCGAAGTGGCTAACGCGCTGGTCTGCAAAACCAGTATTCATGGGTTCAAATCCCATCCGGTGCTCCAAGATTTTTTTATGTAACCTCGGCTGATCCCGATGCGACCGTAACGACGGGACATTTTGCTTCGACGATGATCGGGAATGCTCCTGAGGTTCGGTTCTGCATTCCGAGATGCGCATCTCTGCGTAAGCCGAGGATCAGGAGATCGATCCCTCGCTCGTCGATGTGCTTGAGGATCTCGGCCCGGGGATCGCCTACGCTGACAAAGGTTCTTGGCCTGCTCAGCTGTTGGGCTTCAAGAGGAACGACCGCGTCGAGGGCAGCGTAGAAATGCTCCTGGAGCCGGTGGATCTGATCGGGATGATCGATATCGTGGGAGTGAACGACGTTGAGAACATCGATCTCGGCGTGGAAGGCCTGCGCGAGCGCGACGGCGACTGGGGCTGCGTGGGCGGCCTCGACGGAGCAGTCCGTGGTGTAGAGAATGCGTTTGATCTGGAGTGCTACGGCGTGGGTCAGGTCGACATTCGGTCCTATGGTGACGGCGGGGCCTCGCGAGTGCTGCAGGATCCCTTCCGCGGTTGAGCCGAGGATGAAGCGGTTCACGGTTCCCCTGCCATGCGTCGCCATCACGATCAAGGCTCCCCCGGAGCGTCGCGCCAGAGCAGGGATTTGGATGCGCGGATCTCCTTCGAGAAGGATGGGCGCGGCTTCGATCCCGATGGGCGCGGCCTTGATGCGGATGGGCGCGGCTTCGATCCCGATGGGTGCGGCTTCGCTGCGGACGTTCAGCTCTGCTGCGACCTGGGCGAGCTGTTCGGTGAGATGCCTTCTCTGCTGACTTGCCGCGGGGTGCTCGGCCTCTACCTCGAGCGCGGCTTGTGACACGGTGAAGCAGTGCGCGACGACGAGAGCGGACTGGAAACGGACTGCAAGCGCAGAGGCGTAGACGCCGGCGGCCTCGGAGACGGAGGAGAAGTCCGTCGCGAAGAGGACAGAATCGATTTCGATTTGCGAATCGTTGCCGATGCGGGGCACCTTATTTCGCTCCTGGGAAATTTGGGAAACCTGGGAAACCTGGGAAGACGGCTGTGTGCGTGGTGTTGCAAGGTTTGCCGAAGCTGGCGATCATGGCTGGCCGCCTGTCTGGAAGCGGATACTCGCGATGGAGAAGTTGTATTGCGAGCGGGCGTTGGCGTCTCCGATGGCGGCCTGGGTCTGTTGCAGTTCGGCCTGGCTGAGTTCCACGATGGAGCTGAGGCCGAGGTCGTAGCGCGTCTTGGCCAGTTCGAGGGCGGTGTTTGCCTGCTTGAGCAACTCGCCTGAGACCTCCACACGCTGGAACGCGGTGTTGGCTCCGAGCCAGGCGGTACGTACGTCGCGGACGACCTGGTCGCGGAGGGCGCGGGTCTGCTCGGTGGCTGCCTGAGCCCGAAGCGCGGCCTCTGCGGCCTCTGCGCTGAGACGGAATCCGGTGAAGATGGGGATGCTGAGGTTGGCGCCGACTGCGCCGTACCAGTTGCTGCTGAAATATTGCGCCGTGCCCGTGGGGGTTCCGCCGACGACGCCGAGGGCGCTGATGGTGGGAAGGAGCTGGTCATGCTGGGCTTTGCTGAACTTCTGGGCTGCCTGTTCGTTGAAGCGAAGGGATTGGAGATCGGGGCGATTCTGGATGGCCTGCGCAATCAGGCCGTCGGAACTGGGGGGAAGCGGGGGCAGACCGTCGGAGTCGTCGACGAGGGTGTAGTTGATCTCGGTTTCGTTTCCGAGCACGGCGTTGAAGCCTGCCATGGCGGCGTCGAGCTGGTTCTGCGCGTCGAGCTGGAGCAGCTTCGATTGCGAGAGATTGACCTGCGCGAAGCTCAAGTCGAGTTCCGAACGCAGCTTTGACGACGCGAGAGCACCCACCTGGTCGGCAACGCTTTGCCGGGCGGTGACGGTTTCTGTGGCTACCTTGACCGTTTGCTCCGCCTCGATGACCTCGAAGAACACCTGGTCGGTGGCAAGAACGATGTCTTCGCGGCTGGCTTCGGCGTCTGCCTGACTGGCTTTCTCCTGTAGCTTTGCGGAGGCGACGAGGTTGTGGGTGTAGCCGAAGTCGGTGATGAGCTGGCTGAGGGTGACGCCTCCGCCGGAGTGATTGAGCAGTCTGGAAGCGGTGAGCGAGCCGCTGGACAACCTGCTGCCATCGTTGGCTTCGACGGCGGTCAGGTTTCCGTTCAGGTTGGGCAGCTCGTTGGCGCGGCGCTCGCGTACGACCTGGTGCTGCGCGCTGGCGATCAACTGGCTGATGCGGATGTGGGGGTTGTTGGCGAGAGCGAGGGTCTCCGCCTGTTGACGTGTGAGTACGACGGGCCCACCGGGAGTTTGTGAAGAGGTGGAGGGTGTGGAGGAGACGTCGAGCGGCGGGGTTTGTCCGGGCGCGTTCGGCAGGGCTGGTGGACTGGTCTGGGTGCTGGCTGGCTGGGTGCTGGGCGGCTGGGTGCTGGGTGGCTGGGCGCTAGCTGGCTGGGAAGCGGGCGGCTGGGCGCGGAGTGGGGGAGGTATCAGGAGAAAGAGCGAAAGTGCAGGAAGCAGATTCTTCGGATGGATGTGCATGGCTATACCTTCTCCGCAACGGCTGCGTGCTCTGCCTTCTGGTGGATGAGCAGATACGCTGCGGGCACCAGAAAGACGGTTACGATGACCGACGCCGTGAGGCCGCCGAGAATGGCGCGCGCCAGAGGAGCATATTGTTCGCTGCCGGGTTCGAGGGCGAGCGCCATGGGGATCATGCCGAGAATGGTCGCGAGACTGGTCATCATGATGGGACGCAGACGTACCTTGCAGGCTTCGATGAGGGCGTGTTTGAGCGCCATGCCTTCGCTGCGCAGGGTGCCGACAAACTCGACCACAAGGATGCTGTTCGACACGACGATGCCGGTCATCATGACGATGCCCATCAGCGACATGACGTTGAGCGACGTGCCCGTGATGAGAAGAAAGATCAACACGCCGGAGAGGCCGGGAGGAACAGCGAGCAGGATGACAAACGGGTCGGAGAAGGAAGCGAACTGCGCCATCAGGATGAGGTAGACGAGAACGATTGCGAGCAGAAGCCCTATGCCGAAGCTCGAAAACGACTGGTCCATGTCCCGGACCGAACCGCGGACCCGGATGGTGACGCCATCGGGCTTCTGGATCTGATCGACGATCTTCTGGACGTCGCGGTTGACGTGGCTGAGGTCTTCGTTCTTCGGCATGACGTAGATGTCGAACTCGCGCCGGAGCTGATAGTGATCGACTTCGGTGGGGGTATCGATGTCCTTGATGTCGGCGACCGATTGCAGAGGCGTGGTGTTGAGGCTGCCTGGAGAGCGAAGGGGAATCTGGCGGAAGTCCGTCATCGTTTTGATTTCGGACAGCGGGTATTGGACGGTCAGCATGTAGTTATTGCCGGTCTTGGGATCGACCCAGAAGCTGGGCGCAATGACGCCGTTCGAGGTCATTGCCGTGATCACGTTGTCGATGACGTCGCGTGGTGAAATGCCGAGCAGAGCGGCCTGCTCGCGATTGATGTTCAACTCGAGCCCTGGATAAGAGAGGTCTTGCGGAATGAGCACGTCGCTTACTGTGTTCAGCCTTTTCAGCTTGGCTGCGGTGGCCTGCGCAATCGCGAAGGACTGCTTCAGGTTGTTGCCTCCAATCTGAATATCGATTGGGGCGGGCTTGCCCTGGTTGACGACTGAGTCGACCAGACCACCTGCCTGAAAGTAGGTCTGGACGTCGGGGAAGTCCCGGGTGAGCCGCTCTCGCGCCTTCTGCATATACGCGTAGCTTCCGGTTTTGTGATCTTCCTTCAAGCTGACTTGAATGAAGGCTGTGTTCATCGAGGAGTTGGAGGTGTAGATGGCGGAGAGGTCGGGCGTGACTCCGATATTCGACACGATCATGTTGAGATCGCGCGGCGGAACTACGTCGCGAATATCCTGTTCCATCTTCGCGATATAGTCGTCGGTCACCTCGATGCGCGTGCCTGCGGGTACCTTGACGTTGACGACGAACTGGCCGGGATCGGTTCTCGGGAAGAAGGCCTTTCCGAGAAAAGGGTAGAGTGCGAAGGAGACGATGACGAACAGGCTGAACGCGCTCACGACGAGGACCGGGCGCTCCAAAGCGCGGATGATGGCTCGCTCGTAGGCATTCTGAAATTTGAGAAATCCGAGGTTGAAACGATCGACCACAACCCGGAACAGACGAAAGCGCTTTCTGGGGAGAGGATGCTCTGGAGCATGTCCGCTCTCGTGCTGCATGTGGCTGGGGTCGAGCTTGATGAACTTGGCACAGAAGAGCGGCACAACCGTCATGGCGACGATGTACGACGCGAACAGAGCGATGACCACGGCCAGAGCGAGCGCGGTGAACAGATACCGGCCCACGCCGACCAGAAGCATCACGGGAAAGAAGACGATGCACGTGCTGAAGGTAGCGGCCAGTACGGCAAGCTGCACCTCTTTGCCTCCCTTTTCGGCAGCGACAGCGGGCGGCTCGCCCATCTCCATGTGGCGAAATATGTTTTCAAGAACCACGACGGAGTTATCGATCAGACGCGACAGAGCGAGCGCGAGTCCGCCGAGCACCATGGTGTTGATCGAGCTTCCGCCCAAGTTCAAACCGAGAAATGTCGCGAGGCACGAGATGGGAATGGAAAGAAGCACGGCAACGGCTGCGCGCATGTTTCCCAGGAACAGAAGGATCATCAAGGCCGTGAGACAAAGCCCGATGGTGCCTTCATTGATGACGTTTTTGACCGCGATCCGCACGAAGACGGACTGGTCGAAGACGACGTCGGTCTTGAGCACCTTGGGGATGTCGAGCAGATGGAGCACGGCCTGCTTGATGCCATTGACGATGGTGATGGTGTTTGAATTTCCACCCTGCTTGAGCACAGGGATGTAGACCGAGTGCTGGCCATCGACGCGAACGATGTTGGTCTGGAGCGCTCCGCTGTCTTCGGCCTTGCCGATGTCGCGCACCATGACGGAGGTGTGGTTGACGGTCTTGAGCGGCAGGTCGTTGATCTCATCCACCACCGGAACCTGGCTGTTGGCGTAGATGTTGTAGTCTTTCATGCCGATGCGGACGTCGCCGGCGGGGAGGATGAGGTTTGATTTGTTGAGCGAATCGACGACGTCCATGACGCTCATCTGGTGGGCTTCAAGCTTGACCGGATCGACATACACCATGATCTGGCGGTAGCGGCCGCCGTAGGGTTGAGGCACGGAAGCGCCGGGCACGTTGGCGACCTGATTGCGTACGGCGAACTGCGCCAGGTCCTTGAGCTGGGTCTGGTTGAGGCCCTTGCCCTCAAGCGTGATCAGGCAGACCGGAAGATTGGCCGCATCGAACTTCAGCACCACCGGAGGCAGGGTGCCGGGAGGCAGGCGGCGCAGGTTCGCCATGGCGAGGTTCGAGATGTTGCTGACGGCCGCGTTGGGGTCGACACCTGGCTGAAAGAAGATCTTGATGAGGCTGACACCGGTAAGCGAACGCGATTCGATGTGGTCGATGCCGCTGCCGAGAGTGAAGAAGCGCTCGTAGCTGTCGGTGATGTCGGACTCGATCTGTTGCGGCGGCATGCCGGCATAGAACGTCGCGACGACGACAACTGGGATGTTGACTTCGGGAAAGAGATCGACGGGCATGCGGGTGACGGTGGTGGCACCCACAACGATGATGAACAGGCACATCATGAGAACGAAGAACGGATACTTGATCGCGAACGAAGGCATTATTGGTTCTCCCCCTGATCGGGCATGGAGATCGTAAACAACCTGGGACGAACGGTCTGCCCTGCCTGATAGTTGGTCTGCCCTGAGACGATGACGGACTGGCCCTGCGAGAGGCCGTGGGTGATCTCTACTCGATTGGCGTCCTCAATGCCCAGGGTTACGGGCACCTTGACGACCTTGTTGTCGTGATCGACGACGAGCACGTACGGCTCGCCCTGACTGCGCACCACGGCGCCTACGGGAGCAAGGAGCACGTTGTTTCTCTGTTCGAGAACGAGGGTGGCCTCGGCGTACATTCCAGAGGTGAGCGTGAGGTCAGGGTTCGGCACATCGACCTCGACCATCATGGTGCGGGTTGAGGTATTGAGCTCTCTGCTGAAACGGACCACCTTGCCGAGAAGCTTCTTTCCGGTTGCTTTGACGGTGATCTGAATATCGCCTCCGGTATGGATGTAGCGGACGTACTCCTCGGGCACAGGCATGCGCAGCCGAAGCACGTCGCTCTGCGCGAGCTTGACTACGGGCATGGACTGCGTGTCGGACGCAGTGCCCGCCTGAATCAAGGAGCCGACGTCGGCGTAGCGCACCGTGACGACGCCGTTGAACGGCGCAGTGACGATGGAGTAATCCTGCATGGACTGCACTCTCTGGTTGTCCGCCTTCGATACGGCGAGCTGCTCCTGTGTCGCCTCCACTGCGGACTTCGACGCACTGACCTTGGCTTCGGCGTTCTGGTCTTTGGCGCGAGCGTCGTCGAGTTCCTGTTCGGCAATGAGGCCGGGCCTTCGCTTGGCTGCCTCTTCGAGGCGCGTATAGGCGGCGTGGACCGCGGCATGGTCCGCCTGGGCGAGGCTGACTTCGCTCTGCGCCCGTGCGATCTCGGACTGGCTATGCTGAATGACGGCCTTGGACGCTGCGACCTGTGCGTTCAACTCCGGCACCTCGAGGACCGCGAGCACGGCGCCAGTCTTGACGCGGTCGCCGATGTCGACGTTGATGCGGCGAATGTAGCCGGAGACCTTGGCGTGGAGATCGACTTCCTGGTAGGGCTGGAACTCGCCGGCGACGGTGAGCGTGCTGGACAGGTCGCCGCGCGTGACGGGAGCTACGGAGGCGGTGGCAATGGCGGCGGCTTCGGGCTGCTGCTCCTTGCATCCACTAAGCAATCCAATGAGGCATACGCTGAGCAAACAGCATGGGAGCGCAAGGGACAGCGCTGGCCGACGAACGATCGGAAGGGATCGCATGAACATGATTTAGGCACCTTTAGAGATCAGGCAAAAGTATGGTGTCTGGAACGCGGCATCGTTGGGACTCGACGTGGTTTAAGCCGGTACGACATACGATGAGGAGAGCAGCGAAGGGGTGCCTAGCGCGAAAGGGCGAGTGCCGGAGGGGGGCGGAACGAGAAATAGCTGGAGCGCAGATGTGCCTTCGGTCGCGCCTCGGCCTTTCGGCGAAGCCAGATCCAGGCTGTTTGCACCAACGCCGCGCCGGGCCAGAAGCCAGACAGCAGAAAGGCCGAAAAGAGAGCGAGGGCGAGTTCGGGCGTCGACGGTGTTCCGAACGTGTTTGCGTTTAGCGCAACCGGACGTTCCTTCTCCGAAAGCAGCTTTGCGTGCGGAATGGACACCGTTTGGCTTCCTGGCAGATCGTACAGAGAGAGCTTGTACTGCAGACCCCACGCGAACAAGCCTGCGGCCAGCAGCAGGACCGTGACGGCAATCACATAGGAACTTCGCCGGGTTGTGACGTCTGGGTTCATCAGCATTTGGTCAGTAATTGGCCAGCAGAGCGGCGAAAACCTGTTGCACACCATTCATTGGACGCCTAACAGCCAATCTTCGCTAACAATTTTCGCGAAAATTTAGTGAAAGCGAAGATTGCAATGGTCGGGGCGGAGGGATTCGAACCCCCGACCCTCTGGTCCCAAACCAGATGCGCTACCAGACTGCGCTACGCCCCGACTGTTTTCAGTCTATCGCATCGAGTTTTGCGGATGCTCTCAGAAGCTTCCGAAGTGGCGGTGAAAGTCGGTGCCGAACGCGTGGTGCAGCAGATGGGCGAACACCCAGGTGAGCACGATGATGGGAAGAATGACGAGCGCGGCAAGGACCAGGCACAGCACGCCGAGAAAGAGCCAGCTTTGCGCGGTATGCTTGCGCGGCTCGTAGACGGCGCCGGTGAGAAGGGCGTAGTTGCGGCGGTTCGCGCGCCATGCAATGTCGAACATGTCGCCTAAGACCGGCACCGAACCGACCACGACTTCGATGCCCACGTTGGCGACCATTCGTGCAAGCACCGGGTAGGAGACGCCGCGAAACCATGCGGCTACGATGATGATGCAGGACGCCAGGCCGCCGATGAGGTCGCCGATGCCGGGGATAAAGCCGACGATGCCGTCGAGGCCGAAGCGGATGGAGGTGCCGGGAATGCGGATGAAGTCGTCGAGCACATGCGACAGGAGATCGAGATTCTCGTCATCGAAGGCCTTGCCGCCGCGCCGGCTGCGGGGAGACAGGATCTCGGGCTTTGCGGTAAAGGCCATTGGCTCCCCACCCTTCTCTGTGCAGGATTGCCCTGCAGCGTGCCGATGCTATAATCCCAGTATACGGCGGCTATAGTTCAGTGGCAGAACGCCGCTCTGTGGCAGCGGATGTCGTGGGTTCGAAACCCACTAGCCGCCCCAATTTCCCTCCTCCTTCCCCAGAGCATCGATGAGCCTGTACGGATTCAGAGTACGGGCGTACGTAGTGCGGTTCGACGGATTGAATTTGCCTCGCATCCTGAAATCCCAGGCTCGCGCCGTTGTTGCCTCTCCGCCGGCACCGCCGATGCGTCTGTTCGCCGGGACCTCGGGTTGGGCGTATCCCACGTGGAAGCCGGGCTTCTATCCGGCAGAGCTCCCTGCAAAACGGTTTCTCGAGTTTTACGCGGGCCGGCTTAGTTCGGTCGAGGTCAACTACACCTTTCGCACGCTTCCCACGGCTGCGATGCTCGATGACTGGCTTGCCGCGACGCCGGCACACTTCCGCTTCAGCTTCAAAGCGCCGCAGCGCATCACCCACTTTTCTCGCCTGCTGGACTGCGAGACCAATCTCTCGGAGTTCCTTGCGGCCATCGAACCTGTTCGTCGCGCGGGTCGGCTGGGTCTGCTTCTGTTTCAACTTCCGCCTAACTTCAAAGCCGACAATGAGCGTCTCGACGCGTTTCTCTCGTCGGGCGTATTTCGCGGCTCGGCTTCGATTCCGCTGGCCTTCGAGTTCCGTCACGAGACGTGGTTTACCGAGGCGACCTACGCTGTGCTTCGGGAGCATAAGGCGGCGCTCTGCATCGCCGAAAGCGACGATCTCGCCACACCCGAGATCCATACTGCGGCGAACTTTACGTGTTTCCGGCTGCGCCGGGGCGGAGGCTACTCCAAGGCAAAGCTCAACGACTTCGCGGAGCGCTTCTCGGAACTTGCTGCGGGGCGCGAGGTTTATGTGTACTTCAAACATGAGGACGAGCCCACTGGAGCGCTGAATGCCTCGGCGTTTCTGGCGCGCAGCCGTACCCTTGCGGGCACCACATCGCGTGCAGCGGGAGAGCGCTGATGCGTTCGGCCGAGCTCGACACGACAGCCAGCGACGTCGAGGATTTTCGGCCCAGGCGTCTGCTGCGCAATGGCCATCTGCAAACCATCGTGGGAAATTACCTGCCGCGGACCAGCACACTGCCATTGCCTGAATCCCATCTGGTCGAGGTTTCGCCCGCCACGCCGAACCAGATCGCGAGCCAGGTGCTTTGCCTTGGGCACTGGCAGCCGGAGCCGGTTCGGGCAGAACGTCCCACGGCGATCATCGTGCATGGGCTTGAAGGCTCGTCGCAGTCGCAATACGTGATCGGCAACGCGAACAAGCTGTGGCGCGCTGGATGCAATGTTGTACGCATGAATATGCGTAACTGCGGGGGAACCGAGGCGCTTTCTCCTACCCTGTATCACTCGGGGTTGTCGGGCGATGTGCTCGCGGTCATGCAATTCTTCGTTGCACAGTATGGCCTGTGTTCGATCGCGCTGATCGGCTACTCGATGGGAGGAAATCTGGTTCTGAAGCTTGCGGGCGAGCTCGGCACGTCTGCTCCCGCGCAGCTTCGTTCGGTCGTCGGCATTTCGCCTGCGGTCGACCTTGGCCCGTCGGCCGATGCATTGCACCATCCGAAGAACCGGCTGTACGAATTGAAATTTCTTCGCGCGCTTTTACGCCGGTTTCGCCGGAAGGCTGCTCTTTTTCCGAGCGCCTATGACCCTGCGCGCGCCCTGGGGATCGCTTCGCTGCGCGAGTTCGACGACCGCATCACGGCCTTCTATTCCGGCTTCAGCAGCGCCGACGACTACTACACCCGTGCGGCTGCGGCTGGTGTGCTGGGCCGCATCAGCGTGCCTACACTCATCGTCCATGCGCTCGACGATCCGTTCATCCGCATACGGGACCAGACCCGCGGAGAGATCGAAGCCAATCGCAACATTACGCTGATTGAGACCAGCCACGGCGGCCATTGCGCGTTTCTTGAAGACCCCAACCAGGCGAGCGGCTATGACGGCTACTGGGCCGAGCAAACCCTGCTGCGCTTTGTCGTTGCGAATGCTTGAACGCGTACACGCGGCCATGACGCTAAGATAGTGGCTGATGCTCTCTGAATGGTCCGCCGAATGTTCCGCAGACGATCCTGTCCTCGTGATCCCGTGGTCTGACCCATCGGATCCGACGGGCAATCGCCGGTTCGTCGACCTTCGCGAGAACCCCTACGATCTTGACCATCTGCCGGAAGCGGAGCGGTACCCTGCTCTGCTGCATGCCTTGCGCGCGCTCAACGCGGCACGTTCGCCGGTCTTCACGGCCAAGTGCGACGCGTGGGCTTTGGAGGATGAGGATCTGCGCCGGCTTCGGCTTGAGCTCGACGTTTCGGTGGACGACGCACCGTTCGGATTCTGCGGCTACATCGACGTCCTTTGGCGGGAGCGGTCTGTGTTCGCCTCGTTTCACCAGCAGCAACAGATGCTGCACCGGATGGAGCGCCATGCCGCGGCGCTTCACCAACCCTACGCGCTGCTCGAGTGCGTCATCCGCCCGGCGATGGTCGATCTTACGGGTCCGCAGGAGGGCTTCGCGGTGAGTATGTACGTCAAGGCGGTAGGGCACGATGCCGGGACTGCGGAAGCGAATTGGTCCGCCGGACTGGAAGCGGTGGTTGGTCTGCTTCGCGGTAAGGAACTCGCCTTCGGCTAAGTTCTACGGCGTGAAAATTCCGCAGATCCTCCGGCACGGCCCGCACCGTTCTCGCGCTTTGGAACATCCCATCTTCAGAGTCAATTCGTCTGTGTAGTATCTGGCTGCCTCGCTACGCAGCGCAACACGTGCCTATCATTTCTGAAACTGGAGTAGCTCTCAATGCCCTCTCTTTTTGATCCGATCCAGGTTGGCGATCTCCATCTTCCCAATCGCATCTTCATGGCGCCTCTCACCCGTCTGCGCGGAACTCCCGATCATGTTCCGACACCGCTGATGGCCGAGTACTACACGCAGCGCGCCGGCGCAGGGCTCATCCTCTCTGAAGGCATTCCCATCGACCCACTCGGTGTGGGGTATGCCAATGTGCCCGGCCTCTGGTCTTCCGAACAAACCGAGGCGTGGAAGCCCATCGTCTCTGCCGTCCATGATGCGGGCGGGCGCATCTTTGCGCAGATCTGGCATGTTGGCCGCATCTCCGACCCCGAGTTCCTTGGCGGCCAGCTTCCCGTCGCGCCTTCCGCCATCGCCGCTACCGGCATGGTGAGCCTGCTGCGGCCGCAACGTCCTTTCGTCGTCCCACGCGCACTCGAAACCGGGGAGATCCCACGCATCATCGAAGCTTTCCGCCGCGGCGCGCAGAACGCACACATTGCGGGCTTCGATGGAGTGGAGCTTCACGGAGCGAACGGCTATCTCCTCGACCAGTTTCTCCAGGACGGATCCAACCAACGCACCGACCAGTATGGGGGCGTGATCGAAAACCGCGCGCGTCTTATGCTCGAATGCACCGACGCCGCCATTTCGGTCTTCGGGGCGGCGCGAGTCGGCATGCACCTGGCTCCACGCAGCGACGTCCACGGCATCTCCGACTCCAACCACCAGGCCACCTTCACCTACGTGGCACGCGAATTGGGCAAACGCAAGATCGCCTTCATCACGGCACGCGAATACGTCGGTCCGGACAGCCTTGGTCCTACGTTGAAGCAGACCTTTGGCGGTGTTTTCGTGGCGAATGAAGCGATCGACCAGGGAACCGGACAAGAGCTTCTCGATCAAGGCAAGGCCGACGCCGTAGCCTTCGGCAAGCTCTTCATCGCGAATCCCGATCTGCCCCTGCGCTTCGGGAAGGGAGCGCCGCTCAACCGGCCCGACGCTAAGAGCTTCTACGCGGAAGGATCTACGGGCTATACCGACTATCCCGCACTGAACGCCTGAGTTCGGCAGGCAATTTGTTTCCTCACACACGCGGCGCGATTCGTGCATCTCACTGCTATCACTATCTATCGCAAGAAACCGGAGAAGACATGCCTACCGAAAATGCAAGCGCGCCGAAGACCTCGATCACCCGCGAACAATTGATCGACCTGCTCAATGAAGACCTGGCCCGCGAATTTCAAGCCATCATCGCCTACGTCAACTACTCGCAAGTGCTCAAGGGCGCGGCGTATATGAACATTGCCGACGAGCTCGCCGTGCATGCTACCGAGGAGCTTGAGCACGCCATTCTCCTGTCCAACCAGATCGATTATCTGGGGGGCATGCCGACCACGGTTCCGAAGGCGGTCAAGACTTCGGAAAAGGCCGAGGATATGCTGCGCTTCGACCTCGACAATGAAAACGAGACGATTCGGAACTACCGCCGCCGCGTGAAGCAATGCGACGAACTGGGTGAGTTCGCGACGGCCGAGCACATCCGCAAGATTCTGTTGCAGGAGCAGGACCACCAGATTGCGCTGGCTACGGCGCTCGGCATCGATGTGCCGAATGTAGGAATTGCAGACTGAAATCCTGCGTTTCATCGCAAGCAAACGAAGGGCGCCCGGATAAGCTGGGTGCCCTTTTGCTTTGGTGCCGAACGAGCTGTTATTTGGTGAGCTTGAGATTGATAAAGAACTGGTTTTTGCTGTCGAACGAGCTGATGGTCTTCACGGGGCTTTTTTTGCCGCCGCTCTCTGCCCAGAGTTCGTAGTCGGTGTTCTGCGCCAGCTGTCCGAAGCGGTACGTGCCCTCGCCATCGGTGATGTAGCTCTTGACCGCGAGGCTATGGTCGTCCTTGAGGTAGACCACGGCGCCATTGACGGCCGCATTCGCGATGTCGACCACCTTGCCCTGCACAATTCTCTGCTCCGGGCCGCGCTGCTCTGCACTCGCCTGGGCCGTTGGCGCGAGGGGCAGAGAACCAGCCCACACACTTACCGCAAGAATGACAAAGGCAGCAAAACGACCGGGCGAAGGGGCCTTGAGATTCATAGCTTTCAGTATACGTCCAGCCTCCTGAGTGCACGGCATTACTCGTCCTCGTCCTCGGCGGCGTGGGTCACGTCCTCATCGTCGTAGCCGGCTTCCTCGATGCTGCTCACCTCCAGCGGGTCCACGGAAACGATCTCCAGATCAGCGCCGCACTCATCGCACTGCACCGTCTCGCCTTCCTCTACCTCATCGACGTCCACCACCAGCGGGTTATCGCATTCGGGACAAACAACAGCCATGATCAAACCTCCGGGGGTCTCTTGGACCGGCCGCACTTATAGAATTATCGCAACATCGTGACGTACACCACCGATCTTTATTTAGCGGCCATCCCGTCGATTCGTCAAGCTGTACGATTGCTAGTGCGTCCTGGTTCCTCCCTCCGGCTTTCCGATTAAGGAGAACAAACGTGACCACCTTCTTCCGCACCACTCCGCTCCTGCTGCTGCTTTCCGGCTGTCTGGTTCTGCTGCCTGCGGCGCTTTGCGCACAGGGGCAAACACTTCCCAGTGGCGAGCAGCTCACGGGGGCGCCTCCCGATCCCGTCATCGCGAATGCACTGGGGCAGGTCTCGCCGGATCGCATTCGCGCCAGCATCGAAAAGCTGGTCAGCTTCCATAATCGCAGCACCCTTTCGAGCATGGATACGGACCTGCCCGCCGGCATGGGCATCAACGCCGCCGCTGACTGGATCGCGTCCGAGTTCACACGCTATTCGCAGGCATGCAACGGCTGCCTGGAAGTACACCGCGACGACTTCGTTGAGCCTGCGGGAAGCTCTGCGAATACGCGCATTCCCCGGCCTACGCGCATCTCGAATATTTACGCGATTCTGCGCGGCACGGATCCGGCCCAGGCGGCGCGCATGGTTCTGGTCACAGGGCACTACGACTCGCGCAACAGCACAAACGCCAACACTCACGACTCAGCTCCGGGCGCCAACGACGATGCCAGCGGGACTGCGGTGTCGCTCGAATGCGCCCGCGTCCTGAGTACGTTGAAACTGCCCGCCACGCTTGTGTTTGCGGCCGTAGCCGGGGAAGAACAAGGGCTCAACGGCAGCGCACATCTTGCGAAACTGGCGAAGTCGCAGGGCTGGCAGCTCGAGGCTGTGCTCAACAACGACATCGTCGGAGGCGACACGACGCCGGGCGACACCAGGCAAAACAAGAATGCCGTGCGTGTCTTCTCTGAAGGCATTCCGGCCAATACGACGCCCGAACAACTTCGTGCGATCCAGATGCTTGGCGCGGAGTCCGACTCCCGCTCGCGGGAGCTGGCGCGTGCGATTGCGGACATTGCCTCGACCTACTTCCGTATCACCTCGGTTCACTCTCCTTCGAACGCGTTGCCGCCCCATGTCCACAACAACATGATGCGCGTAGTTCCTGCGTTCTATCCGGTGCTTGTCTTTCGTCCGGACCGTTTCCTGCGCGGGGGCGACCACCTGAGCTTTAACCAGGAGGGCTTTGCCGCCGTGCGTTTCACCGAGTGGAGCGAAAACTTCAACCATCAGCATCAGGACGTGCGGGTGGACAACGGCACGCAATATGGCGACCTTCTGCAGTTTCTCGACTTCGGCTACATCGCAAACGTTGCACGTCTGAATGCTGCGACGCTGGCCTCGCTGGCGGCGGCGCCGGGGGTGCCGGAGAACGTACACATCGTTGCGTCCTCGCTCGACAACGACACCGAGCTCAGGTGGGATCCGCCGGCCGGAGCCCCTGCGAATACGACGTACCAGGTGCTTTGGCGCGCTACCGACCAGCCCACCTGGACGGACGTCGCCGACGCTGGCTCTGGCCACAGTGTGAAGCTTGCGGTGAGTAAGGACAATGTGATCTTCGGGGTTCGGTCCTCCGATCCAGCCGGTCACCGCAGCCCGGCCGTGCTGCCGACGCCAACGCGCTGAAGGTGCAATCCCGGGCTTAGGCTGTTTTCTCTGTGCGCCTGTTCTGTGCGCCTGTTCTCTTTGCGCCCGTTCTCTCTCTAACAGGACGGCAAAGAAGCGCCCCGCTCAGGGCGTGGATGCGTGAGAGCGGAGCAGGGCATGTGCGGAGGGGAGGCGTGCGGCCGGGATCGCCTTTGCTCTTTTGCCCTATGATGATAAGGACATCATGCCTCGCTCCGGTCCCATTTCGTTGAGCCTTCCGGCCTTCACCGGCATTACCCGCAAGCTGGTCCTTGCCAACGTCGCGGTGTTCTTCGTACTTGGCCTGCTGCACTGGCTTGCGCCTCGTATTGCAGATCTGCTCCGCGGGCATCTTCTGCTCGAACCGGCGGCGGTTGTGCACGGGGAGCTGTGGCAGCTCGCCACATATTCCTTTGTGGATGAGGGGTTGCTGAGCGTGCTGTTTGCCATGCTTACACTCTGGTTTATCGGCTCGCTGCTTGAGACCTCGCTGGGCAGCCGATGGCTGCTCGAGCTCTATGCCGTCTCCGTGATCGGTGGCGGCGCGATCGCATCGGCTCTCACCTTTACTCATGTTCTTGGGCTGCGTCCCGATGTTCCGGCGATCGGCGCGTGGGGGGGCATTTTCGGGCTGATGGTGGCCATCGCGATGCTGTTCGGAGACCAGGAGTTTCTGTTCTGGTTTCTGCTTCGCATCAAGGCCAAGTACATGGTCGCAATTTACATCCTGATCGCCATTGCTTTGCTTCTGAAACAGGCGGACACGTTTGGTGCGCTGGTGCAGCTTTCGGGTGCGCTTTGCGGGTTTCTCTACGTCCGGTTTGCGCCCAGGCGGGGCATGGCCTTCGGGCTAAGCGAGCGCTACTTTGGGGTGCGCAACAACTTCTACCGCTGGAAGCGGCGGCGTGCGGCGAAGAAATTCGAAGTGTATATGCGCAAGCAGAATCGCGAGGTCCACTTCGATAAAGAAGGCCGCTACGTGGACCCGGATGAAGCCAAGCGGCGGGACCCGAACGATCGAAGCTGGATGAACTAAGCTTCCTGGCCGCACGGCTTTGGTGACGACGGTGCAGCGTGCTGATGTTCGCGCCTGCCAGAGGGCAAAGTGGCTCTGTGGTGTTCCCCGCGAGTGGCTCTTCCCTTACTTCCTGCGGCTGCGTAGTTTGTCCTCACTACTGGATTAGCGGCCAAACCAGAGAGCAGATCAGGGGAACACACGTACATGATTGCGAAAAGCATCGCGGCACCACGTGCGATTCGACCGCAGATGACACGGCGCGGACTGTTGGCGAGCGCCGGGATTTTTGCCGGCGTCAAAGCACTCGGGCTAAACCCCTCTCCCAGGGAGATCACCGTGCTTCGCAACTGCCCGGTCGTGGAACTGAGACAGTACACCCTCCATGCCGGAGGTCGCGCCCAGCTCATCCAGCTTTTCGAAAGCCACTTCATTCAGCCCCAGGAAGCCCTCGGGATTCACGTTCTCGGACCGTTCTGCGATCGGGAAGACCCCAACCGCTTCGTCTGGATGCGCGGGTTTCCGAACATGGCCGAGCGAAGCCGTATGCTCGCAGCTTTTTATGGTGGCCCCGCGTGGCAGGAACATCGCAACGCGGCGAATGCCACGATGATCGACTCCGACAATGTTCTTCTGCTGCGTCCCGCCTCTGCCGAATCAGTGGTACACGCCGGCGTTCGGTCGAGTGCGCTGGCGCTGCAGCACGACAGCTTGTTGGTCGCCACGATCTACTATGTCGAAAACGATGCATCCGACCAGTTCGCAAGTTTCTTTCAAAGTGCGATGCTCCCGAGGCTGGTGGACACCGGCGCAAACGTGATTGCCGTGTTCCGGACGGAAGGCTCCGCCAACAATTTTCCAAAGCTCCCTATCAGGGAGAAGGAACACGTCCTGGTATGGCTGGCGGTGTTCCAGAGCGAGGAGCAATATCGGAGCCAAGTGGCGGCTCTGCGCGCCGGGGCGGACTGGAGAGAGCATGCGCCCGAGGATGTGCTTCGCCAGTTGGCACGCAAACCCGAGGTGCTGATGCTGACCCCTACGCCACACTCGAAATTGGGAGATTGACCCTCGAGGCAATGGCTGTGTCTCCGCATTTGAATCGTTGCCGGAGTGCACTGCCTCGCTGCGGGGACCACATCCGAGAACGCGGAACGGGGCACTACGGCCACCTATACTAAAGACCATGCCTCGCCCCACCAGCCGCTCCCGTCAGCTACAGCTTCGCGCCGAGAAATATCTTCCTGGAGGCGTGGATTCGCCGGTCCGGGCCTTTGGTGCTGTCGGCGGCCATCCACCGTTTGTCACCCATGCAGAGGGCGCTTATCTCTTCGACGCCGACGGCAATCGGTATCTCGATTTCTTCGGCTCGTGGGGTCCGATGATTCTTGGCCATGCGTTTCCTTCGGTCGTCGAAGCGATCCAGCAGGCTGCGGCGCGAGGCGCAAGTTTTGGGGCGTCGACGGCTGCCGAGGCGGATCTGGCCGAGCGGGTGACCCGGTGCTTCCCTGCTGTGGAAAAGCTTCGTTTTGTCAGCTCCG
Source organism: Acidobacteriota bacterium (assembly GCA_030853485.1). Lineage (GTDB taxonomy): Bacteria > Acidobacteriota > Terriglobia > Terriglobales > Acidobacteriaceae > Edaphobacter. Next base: position 132,782 of record JALYVA010000172.1, read on the forward strand.
GCACGGAAGCTTGCATGTCGGCCGTCCGCCTGGCGCGCGGTTTTACGGGGCGCAATTTTGTGATCAAATTCGAAGGCTGCTATCACGGTCACTCGGATGCGATGCTGGTGAAGGCCGGGAGCGGTGTGGCTACGCTTGGGATCCCGGGGTCGGCGGGCGTGCCTGCGGAGACGGCGATGCATACCCTTGCGCTTCCGTTCAACGATCTGGAAGCGGTAGAAGCTGCGTTCGCCGCACGCCCTTTCGAGATCGCCTGCGTGATCGTGGAACCGGTGGTGGGCAACGCCGGAACCATCGCGCCCGGGGCTGGATATCTCGAGGGGCTTCGCGAAATTACCGCGCGATACGGTGCGCTTCTGATTTTCGATGAGGTGATGACCGGGTTCCGGCTTTCGCTTGGCGGGGCAAGCCAGCGGTATGGTATCTCTCCCGACCTGACGACACTGGGAAAAATTATCGGCGGGGGGCTGCCGTGCGGTGCCTTCGGTGGCCGGGCTGAGGTGATGGATATGCTTGCGCCCCTGGGTCCGGTCTATCAGGCTGGGACGCTGAGCGGCAACCCGCTGGCTATGGCTGCGGGCATTGCGACACTCGACTATTTGATCGCCCACGAAGGCGCCGTCTATCCCGCGCTCGAAAACATCTCGGGCCGCATCGCAGACGGGGTTGCTGGGGTTGCGCGCGAGGCGGGTGTGCCTCTGACGACCAACCGCGTAGGCTCGATGTTCACGTGGTTCTTTTCAGGCGATGCGGTGACGGACTTCGCTTCGGCTGCGAAGTCCGATACGGCTGCCTTTGGCCGGTTTTATCGCGCGATGCTGGAGGCTGGAGTGTGGCTGCCTCCGAGCCAGTACGAGGCTGCATTCGTGTCCACGGCACATGGGGACGCGGAGGTTGGGCTTGTGCTTGACGCTGCGCGGGAGGCGTTCCGGCAGGCGTGAATACGTGGCCTGCCGGCCGGGCCCACTTCGCGTGGGGCGGTCACTTCGTGACGGGTGTACCCCTTTGGCTGGCGCTCCCGTTGGTCGCGAAGGGGATGTTGCGGCGGTCTTCGGTCGGCTACGGTGCATCTTAGGCCCGGAGAGGGTTTGCTGGCGGGGGATCTCAGATGGCGGTTCGGGAGCGGCAGGTTGGAGCTTCGCGAAAGGTGGGACGAGAGCTCTGTGAGCGGCTGGCGCGGGGGGCGGCGGGCACTCGGCTGCTGGTAGTGCTGGCGCATCCCGATGACGAAGTGCTGGCGCTGGGAGGGCGGCTGGAGGCGCTGAGGGACAGCCGGTTGGTTTGCGTGACGGATGGCGTTCCGCTGGATGGACGGGATGCGCGGGCGCATGGATTTGGTGGACTTGCGGAGTACCGGGAGGCTCGCCGGGCGGAGCAGGCTGAGGCGCTGGGAGGCGTGGTGGCGTCGCATTGGCTTGGCGTTTCGGACCAGCGGGCGGTCTGGGACCTCCCTGGGCTGACGCGGCGGGTGCAGGCCGAGGTGGATGCGTGGCAACCGGAGGCTGTGTTGACTCACCCGTATGAAGGAGGGCATCCGGATCACGATGCGTGTGCGTTTGCGGTGGCACATTGCGGGGCGTCTGTGCCGGTGCTCGAGGCGCCCTTTTACCATGCAGGGGCGCGTGAGATAGAGACCGGTGTGTTCCTTGGAGAGCCCGGTTGCGCGGTGGAACTGGCCGAGGAGCAGCGGGCGAGGAAGCGGGAACGGCTGGCGTGTTTTCGCTCGCAGGCCGAGACGCTGGGGCTGTTTGGGGTGGAGCGGGAGAGGTATCGCGTGGCTCCGGCGTATGACTTTCTTCGGCCCCCGCATGTGGGTCGGTTGTACTACGAGGAGTTCGATTGGGGAATGACGGGCGAGCGGTTTTGCGAGTTGGCTGGGGCGGCTGAGCGGGAGTTGGGACGGTGATGGTTTTGAGTGTGGCCTACCCGTTAGCGCCGGTGAGTGCTGACGCGGTGGGAGGCGCGGAGCAGGTGCTGCGGACAGTAGAAGCGGGTCTGGTTCAGCGAGGCTTTCGGTCGGTGGTGGTGGCGAAGGCGGGGTCGTCCGTTGCTGGGGAGTTGCTTGGGGTGGAGGTTTCGTCGGAGCTTCTGACCGAGACGGTAAGGGCGCGCGTGGAAGAGAGCACGCAGAGGCGGATTGACGAGGCGTTTGCGCGATTCCGGGTGGACCTGGTGCATATGCATGGGGTGGATTTTTACCGCTATCGGGTGCCTGGCGATTGCCCTGTGCTGGTGACGCTGCATCTGCCGCCGGGTTGGTATCCGAAGGAGATCTGGAGTCTGCCGAAAAGGTATCGGCTGCAGTGTGTGTCGGAGAGCCAGCGGCAGGCTTGTCCCGACGCGTTGCGCGCGCGCGTGGAGGTGGTGGGGAATGGGGTGGCGTTGCCGGATGTGGATGTGCCCGAGCGTGAGAGGCGCAAGGGCCGATTTGGGGTGATGCTTTCGCGGATCTGCGTGGAGAAGAACCTGCATGTGGGCCTCGATGCGGCGCGCGCGGCGGGGATGCCGGTGATTCTGGCGGGACAGGTGTTTGCGTACCCGGAGCACATGCGGTATTTCGCGTGTGAAGTTGAGCCTAGGCTGGGGCGCGGGGCGCGGTTTGTGGGGCCCGTGGGTGGAGCCGCGAAGGCGCGTCTGCTGGGCCGGGCGCGGTGTTTGCTGCTGCCGACCCTGGCTCCCGAGACGAGCTCCCTGGTGGCGATGGAGGCGTTTGCTGCGGGCACGCCGGTGGTCGCGATGCGGTCGGGAGCGATTCCGGAGATTGTGGAGGATGGGCTCACGGGGTTTTTGGTAGACGACGGTAAGGAGATGACGGCGGCGATCGCGCGGGTGGGAGAGATCGATGGGGCGGTGTGCCGGCGAGTGGCGCGGGAACGGTTTTCGGCGGAGGGGATGGTGGAGCGGTATGTGGAGTTGTATCGGCGGCTGCATGGCCTGCCGGCCGGGCCGCCTACGCGGCGGGCGGTCACTTCGTGACGTGTATACCCCTTCGGTTGGCGCTCCCGTTGGTCGCGAACGAAGATCTTCGTTGCCGACCATCGGAAGGCCCTGGGCGAAGCCGGTATACACCCCACGAAGTGGGCGCCGCCCGCGCAGGGCGCATTTCGGTATTCGTGCTCTGGCCAGTATTCCATGGGGTCTGTGGTACATCTGACGGGTATGACTACTTTTGCGCTGCTCAGTATCCTGGTGACGGCAGGCGCGCTGTTCAGTGTGCTGAGCTTTCGTGTGCTGCGCCTGCCGACGACGATCGGAACGATGATGCTGGCCATGGGCGCGGCCGCGGGGCTGATCGTGGTGGGACAGTGGGCTCCTGGTCTGCGCGGTGCGGCGGAGCGGGTGGTATCAGGAATCGACTTCAATGCCGTGGTGCTGCATGGGATGCTGGCGCTGCTGTTGTTTGCGGGAGCGCTGCAGCTGGATCTCGAACATCTGGCGAAGCAGAAGCTTCCGGTGCTGGTGCTTTCTGTGGTGACGACGGCGTTGTCGACCGTGTTTGTGGCTGGCTTGTTCTACGAGGCGATGCGTTGGATTCATCTTCCGGTCAGCGGGATGGGAGCGCTTTTGTTCGGGGCGCTGATTTCGCCGACGGACCCGATTGCGGTGCTGGATATGTTGCGGCGTGCGGGAGCTCCACCGGCGCTCGAGGTGCAGCTTGCGGGAGAGTCGCTGTTCAACGACGGGGTGGGCGCGGTGATCTTTCTCGCGCTGCTCGGTGCTTCGGGGGGAGGGAGACATCTGTCGGCTTCGGTGTTTGGCTCCCTGCTGCTGTTGAAGGCGGGCGGCGGGATTGCGCTTGGAGTGGGGTTGGGGTATGTGACGTACCGGCTGCTGCGGCTGGTGGACAGCTATAGGGTGGAGGTGATGCTGACGCTGGCGCTCGCGATGGGAGGATATGCGCTGGCGGATGCGCTGAACCTTTCTGCTCCTCTGGAGGTGGTCGCGGCGGGGCTGCTGGTAAGCGGACGGGCCCGGTCGCTCGCCATGTCGGAACTGACGCGGGAGCATGTGGACCGGTTCTGGGAACTGGTCGACGATCTGATGAACGTGGTGCTTTTTCTGCTGCTGGGGCTTGAGATTCTGGTGCTGCCGTTTACGTGGGGGCATGTGCTCGCGGGGCTGGTGGCGATTCCCGTGGTGCTGGCAGCGCGATTTGCCAGCGTGGGGCTGAGTGCGGGCGGGCTGGCGTTGTTTCGCAAACATGTGCCGAGGTCGATCGTTGTGTTGAGCTGGGGTGGACTGCGCGGCGGGCTGGCCGTGGCGCTGGCGTTGGGTTTGCCGAGCGGGCTGGGCCTGGAACGCAATCTGCTCCTGGTGGTGACGTTTGTGGTGGTTGTGTTTTCGATCCTGGTACAAGGGTTGACGCTGAGCCGGCTGCTGCGGCGTATGCATATGGCTTAGCGGCAGGTCTGAAGATCTAGCGCTCACGCCGGAGAGTGAAGGCCTGCGTGGGGATTGGTTTGACGTGCCAGAACTTTTTGTAGGTTTCGTTGCCGCGAAGCATATCGATGAGGTGAACGCCTTCAGAGGCGGCGTGCTCGGCAGCCAACGCGGTGAGCAGGGTCCCGGGCTTCAGTTCCGCATGAGCGGTGGAGTGGCCGATGTGATAGA
>JALYVA010000005.1 GCA_030853485.1 Acidobacteriota bacterium
GCGCAACCCGGCATGACGCCGCATACAGAAGGGAAGTAGACGAATGGAACTGGGAATCATCGGTCTTGGCAAGATGGGCTTCAACATGGCGGAACGGCTTCGTCTTGCGGGTCACAAAGTGGTTGGATTCGATTTCAACAAAGAGGCGACGGCTCGGCTGACCGCCGCGGGCTCCCTGGGCGTAAACACGCTTGAGGACCTGGTGAAGAATCTCACGGCACCGCGCGCGGTATGGATCATGGTTCCCTCCGGCGATCCGGTCGACCAGACGATGGCGCGGCTTGAGCCTCTGATGCAGAAGGGCGACACGTTCATCGACGGCGGTAACTCGAACTACAAAGACACCCAGCGGCGCCATGCGGAAGCAAAGAACAAGGGCTTCGAGTTTGTGGACTGTGGCACCTCGGGCGGTGTGTGGGGCCTGAAGGAGGGCTACAGCCTGATGATCGGCGGCGACAAAGAGCCTGTGGAGCGTCTGCGCGCGATCTTCGAAACGTTGGCTCCGGCCAAGGACGAAGGCTGGGGACATGTTGGACCTTCGGGAGCGGGACACTTTGTGAAGATGGTGCACAACGGCATCGAGTATGGGTTGATGCAGGCCTACGCCGAGGGCTTTTCGATCATGAAGGCTAAGACTCCGCTCAATCTCAATCTGCCACAGATATCGAAGATCTGGCAGAAGGGTTCGGTGGTTCGTTCGTGGCTGCTGGACCTGACCTCGGACGCGCTGGCCAAGAACCCCACGCTCGACGGCCTCGAAGCGTTCGTTCCTGACTCCGGCGAAGGTCGCTGGACGGTGACTGAAGCCATCGATCTGAACATCTCGGCACCCGTTATTACCGAGTCGTTGATACGGCGGCTGCGTTCGCGCGAAGAGAACAACTTCACCGACCGGATGATCTCGATCATGCGCGGCGCCTTTGGTGGGCACGATGTGAAAAAGTCGTAGTCTCGGGATCTTGCAGCAAAGTTTCTACAATCAGAGTGCGAAAGGGTATCTATGCCGACCAAAGAAAGCAACGTCCCAGCCGGGAGCACCAATGCGAGTACAGCGGCCAGCCAGCAGCAGCCGGAGCGCACTCCCGACCCGTGCATCGTGGTGATCTTCGGAGCCTCGGGCGACCTTACCAAGCGCAAGCTTCTGCCGGCGCTGTACCACCTGGAGCAGAGCGGCCTCCTACCGAAGGATTTCGCTGTAGTAGGTGTTGCGCGGCGACCGCTCGAAGCCAGCTTCGCCCCCGACATGAAAGAAGGCATTATCAGTGGTGGCGGCGTCGAAAAAGACGAAACCAAACTCGATCCTTTCCTGGGCCGAGTTCAATACCACGCGATGAACTTCGACGATGCGTCCGGCTATGACGCGTTGAAGAAGATGCTTGCAGAGCTCGATAAGAAGTTCGGCACCAAGGGCAATCGGCTTTTCTATCTTGCAACTGCGCCGGAGTATTTTTCGGACATCATCCAGTTCCTTGGCAATCATGACATGGCCAAGCCCGCCGAGAGCAAGGGTGGCGAGGCGAAGAGCTGGGTGCGCACGATCATCGAGAAGCCATTCGGTCACGATCTCCAGTCGGCGAAGGCGCTCAATAACGAAGTGAATAAAGTCTTCGGCGAAGACCAGATCTTCCGCATCGACCACTACCTGGGCAAAGAGACGGTGCAGAACATCCTCGTTTTTCGCTTCGCAAACGGCATCTTCGAAAATGTGTGGAACCGCAACTACATCGATCACGTGGAGATTACGGCCGCTGAAAGTATCGGCATCGAAGGCCGCGGGCCGTTCTACGAGACCGCGGGTGCGCTGCGCGATGTGGTACAGAACCATGTCATGGAGCTGCTGAGCTTCGTCGCGATGGAACCTCCCGTGTCGTTTGAAGCGGCCGCGGTGCGAGCGGAGAAGATCAAGGTGTGGAAGGCAATCCAGCCGATTCATCCGGCCGATACGGTGCGCGGGCAGTACGGGCCGGGCACGGTCGACGGCAAGCAGGTTCCCGGATATCGCCAGGAGGATCGCGTGCACCCGCGCTCTCAGACCGAGACCTATGCGGCGCTGCGGCTGGAGATCGAGAACTGGCGCTGGGCAGGAGTTCCGTTTTACATCCGCGCGGGCAAACGGCTAGCTAAGCGCGTGACTGAGATCACGATTCAGTTCAAGCTCCCCCCGCAGTTGCTGTTCAAAGATGCGGAGAAGAAGGGCGGCGAGGGCATCAAGCCAAACGTGCTTTCGATGCGGATTCAGCCGGACGAGGGCATCACCTTGCAGTTCGGGGCGAAGGTTCCAGGGCCGACGATGAACATCAGCAAAGTGGATATGGACTTCAGTTACGCGGAGGCGTTCGGCAAGTCGTCCGCGAACGGCTATGAGCGCCTGCTGCTGGACGCCATGTTGGGCGATGCGACGTTATTTGCCCATCGCGATGGTGTCGAGGCGACGTGGGCGCTGATGACGCCGATTCTTGAGGCGTGGGCGAAAGATCCCATCAAGGACTTTCCGAACTACGCGGCGGGAACCTGGGGGCCGGCTGCGGCCGACGCGATGCTGAAGACGGATGGCCGCAAGTGGCGCAAGCTCTAATGACAGGACGAAAATAATGCCTCGACCAGTGACAGTTACATATCGTGTATTGCCTACGCCTGCGGCCACAGCACAGGCTGCGGCACGACTCTTTGCGGACACGGCCATGAGTGCGGTCGAGGCTCGCGGTTTGGTGCGGATCGCCATCTCCGGTGGGACGACGCCGAAGGCCATGTTTGCGTTGCTGGCCGATCCGGCCCAGCCTTTCTTGAAGCAGGTGCCATGGGAGAGAGTCGATCTGTTCTGGGTAGACGAGCGCTGCGTGCCGCCAGACAATGCCGAGTCGAACTTTCGCATGACCAAGGAGGCTCTGCTTTCGAAGGTACCGCTCCCGGAGCGATGTATCCATCGGATGGAAGGTGAGCTCGCGCCAGAGGTCGCTGCGGCGCGGTACGAGTCCGCGGTGCGCAATGCGTTCAAGCTCGAAGGTGCAGAGACGCCGACGTTCGATCTCGTGCTTCTGGGCATGGGGGACGACGGCCATACGGCTTCACTCTTTCCGCATACCGAAGCGCTTAACGAGATGAGCCACATCGTGGTCGCAAACCATGTTCCACAGAAAGACACATGGCGCATCACGCTGACCTGGCCGGTGATCAATGCAGCGCGTCACGTGGTTTTCCTGATCGAAGGCGCGGCCAAGGCGCAGGTGCTGCACGACGTGCTTCTGGGACCGTATCAACCGGAGATGTACCCGTCGCAGATCATACGCCCGGCGAGCGGGCAGCTTACGTTTTTGCTAGACGAGGCCGCAGCGGCTAAGCTGCCGAAGTCAGAAGATGGAACCGGTACTCTGGAGCTAAGCTAGATGATTCTTGCTGGAGATGTGGGTGGTACCAAAATCCACCTTGCACTGTACAACTTTGCCAATGGCCGGCTGCAGCCTGTGCGCGACAAGAAATTTCCGGCGCACGAGTACACCCGGCTGGACGATGTGGTGCTGGAGTTTCTTGGTGTGGGCGAGCCCGACGCGGCGAAGATCGTCGCCGCGTGTTTCGGATGTCCCGGCCCGGTGCGCGATGGACGGCTGAAGCTGACCAACCTGCCATGGGAGCTGGACACGCGCGATCTCGTCAAGTCGCTCTCGATCCCTCACATCTTTCTGATTAACGACCTTGAGGCCAACGGCTATGGCATTCCCGAGCTTGCGCCGGAGAGCATCTTCACGCTCCATGCGGGCGATCCCCACGCGTCCGGTCATGCCGGCTTAATGGCGGCGGGAACCGGGTTGGGCGAGGCGCTGCTGATCTGGGACGGGACCAAGCATCGCCCAATTCCATCCGAGGGCGGACATTGCGATTTTTCCGCGCGCAGCAGCCGGGAGATCGCGCTACTCGAGTATCTGCGTCAAACATTGAAGGGCCGCGTCAGTTGGGAGCGTGTGGTGTCGGGTATCGGCATCAAGAATGTGTACAACTTTCTGAAGGATGTAGAAAAGATTAACGAGCCGGGATGGCTGCACGACAGGATGCAGACCGAGGATCCGAACGCGGTGATCGGACAATGCGCGGAAGATGGATCGAGCTCGCTGTGCTTCGAGACGATGAAGATGTTCGCCGCAGCATACGGAGCGGAAGCCGGCAATATCGCCTTAAAAGTGCTTGCGACCGGAGGCATGTATCTGGGTGGTGGAATCGCGCCGAAGATCTTGAAGACCTTGCAGAATGGCGCCTTCATTCAGGCTTTTCTCGACAAGGGACGCCTGTCGCCGCTGCTGGAATCAATTCCCGTCAAAGTGATCCTAGACGATACCTGTGCGCTCCTGGGAGCGGCAGCCTTTGCTGAAGCCCGGGCCTCGGAGAACTCCGGCTACTCGGAGCGGGCCGCGTCGGTGGTTTTGGCTGCATCTACCGCGGGCGCTCGCACGTAAAGATAATGTTGTCCGAGCCATCGAGATATCTGGGCCTGCCTATCCCGTCTACCCTCCCCCCACCGGCCGCGTCCCCCGAAAGTCTGGAAGGTACCAGCTCCGGAAGCGGTCTGGTAGGTGCGCCTGCATGGTCGGGGCTGGATTTCTCCAGGCGCGCGCAACTCACCGAACGGATGGATGAGCCATGCAGCTACGAGGATCTGCGGGTGTGTCTGCGGGACATTGCGCAGGTCAACCGGCTGACATTTGCGCATCGTCCCACCCTGGCATGGCTCGACCGGGTGGCTGCTGCGTCCGCTGGTCGGCGTCCTCTCCGCATTGTCGATGTGGGCTGTGGCAACGGCGACACGCTGCGGCGGATTGAGGGCTGGGCCGCGCGGCGACGGATCGAGGTGAGCCTGACCGGGATAGACCTGAACCCCGATGCCATCCGGGCTGCGCACGAGGCCTCAGGAGGTTCCCGCAGTATCCACTGGAGGGTAGGTGACGCGCTCTGTGGAGGCATGGAGGGCGAGACGGACGTCGTCCTCTGCTCCTTGTTGACCCATCACCTGGACGATCGAGAGATAGTCCAGTTTCTGCGTCGGATGGAAGAAGTGGCCGAGCGCGGCTGGTTCATCAACGATCTCCATCGCCAACCGTTGCCTTACCATCTGTTTCGTCTTTGTGCGCGATTCGCGCGCTGGCATCGGTTCGTGAAACACGATGGCCCAATCTCGGTCCGCCGCAGCTTCGTCGTGGAAGACTGGCGCGCCCTGTGCGCGGCTGCCGATTTGTGCGGCGAGACGGTTGCGATACGCGAATGCCGCCCGGCGCGACTGTGCTTGGAACGCATTAAATCACATTCGCCCCGCTAAGGGATCGAGCCGGACTGCCTCTGAGCGCATGCCCCGCGTGTGACCGCTCCACCTGCGTCGTTGCGTCGTGTAGAAGGAAAACATCAGGCGCTGTTTCAAAACGCGGGAAGTGAGAGAAGGTTGAGCAGACTTGGTAAGTCGTCTTCTATAAGGAGTTGACTTTGACGCAAAAGTAGCGCACGAGGATTCATCTCAAAGCGTAATTCTGGGCGCGCAACCCTCGGAGACTGCAGCGAAACCCCATCGTGCCTTGGCCTGAGAAGAGGTCACATAGACACACCGTAAAAATAGGTCCTGTACCCAAAGATGTTATGTAAGTCACGGGCATTCTTCGTTGACAAGGAACTATCGTGACGATACATTCCCAATTGAGGACACAAATGAAGAAAACCAATTTATACCTTCTTGGCATCGCTCTCCTCTTCGCCGTCGCCCTCCCGGCTCTAGGTCAGGGGCCGGATGATACTGGTGGTTGCATCAACTCTCCTGAAAACCCAACCGCAATCCTTGCCGTCGTAGGTTCTGCCGGTGCGTTCTTTATGTCGGCGCGCGCCCGTTTGAAGGCCCGTCGCAACTCGTCTTCCAAGTAAGAAGCTCCCCCAGGGAACCATAGAACGACTCCCCGAATACCTTGGGCGGATCCATTGAATCGAATCAGTATGTCTACTCTCCCGGCATCGGCTGAAGCTGGATCCTTCGAACGACCTGGAGTGGTTCGGCTTCGCCGGTCTCAGGCTGCGGGGCTTGCTGCCTTGCTCGCAATTGCCGGCGTATCCATGATCTGGCCGGTGGCGAGCGCTCTCTGGTCGATGTGGATGACCGACGCGCTCAAGTCAATCGGCATGTTCGTTCCGCTGGTCAGCCTGGCACTGATTCTGCGTGCGTGGCATTCGCTCAGCTGGGAAATGAATGGGAGCTGGTGGGGCCTCGTAATCCTGGTTGCAACGGCAGCCGTCGTTCATGTGCGTGAGCAGACCATTCTCGTGTTCGTCTTCTCGCCGCAATGGTCGGTCTATCTCCCACCCCACTCGCTTATTGCCTTTGCCTATGGATCCGGCGTCGTCCTCCTCTTCGGAGGTTCGCGCTTGTATCGTGCCTGCCTGTTTCCCCTAGTCCTGCTGTGGTTTGTCGACCCCATCCCGCACATCTTCAATGTCTTCGTCGACCTTCCGCTGCAGCGCGCCTCCGCACACGTGGCACGTGCCTTTGCCATCGCTCTCGGGCAGCCCTTGAGCCCCGATCACCTTCGCCTGATGTTTACGCCAAAGTTCGGCATGTTCATCGCTCCAGGCTGCAATGGCATTCGCGGTGCAGCCACCATGGGGTTCATTGCCTTGATCGCGGGATACATCTACCGGTTTCGCTGGTATGCCCACGCCGCAGTCGTCGTTGGAGCCGTCCTGCTTGGATACGTCTTCAACTTCGCGCGGCTCTGCATTCTGGTGCTGTACTACCTGATCGCGCTGCACTTTCCCTGGCTGCAGCACAAGGCCGAGATGGGTGACTACATTATTGGCGCCTGCCTTTTTCTGTTCGCCACCGTGCTTCTGTTCCAGGTGGTGCGGCGTTTGAGCGAATCGCCCAACCAGATCAAGCCTCCGGCCCAGACCACGACCTTCAACGCCGGGTCGCAGAACCCTGGTCGCTCTGCTTTTGCGCTCCCTGCAAATCCAGCATCGTTCTATGCGCGTGTCGCGGCGATGCTTGTGCTTGTGTTGTTGGGATGCTTCGGTGTGTCACGTGCTTTTGCACGCGCTCGCTCGCTCGCCGACACTGCACAAAGCAAAATCGACGAGAACTCCGCAGGCGACTTCCCGCAGCACATCGGCGGCTACTCTCTGGTCCGTACATGGAATGAAAACCTGTTCACCGGTCCACTCATCTTTCGTTGGGCCGACTACGCTCCAGCGAGCGGCGGCACGCACGTTGCGATCGGCATCTCTCCGGTCCTTGGCTCGCATGACACCCTCATCTGCCACTCCGCTCGCGGCGAAGATCCGCTCTGGCGCGACGAGCTTGTGCTGCAAACGGCAGAGAACCACCCAGTCAGTTTCTCCGGATCGTTCTTTAATAACGGCGCCACGCAGTCTCTCGAGGCGACCACGATCTGCAACGGCGGCTCGTGCGGCGAGTATTCGAGCGATCGCGCCAACTTCGGTTTCGTCTACAGCAAGCCCACCTCGCAGGCCCTCTTCTCCCAGGACCCCCAGCGCCCGATACCGATTCTGCTGAAGGTGGAGACGATCGACACGACGCTTCCGGCGGAACTAGCGCGTCATCAGATGACCGAAGCTCTTCGTGACTTTCTGGCGCAGGCTGACTTGAACACCTTGACCAAGCCGTACCGTCGCTAACCGAGCAGCTTCCCACACACGATTGCAAGGGTGAACATCATCGTTCCGAAGGCACAAACCGCCCGCTTCCAACCGTGGTATTCCGTGATAACCACGGCTGTACTCTCCTGCTTCCTGATCGGGTGCGGCTCTTCCACCCCGGCAGCCATGACCCCAGCGCCGCCACCTGCTAATCCTCCACCCACGAATCCACCACCCACCAACCCGCCACCTACAAATCCACCCCCCCCGGCCAATCCAGGAACCGGCTTTTCCGGCAAAGCCATGGCAGGCAAGCAGCCTCTGGTCGGAGCTTCGGTGCAGCTCTACGCGGCCGGTATCTCGGGCACGGGTTCGGCAGCCTCCGCTTTGCTCTCCAGTCCAGAGACCACCGATGACAAGGGCGGCTTCACCATCGCGTCCGGCTACAGCTGCCCTGCTGTTTCCTCGCAGCTTTACCTTCTGGTTCGCGGCGGCCAGGTGGGAACAACTGCGGCCAACCTAGCAATCACGTTCGCGACGCCTGTCGGGCCTTGCAACCAGGTGAATAGTTCGGCTAGCTTTGTGGTGAATGAGGTCACGACCGCAGCCACTGTCTGGGGCCTGACGCAGTTCCTCAGCGCAGGCGGGAACGTCGGCGCATCCTCTACCAACG
>JALYVA010000015.1 GCA_030853485.1 Acidobacteriota bacterium
CCCTCCAACCGCTTCCCCTCAGGCGCCATCTGGCTCATCGGTCTCGGCTGCCTTTTCCTGATCGGAAACGTCGGCATCTTTCGCGGCTTCCCCGTGCACCGTCTCCTGCCCTTCTTTCTCATCGGGGTCGGCGTGTGGCTTTTCGTCCACAAGATGACCGACACCGGCACCCTCGCCGACGACGGCACCCCCGCCTACCGCTACCGCCTGTTCTCGGCCGTTCGCGGCTCCATCTGGGTCATCGTCGTCGGTGTGCTCTTTCTTCTGGACTCGTTCCACATTCTCTCCTGGGCCCATAGCTGGCCTTTGTTCATCATCGTGGCCGGCGTAATCGCCATCTTCCGCCGCATCGCCTACCCCGTTCCGTCCTTCCCCTACCCCGCTCCCGGCTTCCCCGCTCAGCCCTACCCCGCGCCCGAAACCTCAGCCGCCGAACCCGCCGCAGCAGCCGCCACCCCCGCCGCCCCCATCGTCCCTCCCACCCAGCACGACCAGGAACGGAGCTAAACGCCATGGGAAGCTATCCGCCCCCTCCTCCTCCACCGCCCTTCGGAGGCGACTGGAAGTATCAGCGCCGCCTGCTCAAAGATCAAGCCAAAGCCCAGCGCGACATCGCCCGTGCCCAACGCGACGCCTACCGCTACCAGATCCGCGGCATGCGCCGAAGCTCCATCCTCGGCCCCCTCATCCTGATCACCCTCGGCCTCGTCTTCCTCCTCGTCCAGACCGGCCGCCTCCATGCCCACCGCCTCTGGGAGTGGTACGCCCGCTTCTGGCCTCTGCTCCTGATCGGCGCCGGCATCGTCATGCTGCTCGAATGGGTCTTCGATCACTACATGCAGTCCGACCCCGACCGGCCACGCTACCGCCGTCGCGTCGGAGGTGGCGTCTTCACCCTTCTCGTCCTGCTCGCCTTCACCGGCCTCGTCTTCAGCGGAATGCGCGACGGCGACACCAGCCGCATCCTCAACGGCCTCAACCTCAACCAGGACAACATGGACGAGTTCATGGGGGACAAGCACGAGAGCGATCAGACCCTCACCCAGTCCTTCCCCGCCAAGGGCGGCTTTTCGGTCGACAATCCCCGCGGCGACATCACCATCTCCGGCACCAGCGACGACAACCAGATCCACATCTCCATCCACAAAGAGGTCTTCACCCGCTCCGACTCCGACGCCGACAGCAAGGCCCAGCAGCTCAGCCCAATCCTCACCACACGCGGCACCGACCTCCACCTCGCCGTTCCCTCCGAACACGGAGCCCGCGCCGACCTCACCATCACCCTTCCCCCCAACGCCCCGCTTATGGTCGACGCCAACCACGGCGACGTCAGAATCAGCGGCATCAAAGCTCCTCTCCAGGTCACCGCCAACCACGGCGACATCGAGCTCAGCGCCATCACCGGCCCCGTCCAGACCCGCATCAACAACGGCGAATCCTCCCTCTCCGCACACAGCATCTCCGGCCCCCTCGACGTCGAAGGCAAAGCCCGCGACACTACCCTCACCGACCTCAGCGGCCCCGTCACCATGCGCGGCGACTACTTCGGCACCACCCACTTTGAACGCATCCGCGGCCCCATCAAATTCCACACCAGCCGCACCGACCTCCAGCTCGTCCGCCTCGACGGAGAAATCGAGATCTCCAACAACGCCGACCTCACCGCCAGCGACGTCGTCGGCCCCCTCATCCTCACCACAGGCAACCGCAACATCACCCTCGACCGCATCGGAGGCGACGTCTCGGTCACCAACCGCAACGGCTCGGTCGATCTCACCAACGCTCCCCCCCTCAGCAACGTCACCATCGAAAACCGCAACGGCTCGGTCACCGTCACCGTCCCCGAGCGCTCCACCTTCGCCTACCAGCTCGAAGCCACCAACGGCAGCCTCCAAAGCGACTTCTCCGAGATCAAAACCAGCGGCGAGGACGACGCCCACAAGAAGTCCATCAACGGCACCGTAGGCAACGGCACCGTAGGCAACAGCACCGGCGCCCCCCCGATGATCCGCATCTCCACCAGCCAGGGCGACGTCTCGCTCAAGAAGGCCAGCATCACGGCCCTTCCGCCCCTGCCGCCCCTCCCGCCCGCGCCCCCCAAGATCACCGTCCTTCCGCCCGACGCACGCCAGTCGATCGAAGACGCCAGACAATCCGTCCGCGAAGCCCAGCAGGAAGTCCGCCAAGCCACGCAGGAAGCAAAACAGCAAGCCAGAGAAGCCGCCATCGAAGCCAGACAGCAAACCAAAGAAGCCCAGCACGAAGCCAAAGAAGCCCAGGCAGAAGCCCTCCGCACCCAGAAAGAAGCCCAACAGAACAACAACGACTCAAAACAATAGCCCCTCGCCGACGGAGAACAAAGAACGAAGTCCGCGTCCCCCCGGTCGTGTCGTCGATAACGAAGACCGCTTCACCACGGCCCATGTCGTCGATACGAAGACCGAGTCCCCTGGCTGTGCCGGTGCAGAACGAAAACCGCTCCCCCCCGCCGTGTCGTCGAGAACGAAGTCCGCGTCCCCCGGCCGTGTCATCAAGAACGAAGTCCGCGTCCCCCCGGCCATGTCGCAGATTCAGGGACGAGCCTGTTCCATGCAGAGCTGACCGGCAACCCGCACATCTCTCTCCCCCCGAAACCGCGGGTGCCCCATATCTCGATTCTGAGATGTGGGCATCGAGCGAAGCGAGACCACTCCCCCTCACCAGAACCGTTCGCCAAGCCCTCCCGAAAAGAGGAGTGCCCCATCTTCGCCGCGCTTTTTGCCGCTAAGGTGGGCCTATTCGGACTGGGTGCCCCATCTTCGCCGCGCCTTTTGCCGCTAATGTGGGCATCTCACGGAGTGAGACCGCTTTTCTCCACCCGCCCTCCCTCTTACACCAACACGCAATCGACTCTAGCTCCCACCACTCCACCGTATCTTTCGCCTTTGTTCCTGCCTCTGCCCTTGGTTTTTTGTTATCATCCCCGAAGGGGATCTGCTTCGCACTCTCCGGCGGTATACCCAGGCGTGCCCGTGCCATAGCCCCGCGAAAGCAACAGCTTGGAAACCAGCGTCTGCGACAGATACGGCGCCTTCGACGTCGGGCCAAAGCTCACATCGTAGCCTTCGTCTTCGAGCACGATCACAAAGCAATGGCGTATCCGGTGACCCTCACGTCCCGCCAACGGCCATCCCGCCACCGCTATTGCGATCCTGCGCAAACATCGGCGCAGCCGAAGCAGTCAGCAGCATCAGCAGCGGCCCTACGGACACAATCCACGAAACTGCACACTCCATCGTCCGGGGCACGATTCGCTCCATCCGCATCGGCGCACCGCGAGACGATCAGATCACCCTACCCGCCTCCCCACAACAGCAGAATGACATCAACATGAATTTACAAACCGCCCCGCACAGCACTCGGACCCTGTAACGAAACGCATCGATTTTGAGTACAAGAACAGGAGCGGAGAAGCCGTTCCCCCGAGCTGTTTTCCTGGACGGTGTTTCCTCCGATCCAGTTCTCGCAGGAGCGGCTAAACCTACAGACAAAACTGCCGGACGCTCCCTCGCAGATTTTCCGTAGAGTGTCTCAATCCATAGCGGAGTGGGAATGACTGAATACCTAGTAATGACTGAATGCGTAGTAAATGACTGAATGCGTGGTAAATGACTGAATGCGTAGTAAATGACTGAATGCGTAGTTAAGGTGTCATCCTGAGCGAAGCCTGTCGCAGTCTTATCGCGACAGGCGCAGTCGAAGGACCTGCATTTCGCTCGCGGCAAAAGCTATCGCAACCTCCTTCAGGCAAATCCAATCCGTCTACACAATGGCAGCGCTAAGAGTCGATCCAATTTAGGTGCGGAAGCGCAAAACAGATTCGTCATTCTGGCCGTCGCAACATAGCGAAGCGAAATATTCCTCCGCAGCACGCGCACAAACCGCTCTCGGCTCGGGGGGTAAGTCTCTCCCCCAATCCCGGCAGGGTCCTACAACTCAAACCCACCGAAAACCCGGGGTGCCCCATATCTCGATTCTGAGATGTGGGCCTCTGCGCACAAGCGCAAACCGCTCTCCTCCACAAGTGCCTACACAGCTCTTCCTGATCCCCGCCCACGGACCCATTCCCAAAACCGCATCCAGCAAGAGCCGACAAAACTTCCCCCAATCCCGCCGAGGCCCCAGAAATCAAACCCCGCCGAAGTCCGGGTGCCCCATATCTCGACTTTGAGATGTGGGCCTTCGCGCGGCAGCGCGAACCGCTCTCCTACACAACCCGCCCGCGCCCGAGTTCTCGCTGATCCCCGCCGACCGAACCCATTCTCAAGCCGCACCGAGCGAGAGCTGACCAGCCTTTCCCCAATCCCGGCAGGGTCTTAAAAATAAAAACCTCAAAAACACCAGCAAAAACGCTTGTCAAGCCCCCTTTTGACCTATACCTCTCAAAACACAAGACTTACGCGTGGCGTACTAGTTTCGCTCCATCTTGTATAATTAACTTAGAGATCAAGTAAAGCCCCGAGCCAACCGGCCGGGGCTTTTGCTTTTAACCCAACCGGCCGCTCATTCTGACCCCTAACCCCTTTCCTTTGCACGAATTTGCACGTAACCCCTTTGCCTGGACGAATTTGGCGACAGACCCTGCCGCTAACCCGCACATGGCGCAGGAGTTACGCGCGGGCAATAGGGGAGGGGGGAGGGGGGGGTACCCACGGGCAGCCACCACGAGCAACTCAAGGGAGAGCACACCATGCAATATCATCTTTGCCGCCACATCAAGACCAACGGAACCCGCTGCAAAGCGCCTTCCCTCACCGACACCGCCTGGTGCTACTTCCACACCCGGCTTCACCAGCGGCACTCCCCCTATCGCTACACCCCCCAGACCCGCGGCTACCTCATCCCCGGCCAGCACATCGAGCTCACCGCGCTCGAAGACCGCGAGTCCGTCCAGGTCGCGCTTTCGGTCGTCATCAACGCCCTCGCCACCGGAAGCCTCGACCCCCGCCGAGCCACCACCCTGCTCTACGGCCTCCAGCTCGCCTCCAGCAACGCAGCCCGGCTCAACCTCAATCCCGCACCCTGCGACGTGGTCCAAACCATGGAACCCTGCCCCGACGGCCTCGATCTCGCCGCGCCCGGAGCCACCCGCGAAACCGTCGACTACGATCTCGATGACTTCGAGGACGATGACGACGACGAATACGAAGACGGCGAGCAGTACGAGGAAGACTAGGAAGACGGCGAGCAGGACGAAAATTAGCGTTCCAAGGCCGAGGCTTCCTCCACGCACCGCCCTCGCTTCCCGGCCTGTATACCGGCTTCATCCTGGACCTCCCGTCCGCAGGCACACACAACGACAACAGATAGGCAGAGGCGAATCCCGAGCCGGAACCGCGCTTGCTGCTGCTTCCAGGGTGGGATAGCTTCATAGGTATGCTTCAGTTCTGTCACCGTTGCGGGGGCGAGTTGCCGGCGAGCCGGGGTGAGTCGCCCTTCTGCCCGCACTGCGGATCGCCGCAGTTGTTTCTGCCCGACTATGAGCAGCAGGTAAGTACGTCCGAGGCCGAAACCACCGGGACAGCGCCACCGCCACACCCCCAGCAGGTGGAATGGAAGACCGCGATCCGGTGCGCGGTGTTGGTAGCCTTGGTAGCCGCCGCGTTGAGCGTGGTGTCCGCGCGAGTGCAGATCGTGTCGCCTCTTACGTGGCTTTGGACCGTAAGCGGTTCCTTGATCACCCTCGCCCTCTACCAGAAACGGCGCCCGCAGGCCTGGATGGATGCCGGCGTGGGTGCCCGGATCGGTGTGGTCGTGGGGTTGGCCCTGATGGCCTGTTTTGCCGTGGCGATCGCCGGAGCCGGGCTGGTGGCGCGGTACGCGCTGCACAACATGGCGGGGTTCGATGCGCAGCTGACGCAGATGCTCCATGCGCAGATCCAGAAGGCGTCGGCCACAGCACCGGAATCCCCGGAGGTAGTGCGGTTTTTGACCTCGCCGGAGGTGCGGGCAGGCATGATGCTGACCGGCTTCGCCATGTTGTCGGGAATTCTGGTCGTGTTGTCCACCGTGGGTGGCGCAGTGGGCGGCTTTCTGCGGACCCGGCGGAAGCTGCCCGTCTAGCAACAGCTAGCCGACGCGGAAACACTGCGCTGCCGCGCGGGCCCGCTACGCACGGGACGCCCACTTCGTCGGGGGTGTACCGGCTCCGCCCGCCGGGCTCCCGATGGTCGGCATGAAATGCATTCGACTGCGAGCGGGTGATCTACACTCCGCCGCAGGTCAATACACCTAGTCGAAGAAGGTGCTGTCGTCGGCTGACAGGTGCGCTTTGGCTGCGCGGACATTGAACGTGATGCCAAGGCCCGGTTTGTCCCAGACGTCGATGTAACCGTCCTTGACGATGGGGTTGGGCAGGCCTTCGACGATGTCGTACCACCAGTCCGGCTGGCCCTTCGCGTACTCGAAACCAATGTAATTCTGCGGGCACGCCGCGCCGAGGTGCACCTGCGCAGCCACCCCGAACAGACCGTCGAAGATGCCATGGGGAGCGACCTGGATGCCATGGAGATCGGCGTATTCGGCGATCCACTTCAGCTCGGCGATCCCGCCCACATCCTCCGGGTCGGGGCCGATCACATCGACCGCCTGCATCTCGATCAAATCCTTGAAATTTTCTCGCAGATAGATCTCTTCTCCGGTATGAATGGGCGTCGAGGTCGCCTCCTTCACCTCCTTGTAGAGCTGAGCGTTCGGGTAAGGCGTGTAGTCGCCGGTGATCAGGTCTTCGAGCCAGGCGACGTTGTAGGGCTCGACGGCGCGGGCGAACCGGATAGCATCCTTCGGCACCCACCCCGGACCGCAGTCGAAGGCGACGTTGATATCTTTGCCGAGCACTTTCTTGACGGCCTCAACGCCCGCGAGGACGTTATCGAGGCCCCGTTCGGTCATGGGCCCACGATTCATGTACGGAGGATTTTTTCCGGTCCAGCGCTGGCCGAACCAGGCGTCGGGGATCGAAGCCATGGAGGCGCCGTTGTGGAAGCCGACAGGGAACTTGACCAGCTTGAAGCCTTCTTTGGCCTCTTTCATCTGGGACGCGAGTTCGGTGAAGACCTGCGGCGTGGGCGGGGAAAAGATGGGGGTAACGTTTTCGGAGTTTCCGTAGGCGCAGACGCGGTCGTGAATTTTTCCGCCGAGCAGCTCGTATACCGGCAGTCCGGTCGCCTGGCCGGCGATGTCCCACAGCGCGATTTCGATCGAGCTGATGGCCGCCCCCCAGGGCTTCATCGCCCCCATGCGTCGTAGCCGGATCATGACGCGTCCAACATCGGTTGGATCTTCGCCGACGAGATATTGCTTGTAGTACGCCACAAACGGCTTGAGAAAAGGCTTCGCCGACTCTGCCTGAGAATATCCGGTGATGCCCTGGTCGGTGGTGATGCGAATCACGGGATTTTTGCCGATGATGGCGCACTTCACGTCGGTGATCTTGATGCGTGGGCTTCCGGGGCGTTTGGCGGAGGACATGGGGCCGGTCCCCTGCTGGGCGCCGAGTGCCCGGGCGGCGGCTAAACCTACAAGTGATCCGACAAATCCTCTTCGCGTGAATTGGCTCATAAAGTTCCTCACTGGAAGAGTAGTTATGGTGGTGGATTGTGTCAATGTGTGGGGTTGAGGCTAAGGCAGAGTTGGGCAAATGGGTTTTACGGAAAGAATGGGAATGGGTGCGGGAGGAGCGAATGCGGAGAAAGAGATATTCCAGTTTTGTGGTGATTTATGGCGGGGGAGGAAGGCGGTCTCGCTTTCGCGAGCTGCCCACATCTCAGAATCGAGATATGGGGCACCCGGGTTTTAGGGAGGACGGGGCGAAAGAAAACGGCGGAGAGGGTTGTCTCCGCCGTTCGGTGTTCCGGGGTGTTGAGGTTGGTTAGTCGAAGTGGTGGAAGTCGGAGTCGGGCAGGACCGGGGTTCCTTCAGCGCGGACGGCGTCGAGTTCCTGGGGATCGAGGCCGAGGGACTTGAGAATGGTGGGGGCTACCTGGATGGTTTCGACGGCCGAGTAGATGGACTTGGCCTGGTAGCGCGGATTGGAGAGAAGCATGATGACGTTGGTGTCGTCGTGCGCGAAGCCGCCGTGTTCCGACAGCTTCTTGGTGCTTCCGGTGTAGATGACGCCGACGTTGGGGGTGACGATGATGTCGGGCGTGCGCGGGTCGCCGAAGGGCGGGAGGCCGGGTTTGCCGTAGTTCTGGGCGAGGATGGAGCCGTAGAAGATCTGGCCGATGCCTGCTTTAGTGGCGTTGGCTTCGAGGGTGGCGACGGCTTCGTCGGTGTTAGAGGAGTTGGCGAGCCACAGGAGCGACACGTCGTCCTGGGTTGGGCCGATGCCATTCGGGTTGGCGGGCGACTCGGAAAAAGGCAGGAGGTTGCTGACGAGGTCGGCAGGGGTATTGCCGTTGTCGCCGCCGTGGCCGGGGATGGGGAAGAAACGGTTGGGGTCGATGGGCGACTGACCGTGTTTAGCAGTGATGATGATGAGGGTGGACTCGTAGAGGCCGTGCTGCTTGAGGTGCGAGACCATGTCGCCGATCGAAGCGTCGATGAACTTGATTTCGCTGAGCAGAGGCGCGGTGGGAGTGCCGGCAGCGTCGGTGTAGCCGCCGGTGGCGACGTCCTTTTCGATGAGCTTCTGGCCGATGCTGACGGCCTGGAAGTTCATGCCGAAGATCGCGGGGGTACGGGCGTCGGCGCCGTCATGAGTCTTGCCGTCGATCTCGTTGAGGATCGCGTGCACCTTGAGAGTGTCGTAGCACTGGATGTTCTGGAAGCTTCCGGTCCAGTCGCTGACGTGGCTCGGGTCTGGGATGGTGGAGCAGCTGATGCCGGTCGGGGTGGAGACCCCCGGGAGCGGGATCACAGGGGAGTTGATTTCGGGCGCGTAGTAGTCGTCGAGCGAGTTGCCGCCGGGGCCGGCGACGGAGGAGTAGGCGGGGTGCTTGTCGGACCAGGCGGTGTATCCGCCAGATGCGTGGATGACGCCGAAGATGGTGTTGGTGCGGACGAAGTTCCAGGGGTAGACGGGGGCGCAGCCGTGGCGGGGGTCGCGGGGCAGGCGCGTCGGGTCGATGGACTTGATCCCGCCGTCCGTGAGCCCGGCTCCGGGGGCTCCGCCGTTGAGCTTGCTCTGGTCGAGGTCGATGCCTTCTTCGTATTCGGTGGTGGTGCCGGTGGGAGCGGCGCCGGGGGAGCAGGGGCCCGCGGCGTTGCCGTTGCCGGTGGTGCGGGCGGGCGCGTCGAGCGTGCGGTCGTACGCGACGTCGTAGTAGATGCCGGTAGTGCGCGGGGTTCCACCCGTCACCAGCGCGGTCAGGCCGGGGAAGGAGTCAGAGGGCTTGGAGGTGCTGGCCGCGACGTAGTTGTGGCCGGTCTCGCCGAGTTCGGCAAGGTTGGGGCAGTAGGGAGAGCCACTGTTGACCGTGGCGATGCCTTTCGCGCAGTTCAGGTAATCGACGGCGTGCATTCCGTCCACGCTGATCAGCAGCACGTGGCGGATTTCGCTCCGGTTGCGGTCGTGATCCCAGTCGTGATCTCTTTCCTGTGCGGCCGCAGAGATTGCGGATAAGGCGCACAGGGTGGCGATAAATGCGGATTTGTTCATGAGTTCCTCCTGAGGGTCCACTAGACGCGACGGCGGGGGCGGAGTGCTTGTCTGGGGTGTGAATTTCTGGTGAAAGGACGTAGGTGGCGCTCACGGATTTGTGTGGTGGGTGGTGTGGATATTGCGGAGCGGAGTCTCTGTGGGGATGATGGATGCAGCGGGAAGGCGATGGTGGAGAGATGAGCAGATTGCTTGCGGGGATGACAGACGGAGGGGCTACGGCAAGGGCAACAACGAAGGCAACAGCAGATCCCCTGCGGGGATGACAACCAAAAGGCAAGGGCGAAGGCGAAGGCGAAGACAACAGCACACGCGAAGGGGAGGGCGAGGGAGTGTGTTGCGCCCCGTGGGTGCTGGTATTATCAAGCGCAATTGCTATGAGCGATGCGATAGATGTTGGGCAGGCGAAGTTACGGGAGAAGGGCCGGCTGATGTCGGCCTCGGAGATCGAGCGCACGCTGGTGAGGCTGGCGCATGAGATCGTGGAAAAGCATGACGGAAGCGACAACGTGGGGCTGGTCGGGATCAAGCGCAGAGGCGCCCCGCTGGCGCAACGAATTGGCGCGCTGCTGGCGACGATCGAGAAGCATCCCGTCGATACAGGGGTGCTCGATATCAGCTTTTATCGCGATGATTTGTCGACAGATGGGCCGCGGCCGAAGGTGACGGCGGGTGCAGTGGGGTTCGATGTAAATGGGCGCGACATCATCCTGATGGATGACGTGCTGTATACGGGGCGAACCATCCGCGCCGCGCTGGATGCGCTGTTCGACCATGGGCGGCCGAAAAGCGTGCGGCTGCTGGTGCTGATCGACCGGGGACATCGCGAGCTGCCGATCGAGGCGACGTATGTGGGGCGGCATGTGCCGACGTCGAAGCGGGAGATTATCGAAGTGAAGCTGAACGAGGTGGACGGGCAGGAGCAGGTGCTGCTGATGGAACTCGCGGACTGAGGTCACATCATCACGCGCTACCCCTTCGCGGAGGCAATCCCGTTGCCCCGCGGAAAATGTGATCCCGGCCATCCGAGAACCTGAACAAGATCCTCAAAGCCGGGGCCGCGACAAAGGAAGCAAAGCAGCCGCTCTCCGCGCACGACCCTGTGCGGCAGCACAGAGATTTGAGGCAGGCTCTAAGATAAAGTGTGATGAATACATTAGAGAGGCGCGGGGTTGCGGCGGGATCTCTGCTGACGGTGGCGGACCTTTCGGTGGACGAGGTGGCGGCGATTCTGGCAGCGGCGGACCGGATGGAGGGGATGCCGGC
Organism: Acidobacteriota bacterium; assembly: GCA_030853485.1. Taxonomy (GTDB): domain Bacteria; phylum Acidobacteriota; class Terriglobia; order Terriglobales; family Acidobacteriaceae; genus Edaphobacter. The sequence continues at coordinate 10,907 of JALYVA010000015.1, forward strand.
GGCGGAACGAGTGAAGGTGTTGGCAGGGCGGCGGGTGGCGCTGCTGTTTTACGAGTCGAGTACAAGGACCAGGACGTCGTTTGAGCTGGCGGCGAAGTCGCTGGGAGCGATGACGACGCTGGTGAGCGATAAGTCTTCGTCGATTGAAAAGGGTGAAAGCCTGAAAGATACGGGGCTGACGCTGCGTGCGCTGGG
>JALYVA010000025.1 GCA_030853485.1 Acidobacteriota bacterium
AAAACTGCGGTGCGGATACCAGGCTCCGCATCTCTCTACATCAGGCTGACGTTCGACGTTACGAAAAGCTTTTGACACACGACATTGCTGGCAACTCGTTACGCGTTCAGGCAGGTTCGTACTATTCTACGAGCTGCCTGCCTCCTCTATCGCTCCGTGTACTTCGCATTCGGCGAGGGCAGTGCTGCCGATGCCCATGTTCTCCGGGGTTTTGCCGGCTGTTCGCGAATTCGCAGCCGCGGCCATCCCTTCAAGCGTCGTAGTCACGTAGGATCAAGAAACGGAGACACACCGGCTTGGCTAAATCCAAAAAGATCGCACCGTCACGCAGGTCCTCCGCCAAGGGTTCGCGTACCGGCAAGCGGGGCATCCATGCGGTTGCGGAGCTTGCCGGAGTTTCGATCGCCACCGTCTCGCGCGTCATGAACGGCGTTCCAAGCGTAGATGCAAAGTTGAGCCGCAAAGTGTGGAAGGCGGTTTCCGAGATCGATTATGTGCCCAACCGACATGCCCAGGCTCTGATCTCCGGACGCACCCACCTGATCGGGCTGCTGGTCTCGGATATCATCAATCCGTTTTTTCCGGAACTCATCCAGGGCTTTGAGCAAGCGGCGACGGCGGAAGGCTTCGGCATCCTGATCGGCGTGACCAACGGCGCTGCCCGGCAGACCGAAGCCTGGGTCGAGCGCATGCTCCAACATGGGGTCGAAGGCATGGCCCTGCTCACGTTCGCGGAAGAACCAGACTCGGTGTACAGCCTGCTCAAGAAGACGCCGGCGGTGCAGATCGAAGTGAGCGACGCGCCGACCGGTCTGGACGTCGTCGAAGTGGACTTTCAGATCGGATTGCGTGAGGCGGTACAGCATCTCGCAGGGCTGGGGCATCGCGACATTGTGTTTGCCGCAGGTCCGCACCAGGACTTTACCGCCGCGCTACGACAGCAATGCTTTCGTAACGCAATGCGCGAGATTGGCATCGTGATCGATGCCGGAAGTATCTTTGAGGAACATCACACGCTGGAAGGTGGGATCGAAGCAGCGCGAAGGATTCTGGCGCGCAAGACCATGCCCACCGCGCTCGTGTGTTCAAACGACCTTATGGCAATCGGGGCGCTCAAACACTTCCATGCGCACGGGCTGCATATCCCGAACGACCTTTCGCTGATTGGCCTGGACGACATTCACCTCACGGAGTTCACGTCGCCGCCTTTGACTACAGTTCGCATCCCCAGGATCGAACTGGCGGCAACCTGCTTCCAGGTTCTGTTCCGCAAGCTCCGCCCACAACAGGCCCAACAGGACGCGCAGGGTACGCCGCGCGTCGTATCCACCAGCCTCGTCGTTCGCGAGTCCACCGGCCGCGCGCGGCGCACGCTGCAACGTGCGGCAAAGAAAACGAAGCGGCTTTAAAGGAGCGACGGCGCGCAGGTCGAGACCGTGGGAGGCCTGCCGTGCGTCTTCACCCCGGCTCCAACAGGTCAGCCGGGCGCATTCACCCCAGCATCTTGCGAACTGTTCTGCGCACGGTTTCGGTGACCATCCCGTACACCACATGTGTGGCCATCTCGCTGGTGCGCTCGCGCGTGGTCTGCGCGGCTGGATCAGCGGACAGGCCCATGGCGGGAAGAGCCGTTCCATGGGTGAGCGATGCAAGCGCCGTCCCGAAGGCTGCGCCATCCTTCGCGGCGGCCGCAGGATAATACTCCGCCAAAGCTCCATAGGCGGCGCCTGTAAGCGCGCCAAAGCCCCAGTGGAGTGCCTCGACGGCAACCTGCTTTTCTGTCCCGGCGAGCTTGTGGCCGGCGACCTTCTCGGCCAGCACCGCTGGAGGCTCGGGCTCACCATGGGTACGTGGTGGGTAGAACTTTTCGGCCAGGCTTTTGGCCGCCGTAGCTACCACGCCGCCGATCAAGCCTGCCAGCATGCCCTTCGCCAATGACCGCGCATGGGTGTTGTGATCTAAAACCTTCTCACTCATTCGAATCGCCTCTTCGGGAGCTACATCCTCCCGTAAGATGCAGGTCTACCTACTTTGGTAGTGTGGC
>JALYVA010000033.1 GCA_030853485.1 Acidobacteriota bacterium
GCTTCACAGCCCGGCGACGACGTTCGTTCAAAGCAGCTTCCGGCAACCTCCGCGAATCTATCTTCTCCATAACCATGAGACGCTATGTGCACTGAAAAAGTCTCATATCTTCAGGGCCGGATCAGTAAGTGCCCGCTTGCGCGGCATTGAGGGCCTTCGAAATCGTGAGCATCGGCTACTCCAGAGAGAGGCTGAACTGCTCATCGTCATAAGGTGGCAGGTCGTGGTTGGGATGCTGATGATCGTGCAGCGGAATCAGATATGGGTCTAAGTCCGTGAGCATAATCGGGTCGGAAGTGGTCTGCTTCGGTTGCTCTTCGGCACGCTTGACGATATCGGCCCACTCTTCTCTAACTGCCTTCAACTCATCTTCCGAAATGTCGCGGCCCTGCTCCTCCAGCGCCTCACGGAACTGTTGCAACTCTTGAAGAAACTCGGCAGCTACGGCAGCGATGCCAATATGGTGCGATGCCGACTGCTCGATCGCCTGCGCTTTAGCTTTCCCCTCGGCTCCATCCCAGGCCAGCGTGAGGGCACGCCGGTACTGCGCCCCTCCTTTCTGCTTGGGTTCCTGTGGGTCCTTGGCTTCCGGTTTGGCCTCCACCGGCGTATCTGTCAGCGTCGGAGGTTCGACCCGAGCCGAAGATGCTGCCGGCGTCAGCGGCTTAAGGGTACGACGATCGAACTTAAGTTTGTCCTCGGCGTTCTCGCGAGGAATAAACGCATCTGTCACTGTCGGCAGTCCGTGGTAGTCGAAGTCGAACCGGGCGATTCGGTTGCCAAGCTTGAGATACGCGCGGCGATCTTCCAGGCCGGAGATCTCTGACGCCATCACCAGCGGTTCGATCTGCCGGTCGATGGTGTAGTTCTTGCCCGCGCGGGAACCATCGAAATGCGTCTCTTTTAGGCGCTCGATTTCGACCTTGCCGAGCGTATCGGAGATCCACTCGGCGGCTTTGCCTTCCGTGGTCTTCATGAAGATTTTGGTGGCGGGCTGGCTCAACATGACCTCGGCGATCTTGCCGTAGATATCTTCCAGTTGAGCGCGGCCCTGAAAGCCGACCACGAGCGGATTTTTCGACTTCCGGCTTTCTGTCATGGCGCTATGGAGCTGCGGCAGTTTCTGCAGGCTGGCCAGCTCGTCGATCACAAACCAGACCTGCTTTTGCCCCGGCTTGGGGACGTCCATGAGCCGCATCACGAGAATGTCTATCCAGAGAGAAATGAGCGGGCGCAACACCTCACGCTGTGACTTCTTGGACGTAATGAATATCCATCCCTTGCGCTCTTTGGCCCAATCCGTGGCATTCCAAATCGACTTGGTTTCTTCCTTCCTTGGGAGCAGCCGGAGGCTCTGCGCGACCAGTCCCAGGCTGGCCAAAACACCCGCTGCCTGAGGGCCAGCCTTGCGGTCGATATAGAACGCCATCTCCGTGCCTTTGACCTTCTTTTGCAGGAAACTTTCATCAGCCATCCATTCGGCCAGCGTGTGCGGCGTCGGCCCTTCACGCAGGAGATGGGCGAAGATTTGAGCCGGTGTCCGGTAGAAAAACTCCTTATTGGAACTGTTGGAGCTGCCACCCGATGGCTGGTATAGGGATTCGGAAATAGTCGTAGCTTCTTGGTTGCTCTCAATCTCCATGGCGGGAGACCAGAACGGGCACCGCGCATCGAGCGGATTGAGGATGATATCTCCGCGTTTTTCGTCGTAGAATCGCTGCACAAACTCCGAAGCCGGGTCATACACAATGGCCACGTCGCCACGATCCCGAATCTGCCGAAGTAGCTGCATGATGAGGGTCGTCTTGCCTGCGCCGGTGTCGCCCATCATCTGGAAGTGCTGGGACTCTTTACCGGGTGGAATCCGCATCAGGCCGGTCATCTCCGTGGTCTTGAAACCGAGCCCCAGATGGGCTTGGTTGCCGCCCTTCTTGCTGGCTCTCCATGCACGGAACTCGCCCAAAGGATGACGCCAGAACTCCCGCATGACAGCGCGGTGGAACTCGCTCGGGCTCATCATCTCGGGGCCACGGAGCACGCGGCCATACTTCACCAGTTTGAGCCGTTTGATGTCTGCCGGGACGGCGAACCAGAGCATGGTGGCGAGCAGTAGCCCGGATTCGATGTAGCTCGAAAGGAACAGGCGTGGAACGCTCTGGCCCGCGAAGAAGGTGAAGCGCAGCCAATGGTACAGCGAAGCGTCCTGGAACTTCTGCGGAAGGCTCCTCCCGAACCACCGATAGCCCTGCGCCTGCGGTAGCGCAGTGAGCTGGACGGGCACGGCCTTCCCGTTCGGAAGCGTTGTTTGGCCATCCTCGAAATCAACCGGCAGGGCAAGGCGCGGCCGCCGCCTATTTGCTCCTTCGAGATAAAACAGCCGGTACTCACCGGACCTATGGAAGGCGGTACCCACAGACGCGCGAAGGTACTCTGTGAAGTAGCTCCGCTGCATGATCGGCATGGAAAATGCGACCATCTGCCATGCGAAAAAGCAGAGGCACATAAGCGCAACTCCAAAGGCTGTGAAGGTGTACACCGGCACGGTCGGCGGTGTGATGAGGGTTTCTTTTCTGCCCCAGGTCGATGCCATGGTTAGCTCTCCTTTGTGGTGTTCAACCGCTCTGTTTGTTCTGCCAGTTCGCGGGCGATCCGGCGCTTCACCTTCTGCACTTCCGCGTGGATTTTCGTGTACTCGGCCTCGGGGAGAGCACGGGTCTGCCCGATCATCTTCAGCATGTTGACCAACAACATGCGCGTGGCGACGAGCTCCACGAGAATGACGTCAGGACCAGTGCGTTGGGCGGCTTTGATCAACACCTCGCGCGCCCATTCGCTCATCGCCTTTCCGTTCTCTGCGGCGGCGTTCTCAAGGAGCCGCAATTCCGGTTCTGTGAGCTTGGAATTGATAGAAAACACTCTGCCGCTGCGCCCGCGCGAGCGGGGAAGCCGGGTACTGAGGTCGAGGCTAACGGGAGACGCTGTGAGGCTCATAAATACCTCGGAGATGCTGGATTCCTATAGGAATCCAGCATCTGGTAAGTGATTGAATCAAGAGTGGATTCCTATTGGAATCCACTTCCGGCCAAGACGACACCCTCCGAGGGATGGAGTGTCAACATTCTTCCGGTGCGCAGCACCGCAGTGGCCCTGCCACCGATCTAAGAGCGGGATCATGCTTTCGATCCCGTCACAGATGCTGGTGTTTGTGCCGGCGAGGATGCAGCGGGAACCGACTTCTTTGCGGCGGGTTCTGCTGCGTCCGTCGTTGGTGCTCTGCGGATACGAAGCGTCGCTGAAGCCTGCTTGGCTTGGGGCGTCTTCAGGAAGTCCTGAAAGTCGCGATCCTTTGAGAAGACATAGGCGAGGGCTTGCTCGACGACATCGTCGGCAGAAGCACGGATGAATGCGGCGTACTGATCGACCTGCATAGCGGTCGAATCGGTGAGCCGGATAGAAGCACTGACTTGGCGGGTTTGAACGACTTCGAGTAGGGGCATTTGGTTCTCCTTTGGGTGGTGAATTCAAGCAACGTTGTCGCGTGCGATTGACCGCTGTGCAGTAGCAGCAATCTCCCGCGCACGAGCAGAGCAAGTGCCAGCGGGAATCTCAATCTGTCTGCGGGATTCGAGCATGGCGATTACTTCTGCAATAGCTGTACCTCCTCGCAGCCAGAGACGAGCCGAAGCCATGTCTACGGTGCGCTGCGCATAGTACGTCGGGTTGGGCTTGTCGGAGCGGCGCGAAGCCAGCTCCAGCGTGAGCTTCACGGCGTCCTTGCCGTGGGCAAGCTCACGCGAGACCCACGCCCAGTCATGCTCAGAGTTTGTGTGCATATCGGGGCGATAGTGTCCTTCGCGTACCGGTGGAACCATGCAGGCTTCGCGCAGAACGTACAGCCGAAAATCGTCCGGCTGATACGTTGCATCCGAGTGGTACTCCACTGTGGCAAGCTGAGCGGGATCGTACTTGTGATTGAGGAAGCCGGGGATGCGGAGAACCCTATTGCAGTCGGTGCAAGAGATGTCGCCGTGGAATGCCATCGCGAGCAGCTTGAGCGTCGTCTCCTGCATGTAAGAGTCGAAATCTTCCACCCGCCAAAGCACCTGATACTTACTAGCGGATGTGGAGACGATGATGTTCGGCTCCGGCACCAGATCAGAAGCCCGGAGCGCAGCGAGTCGGGCTTCACCGTTCACGTCGATATCTATATACAGATGACGCACAGAAGCGATGCACTCTTTGGTGCGCTTGCGGCTGCGGGCGAACAAGGGATTCGCGGCGACGTAGATATTCGCGCCGTTGTGGTTCTCATGCGCAAGCCAGCCTAGATAACGAGGCGCGAGCGCACGTTCTGCCAGCACGATGCGCTGCTGGGTCTTCACCTCGCGCTCATTGCGAAGCAGGAGAGCGAGGGTGTCGCCCGGCGCGAAGCAACGGGAGAGAAAGTCTTTGGCTGTTTCGTTCATCGAACTACCTCCAATCCTTGGCATTGCGAACGCGATGCAACGGGCTTAGCAGAGTGAGAAGCCCGGTGGTTGCCGGGCTTCTCCAGTCACAGAAGGGGTCTATGCGGCCTCTTCCTCGGTGACCTCTTCATCGTCTTCCGCCGTCGCCTTCTGAGCCCGATCCAGCTTGAGAATCGAGTTCACCCGAATCTCCCAGACGGTCACCTCCGTGTTGGTCTTCGTGCTGTCGTACTTGCGGCTGCGCAGCTCGCCTTCAACCTGGATATGAGCGCCCTTCTTGAGAGTGGCGGCGAACTCACCGAGCTTGCCGAAGACAACGCAACGGTGCCATTCGGTGTGCTCGATGTACTTGCCGTCCTTCTTGTAGGAAGACTTGGTTGCCAGCGAGAGAGTAGTGAGGCTGCGGTCGTTGTTGGTGCGAACCTCTGCGTCGTTGCCGAGGAATCCGATGAGGGTGACTTTGTTTGAGTACATGGTGGTGATCTCCGTTTCGTTGAATTTCCCGTGTCCTGCTCGGGTCACACTAGGCGAAGCCAAGCGAGTGGGCCCGGCTCCCAAGTGCCAAGGAGTGCTTTCTTGGCGGGGCCCGAAAGAAGTTTGTGCGGTGTGTTTTGCCGCTGTTCTCAAACTTCTTTGGGGAGGAACCGAGACCACGCAGGGGCGACGTAGTCGAAGCAGAACGACGCCGTGCCGCCGGGCGCCGGTTTTGGCCCCGAAGCGTGACCCCGAGCAGAGGACGGGATACGAGGCGGAAGGCTCCCCAATGCACCAAGTCATCCTCTGTTCCTCGGCGACAGATGTTCGCCTCAACCGCAGCCCCATCTCGACCGGCAAAGGCTCTATGGAAGGACGGCTTTGAGCACACCTCCTTGCGCGGATAGCAGCTCAGGGTCGCCACGCGGGGCGCATTCAGAGACGAGTTAGGCTGTGCAGCCGATTTGGCAGCATGATGGGACATTGAAGTGACCTCGATTCGGGTTGGGTTCTTTAGCTGGTTGCCTGGGCGTCAGGCGGCGGAAGCACGATAGATGTCCTCCGTCTGGAAGCATTGGTCGGCGTGACTGTAACCAGCCACGGTAATCAGCTCGCGCACGCGGCGTCGGCCCTTGGCATCGCGCTCGCAATGCAACACAAAGTCCACGGCCTTGCCGGTCTGCGACCGGACAAATGCCTGATCCAAATTCGACCTTGCACTTAGGGCCATGTCGGCTAGCCGGTCTAACGCATCGATAGCAGAGTCCGCGTGCAATGTAGACATCGTGCCGCCGTGCCCGGTGTTCATGGCCTGGAGCAAGTCGTAGCCGCACTCGTCGCGTATTTCTCCCATGATGATGCGGTCGGGACGGTGGCGCAGAGCAGCGGCTACAAGCTGGCTTGGCGTGATGGCAACTTGACCGGGAATGGCATCGACGGCTTCCCAGCGAACCGCATTCGGATGGGCGATCTTCAATTCGGCGGGCTGCTCAATTACGACAAGCCGTTCATGCAGCGGAACGTGATCCAGAAGCGCTTTCATGAGCGTGGACTTGCCCGAGCCAGTTCCACCGCTGATGATGCCGTTCTTTCGGCGAGCGATCAGCCCAAGAACTGCATCTCTTGCACGCATATCCAGACTGCCCGCTGCCACCAGCTCATCGGAGCTGTACCAGCGGTTGAATTTGCGGACAGTAAGCGTCGGGCCATTGATGGACGACGGCGCACCGACGACGGCAACACGCGAGCCATCTGGCAAGCGTGTGTTGAGGATGGGATTCTGACTGGTCAGATCCTGACCCAGAATCCGCGCCACACGCTCGATGGCCGCCTGGAGGCGATCGTTAGTGTACGGCGCAGAGAGCGGAATATGCTCGACTACGCCGCCACGATCTGCGAAAACTCCGGTCGTCCCGTTAATCATCAGGTCTGAGATGGACGGGTCCAGAAGGAGCGCACGCAACTCCTCCGGAAAGAACGGGAGTATGAGATGGAAGCTCATCGCGACGCTCCTGGGTTCGGCCGAGTGACTGCGTTCGGATTGACGGCGCTATTGGCAGTGGAACCCGCGTCCACGGATACACGGTTCTCGTGAAACTCTGTGATCGTCAGTCCAAGTGGGTTGATGAACTCATACTGCGGATAAATCCGTGACTGATCGCTGACCTGCTTCGGGTTCAGGTAGTACGTCACAGAGAGTAGCCAATGCTCCGTTCTTGGCTCGTGGGATGTGCGGTCGGAGAAGAACTTATCGAACGTCACCAGCGCCGTGCCTCGGGCCACATGGGCCCCTTGTACGGCCTCCTCCGACATAGAAGTAATCGTGACATTACGAACCTGAACGTCGCTCGATTCAACCTGCCCAGCGGACACCTGGGAGACAAGATGATTCTGATTGTCGGTCGCCATGAGCTGCGCCGCGAGTGGCTGCGAAAGGAAGTAATAGTTCAGCGGATACTTCTTCGCAATCGTCTCCCGGTTGACGGTGTAACGGTAGTTCGCCCAATCCGTGATGTACGTCCGAACCTCACCCTCGCGGGGACTGTAATTAAGGTCGGTGTACTGGATGGCTTGAGCGCGGCCCATTTCGTCGATGCGGATGTACCGATTGGCGATGGGGCGGTGCGCAAGGGAGAAGTTCAGCCACATCGAACCGCAGAGCAGAAGGGTGCCGCAGCCGATGGCGAGTCGGTATGCTTTGCGTTCGGCATAGTGAGAGGAATACACCTCGTTGCCGATCTGATCGGCCAGTAAGGCGTGCTCCGGTGTCAGCGAGCGGTCAATGGGTACTGTGTGCGTGGACATGGGGATGCTGGCTCCTTTCTGAGGCTGCTTGGAAGACGACGTAGGCGTAGATCAGCCCGGCGATTAACACACCGATGGCGAAGAGCTTCACCACAGGCTTTAGAAGCCTCCGTGCTATTCGTGTTGTTCCGATTGCGCCACCTATCGGGTGGCCCCATAGTTCCCACATATCTATGCACCTCCTGCCATAGCAGCGTACGAAGCCGCCTTCCCGACAACGGCTCCCATGCTTCCTGCCATCCCAGCCGCGCCGCCAAAGATGGCCTGCGTCATGCTCGGAATGAACAACATATTGATGATGAACGCGACGAAAACCATTAAGCAAGGGATGAGATTGGCGATCCACATATCCATCGAATAGTTGCCATTGAAGGTCTGTTGGATAAATCCATTCATGAACCCGGCCCACACATAGATGAAGGCGGCGGCCACCGCACGGATCATGGCGAAGCTGATGAGCACGTCGAGGAAATGAAAGAACTTGGCTTTGAAGGTCTGCGTCATGAGCAATGGCACAAACACCGGTCCGAACAACGCCGTGACGCCATACAGGATAAAGGCGCTGCAATTGATCACGAACAGGATGGCTGAAGCGATGCCAAGCATGATCTGCACCAGCACATAGCAAAGGATCTGAATTGGCGCGGTGAACGAAGGCATGGTCGTGCCGTCTCCTGCGGTCTTGAGCAGGTGGAGAAGCTGGTCCAACGAGTTCTGATCGAACGCGGCGACCATCGCCTGGGCGATGTAGCTGAAAAAGTGATTGATGCCAAAGCTGGCACCGGGGAACGGGTTCACCCAATAGTTCAACAGCAGACTGCAAATGATGAGCTTGAGCAGGAAATGGGTCAGGTCGCCGGCACGGACAGGATGGTGATGCAGGCGGAAGGTCATCGTGCTCGTGTTCCAGTTGATGACCATGTTCACAAGAGTGAAGAGCGCGATGCAGCTCAACTCGGTCCAGCCGAGCTGGGTCAATGCGCCACCGTTCTGCGTTGTGAGATTGGTCAGGTTGTTGGTGAACTGGTACAGCCAGTCCATGCCTGACGATGCGGACGGTAATGCTTGTGCGAGAACGATGACGGCGCTCATAAGGAATCTCCGTAACATTTTAAGGGATGTAACTCTTCCAGGTCTTTCCTTCGTTGCCGGCTGCGGAGTTGTGCTTCTTCTTGTCCGCTTCAACCTTCCTTCGGAAGGCTTCATCTTCTTGTTTCCGCTGTTCGGCACCGCGTTGTTGTTGTTCGAGGATGGCGGCGGTCTTTGCGGCCTCGTGGCGTTGATAGATGGCGGCGCTGGCGATCGTAACCAGCACCGCAAGGATTGCAATCAACAGCTTGGTGTTGAGCAGTTTCAGCATGACTCTCCATTAGGGCAGGTACGTCTGCCAGGTATTGCTTTCGCTGGCTGCGCTCATGTCGTGTGTCGTGTGTTGCGCTTGCACGAAGACAGCCGTGTTCAGGTCCGTGGCAGCCGCGTTGCGCTGCTGCATGTTGGTGACGGCCATCTGGGAAGCAAGGCAAGTCTGGATAGTGCCCTGCGACTGCATCTCGGTCATTTTTTGGGCTTCCGCTGCGTTGAGGAGGTTAAGCTGTTGGACTTCGCTATTGGTTCCTGTGGACGAGTCGAATTGGTTTGCGGTGAGGCTGCTGTTGGCCGTCGTGTTAAGCGCACGCGCGGAGCGGTACTGACCCACCGCCGTTAGGCAGTCTGGCGAGACGGCATCCGACATCTCGATCATGGCGGGTTGTGCCATCTGCGAGCTGCCCGGTGTCTGGCTGGAGACATAGGTCGAGAGATCGGAGGAAACCGGCACGGTAGCGGCGGTCCAACTCGCCGTTGATGCCGAAGGGGAGTTGCTGTTGAGTGCCGTCGTCATGCCGTTGGTTTCGCCGAACCTGTTGCGGACGTTGACGTTCTCCAGTGTGTGCAATGTAGTCTGCCACTGCTGCTTGAAAGAAAAGTGCTCAATGTTGTTCTTGAGCATGGTGTACTGGGTTTGAAGCGTGGTGAGCTGCGACACCAGACTCGCGTAGCTGGTCGGGTCGAAGACGATATCTCCGATACCGAACAGAGCAAAGCTGGGCGTGGCGGTTAGCACCAGCGCCGCGCCACCGATTAGCCATTTGCGCTTCTTTGAAATAACTTTCATAAAGCCTCCTGCATCCGGGTTGAACTACATGCATTGCGGGCAGGTCGGGTCTAACCTGTCCAGTGGGAACGGAGAGTGGATGCAGTGGTCGATGGCCTGGGTGGATTGGAGGTAGATCCATCCCAAGGTCTCTCGTCCGATGTCTGTGCCGACCAAGAGCGTTGTCAGCACAACAGCTCCAGCTATTCCGTACATCGTACGGAGATGCTGCTTGAATGTGGTCCACGTCATGGTGGCTCCTTTCATCAAAGCGTCGGATCGACGCGATGGTCTGCGTAAGACGGGATAAGGATGTCCCGGCCGATATACACGCGTGCGCGGGAGCCTTCCTTGAGCGTGATCACCGGGAGCCGATTCAGGAAGTGATTGAGTACCTGCTCGCCCTCCTGTGCGGACTGTTCCGAAATTCCGCTGCGTATCTGAGTCGAAGGTGTAAAGACACTCCCGTTGTTGCCGATCTGGGCGAGACCTCCGAGACCACCAATCGCGGCGGCTGCGCCGAAGGCGAGCAGGTAGCCGTGATCGACCTTCGTAGCAAGCCCTGTCGTACCGATCTGATCGAGTCCAAGGTACTTGTCGAAATCGAGAGAGAAACCATCCGGGCACACGGCACGGTGAAACGTGACGAACATCTTGCGCTGCTGGGCATTGCCTACGCTTTGCACAGTTCCGATGAGACGCGTACCTTGCGGCATCAAGAGTTGCTGATGATCGTGCGAATAGTAGTCGGTCGTGAGCATGACGAGGATGGGACCCGAGAGCCCACCGTCAATGTGGTTGGTGACAACACCCTCCAATACAGAACCCTCGAAGATTCGATAGAGGCGGCCCTGATACTGGTCGAACGGATACTGGCCCATCGGGTTCGATTTCGCCGTCTGGACGGACGCCGCATCGACCGATGCCGGTTTGCCGGACGTATCTTCGCCTTTGGTTGAGTCGATAGCGACCTGTCGCTCTGACTGCACGGCAGTAGCTGGTGTCCCGGCTCCCGCATGGGAGAAGTCAATTGCTACCGTGTCGCTGTTGAGCGCGTCCTGCTTTTGCTTCTCAATCGCAAGATGCTTCTGCTTTGCTTCTGCCTGGGCCTCCGACACATTGGAAGTATGCTGCGGCGCATTGGAGCTGCCGCCGTAGATCGAATCGCGCTGTGCGGCGGTCATCGGCGGAGTCGTGTTTGCCTCAGGGCCAGGAACATCCTGCTCCTGCTGAAGCTGTTGCATGGCTTGAGCGAGTTCCTGCTGCCGCTGGCGCTCGTCGGCATCATGCCGGGCCTGCATCTGCTGCTGCGTCTGGAAACTGGAAACCTGCTGCGCATTCGGCGTGGTCGGGCTCATGGTGAGCGCACTCGTGGGTGCGTTCTTCTTGTTGCCGCTCAACAGGCTGGAGACATTCGCAATGCCGATCAGCCCAACGATCACAACCAGCGCAATAACAATCGGCATACTCTTCCGCAGCGGTGCCTTCGACTCCGGCTGTTCTGGTACGGTGGCGGGCGTTACTTCGTTCGGCTCCGTCATGGCTATCTCCCCTCCGTCGTTCGGTGGAAATCAACTTTCTGCTTACCGATGGCGAGGTAGCCGTTGTCGAGTTCCTTCGGCACGATATACAAACCGTTCGAGAAATCGAAGTTGATAAGCGAAGGCTTCTTGTCCTTCACCTCATAGAGCGCGGGTGTCTCCTGGAACTGCCCACGCAGGTAGGTGAACTTGTCATCCCGCCATATCTGTTGCAGGCCAAGCTCTTTGCCTTTCTTTTCGTCCCACGCGAAATCGAAGTGCAGCGAACCGGGATACTGGCTGCGGTAGGTCTCTTCCTTGGCCTGCTCGGCCTTGAGCGTGGCTGTCTGAGCGGCTTGCGCAGCGGCAGCTTCCTGTTTGGCTTTGTCGAGTTCGGCAGCCGGAACGAACACTGGCAACTGCGTCAGTCGGTCCTTGGCAGCCTTATCGCCCGGCTCGATGAGCACCTTGGAGTCATAGTGGGCGTCGTCATCACTGGAGACTTCTCGCAACTGGAGTGTGTATTCGTTGCCATGGTCGGAGACGATATGGATGTCCGTCGATCCGCCAGCCGTCTTTGGCTTCACGCTGATATAGCGTGAGGCAACATGGCCCCCGTCGAACACCCAATCGACAGTGTCACCAGCGAAGACATTCGCTACCTTTTCTTCCGAGGGCAGTACGATCAACGTGGACTGCAACAAACCCGCGCGGATCACAGGCGGAGTCTGCGACTCCGAGACAGCAACCGTGCGCGGCGCGCTGGGTTGGAGTGGATGCGTCGGCGACGTGGCGTGGAGCGGCATCGATGCCAGCGTGAATCCGATAGAGACTACGATAGGGATGAGTGGCTTCATGGTTGCTGTCCTTTCTGGGTTACTCGGTGTCTCCCGCCGCGAAGCGGGTGATTCCTTCTGTGAGTCCATACCTGGCGATCAGCTTCGACCGGCGTACCCGGTCCTTCGGCTTGGTAGAGAAAGCCGCATAGCTGCGGCTATCGAGATTCAACTTCACAACCTTTGTGAGGCCATCGCGGCGCATGTAGAGCGCCTCGCGATCCTGCAAGCTCTCAAACAGTGCGAGCTGCTGCTCGTTCATCTTGAACAGTTCGGCGTAACGTTTACGGTTGAACGTCGCGTCACGAAGGAACAGGAACGACGTGCAGGAGTTCACAATCGAATCCGCATTCGCCCCAAGGTCTTCGGCGCTCTGACCAATCATGGTCACGCCGCCAAGGTTCTTGCGGACGGTCTTGATCGAAGCAAGCGCACCGTCAAGAAGCTGCTTGTTCTTCATCGAAGAAAAGATCTCTTCGATCAGGATGTGCTTGGGAACGCCTAGATTGGCGGGGTTGTAGAGGACATCGTTTATGCGCCGCAGGAGCCATACCATCAGCGGCTCGATCAGGTCGGCATACTGTGCGTTGTTCACTCCCTGGAAGTCGAAGCACTGTAAACGCGAAAGCGAAAGGCTGTCTTCCACGTTGTCGAAGATGGCGCTGTATACCCCTCTTCCAACCCATTCAGAGAGATAGCGGTCGAGTTTCTTCGGAAGGTACAGATTCGAAAGACGGCGATTGGCAGGGTCGAGCAGGTACATATCCTGCACAGCTTTATGGATTACATCGTCGTCTTCCGGCTCCAGTTCCGCGCCGCCATTCGTGAGCAGCAACTTGATGAATGAATAAAGGAACTGAATGTTGCTCTCGGTGGGCTCCAGCGTGAACGGGTTTAGGCGTGGACCGTCTTTCCCGATGCGGTCGACTCGGCCACCGTACAGTTCCACGACGCTTTCATAACTACCGCCAATGTCGAAGATGTACGTGAATCCGCCGTACTTCTGCTCGTGAGCAATAGTCAGGTTCCCCGTCACCGACTTACCGCTGCCGGTGGGTCCGAGGATGAGCTGCACCCGCACACCGTCCACATAGGCATCCTGAAAGAACGGCGTCCGTGTGCGTGTCTCAAAGACGTTTAGGTACTCGGCATCCAAGTCATCCGAGTACGGATGCCCTAGCTGCGGCGCGAAGATGGAAGACAGTCGCGCATGGTGATCTTCGGCCATCCACATCGGGAAGACATTGAACTTCCCATTGCCGGGGAACATCGCATAGAACGCTGAGAGATTCCCAAGCGTCTCTTCCATGATCTGAGCCCGCGCTTCCACGAAGACGCGGTGCACCGTGGGAGAAACGGCGTGCAACTCCGCTACGCTGCGTGTGGCAACGAGCAAGCGCAGGGAAAACTCGCCGTGTGCTTTTTTGTCGAGCGCACGTATTACGTCGCTCAGGTCGTCCACGGCATTGTTTGCAGCCTTGGCTCCTGCGCCGATATCGAGTGAGGCCGTGTCACGACCGGCCATCACACGCGACAGCACGCCAACCTTAAAGAAGCTGATGAACTTTTCCTGTTGGTCGATTTCCTGACGCGCGGTGGCAGACGACTTCGGCTTCCACGTTGAACAAAGGATGCTGTCGCAATCCAGCGTGAGCAGGTCAGAGAAGAGGCATGGACGTGATGCCTCCGGCGTGGTCTTCAGCGAATACATCTGCACAAAACGCCTGCCGATGCGGAGATGGTCGCTCTCCCATGAAACGGGATTCTGTACAATCTGGCGATCTACCTCGGTATAACTGCGAAGCTGGCCCCATTCGGCCCACTCTTCAAGGTTGAAAAGATAACTGAAGAATTGGAAGGTGCTTTGCTTATCGAGATGACGTAGGCCAATGGAGCTACCAAGATTTCCGATCAGCAAGATCGCCGTCTTCTGCAACTCTGCCAGCATCCGCGACGTTGCGGCGTTATTCTGCTGTGGCTTCCCCTCGAAGGATTTGACGTTCGACGGCTCGAAAGTCAGGCACCAATGCAAATCAATGCGGCGGAAGCCCGCGGCCTTCTCCAAGAACTCAGTGCGGTCGTCTACAAACGTTTTCGTGACAGGACTCGGATAGGCTTGCTGACGCGGCAGCTCGAAGCCAGACATCACGCGCGTGTACTGGTATAAACAAGCGCCTTCCGGGAGGCCACGCAATGCTCCCTCGATCATGCGGAGCTGCGACTCAAGCTCCTGGTCGGTCAGACCTTCCTCGTCGATCCCGGCAAGAGAGAACAGGCAGCCATAGCCTCCGCCTTTCAGCGCAAAGATGCGGTCGTTGACGAAGCGTGCAATCGGCACGATGCTGCACGCCGCCCCAGCCTTGGCGAACCACGGAACGAATTTGATTTGCTCAGTGTTTGCGCGGGTCATAGTAGCTCTTCTGGTTGAGGCTCAGGCCCCATAGCTTAAACATCTTTGGGTGCTTGCGAATGATGAACCATGCGCCCGCAGCCAGCGTGGGGAATGCCATCATCGCCACCAAACGAAACCCAACGAGGAAAACCGTCACCGTCACGAAAGTGATCGCCATCCATGCCGATAGGTCGAGGCCGAGCTTGGCTCTCGGTCGGTTCATGGCCTGATTGATTGGTGTCGGTTCTCCCCGCTTGGTCATGTCGATGTACCTCCTACATCGACTGCCCGGTCAGCGAGCCGATCCAACCGGCTCCCCAACCGAGAACTCCGGCACCAAACAGCGCACCGAATAGCCCAGGGATAGCGTCTTGAAACCTTCCCGACATCATGCGGATTCCGGCGAAGATTAGTCCGCCGAAACAGATGACAGCGCCAGCGTATACAGCGAAGGTCTTAAACGTTCCCATGAGCGTCTGCGCGCCAGAGAAATCCATCGTTCCCTGAGCGTGAGCAACGCCCGCAAATGACAGCGCAACAAATGCCGGCGCCATCACACGAATGAGTTGATTGAGCTTGTGACTGAACTTCCGCGTTCGGAAGTATGAATGAGGTGACATGAGCATTCTCCTGATGGCGCGTAGTCATCGCCAATGAGAGAAAGCTAAAGCCGCCTAGAGCGCTAGTCCAACATTTCCTAGCGATTTCGCCATACATTTTGTCTATGGCGAATGATGCGTCTCTCAAGCGAGCAGCTCTAGTTGCTCGGGACGATCACTGTTCGAGTGTTGCTTTCTTCCTCTCGATTTCGACCAACTGTCCTCGAAGAATCGCTCGAGGAAAGGAAGTGCAACGTGCTCGGCTTTCCTTATGTGAACGAATGCTGTATCTGCTGTCCAAACGAGGCCAACAAGCGGGCGTGTGACAAGGCCCGGATCCAATGGGAGTAATTGGTCGATGAGGGCAAGACCATAACGTTCTCGAACCATCCATTGGATCTCAGCGGGAGTGCGAGCGGAGCACACGAGATTTACTGTCACGCCAGCTTCAGTGAACATCTCGATGAGCCGGGTATGTGCGGACGGATATTGCTCGGGATCTCGAAAGACGGTGATTCGCGAAGCGATCTCTCGGATGTCGAGCTGAGCGCGCTCTGCGAGCACATCGTCGGCACGCATACAGACGACAAGTGGGCTCTGGCTGATTGGTTGAATCAGATAAAGGTTCGCGTCGACCGGAAGCGGCAGAATCGCGCAATCAAGTAATCCCGCATCGAGCCGCTGCAAACAAAGAACAGTGTCTCCACTCACTAGCTGGATTGCGCAGCCTGCAAACAAATCTTCATAGCGCTCGCGGAACTTTTCGAGAATCTTTGCGTTCACGAACGAGGAGAAACCAAGTCGCAAGGGGGGCACTTGCTTGCGCTGTACCGCGCGCGCCATGGCGAGCGTTTGCTCCCAATCACGTAGGGTCGTTTCCGCGTAGGCAGCAATCGGTCGGCCCCCAGTGGTGAGCTTGAGTCCGTTCTGCAACCTGTCAAAGATGACAAGATCGATGTTCTCTTCAAACTTGCCAATTTGGTGGCTGACCGACGATTGTGCGACGAACACCTTTTCCGCAGCGCGAGTTAAATTAA
>JALYVA010000045.1 GCA_030853485.1 Acidobacteriota bacterium
GGTGTAGGGGACGGGAAGACCCATGGTTCTGTAGTGTGCTTCGAGTGCGTCCTGGGCTTGCTTGCGCTCGGCGGATTGCGCGTTCCAGGCCTGGCGCCAGTGCTCGTCGATAAAGCCTGGGAAGAAGTTGACCATGACTACGCCGTGGTTTTTTGCGACGGCGCGCAGCATGTCGTCGGACATGTTGCGCGGGGAATAGGTGAGGGCGCGTGCGGAGGAGTGTGACGCGATGACCGGGGTACGCGTGGTGGCGATCACGTCCCAAAATGTTTTGTCCGCGACGTGCGAGATGTCGACCAGCATGCCGAGCCGGTTCATCTCCTCAACGACCTGTTTGCCGAAGGGCGTGAGGCCGTTGTGACGGTGGACGCTGGCATCGTCGATGTCGCCGGAGGAGTCTGCCCAGTCGTTGGTATTGGACCAGGTCAGGGTCATGTATCGAACGCCGAGCCGATAGTAATCGCGTAAGACGGCGAGCGAATTCTCGATGGAATGGCCACCTTCGATCCCCATCAATACACCGAACTTGTGGTGGGAGTGTGCGGCGATGATGTCGTCGGAGGTGACGCACAGGGCGAGCTTATCGGGATGCTTGCGGACCTGCTCGAGAGTGCCGTCGATCAGGGTGAGGGTGCGTCGAGCGCTGGTGTGGTCAGGGTATTGTGCGGGGTCGACCCAGATGGAAAAGAACTGCGCAGCGAGATTGCCGCGGCGGGCGGTGTCGTCGTTGAGCATGCCGCCATTGAGCGGATCGGTGAAGTCCCAATGTTCATCGACGAAACGTTGCGGCGTGTCGGCATGGGTGTCGATGACGATCGCGGACTGGTGGACGGAAGCTGCACTTTCAGGGGATTCGGTAGGTTTGGTCATTGTCTGGGCATGCAGGATTGCGGCGGCGAAGGCCACGAGCGGCAGGAAAATGATGCGAGGTGATTTCATGGAGATTGCGGTGCTCTCCTTTGGCCAAGTCTTGGGCGATTGTAGCAAGGCAAGGGGGAGCAACCTTCGGGGTTGCCGCCGCCATCTGCTTAGAGCAGAGGTGATATATGGCACAAGGTGTAAATTCGACCAAAAGTGGAGCGCGGCCTTCTCATGAGGCGAGTGAGTCTGAGGCGCCGGCAAGTGAAGCAGGGAAGACGGACCAAGAAAAGATGGACCATGCCGCGATGCAGAGTGCAAAGCGAGCCGAAAACCGACTTCGGGATAATGAGGACTCTACCCCGGGAAACTCGATGTTGACGAAATAAGAGCTTCGAGAGAGGAGCCCCGCCGTATATCGGCGGGGCTTTTGTTTTTGTTCAGAAGGAATCTACACCGGCTTCTGCGACGGCCTGATCCTGCTTGCCCATCCCTCCGCTGACGCCGATTGCGCCGACGACTTTGCCGTCCTTCTTAATGGGAATGCCGCCGGCGAAGATCATGACTTTGCCATCGTTCGAAGCATGGATTCCGAAGAACTGGTCACCCGATTGGGAGAGTTCAGCAAGGGCTTTGGTTTCGATGTCGAAGGCGCGAGCGGTCCAGGCTTTCTTGATCGCGATATCGACTGAGCCCAGCCAGGCGTTGGTCATACGCTCAAAGGCGAGGAGGTGGCCTCCGGCGCAGACGACGGCGATGTTCATGGGTTGACCGATCGATTCGGCTTTCGCTGCGGCGGCAGCGATGACGCGGCGTGCGTCGGATAGCTGGATAGAGTGATGGGTTTCAACGGCTGGGGTACTCATGGGTGTTCCTCCTGGGGGTGGGCGGGTCTTGGTGTGTGGCGCCAGAGAGTTGGATGCGTGCCGGGGGTGGGTGGGGGAGGCTGCTTTGAACCCGCGCTTGTCTGGTCACCTGTTCTGGTCATCTGGCTGTGTTCTGGAGACGCGGAATTCACCCGGAAGCTACCCCGGACGGCTGCATGTCGCCCGTACAGGGCGGCCTTTGACTCTAGCGAGAAACATGCTCACGCAGAGAGATAAGAATGGCTGCATTCCGCTTTATACTGGAATGGCAGTTTGCAGGCCAGTCGGGACCGGTGCCACGCGTTGATGCAAAAACTATCTTCTTTTCTACGCATGCGCATGTGTGGAGGCCTCGCCTCGCCCGTGTCTGGATACGTCGTGAAGTAAGGCGATTGGCAATGATCCGGACGTGTGCGCATGTAGTTTGTATGTCCGCTGCTCCTAACGGCAGAGCGGAATAGGTTCAGACAGATTGAAGGAATTCTCTGGAGGAACATCAATTGGAGAACACGGCAAGTGACGCGAATAAGCTGGTCATTCGATCCGCTGACGATTGCAAATGGGATCTTGTAAGCCTTGGCGAAGTGATGCTGCGGCTTGATCCCGGCGAAGGACGAATCGTCACCTCACGTCGATTCAGTGCCTGGGAGGGCGGCGGCGAATACAACGTTGCGCGCGGTCTGAGGCGCTGCTTCGGACTGAGGACCGCCATTGTGACTGCGCTCGCTGACAATCCCGTGGGGCGGCTGCTTGAAGATCTTATGCTTCAGGGGGGAGTGGACCAGACGCATGTGCTCTGGAGCAAATACGACGGGGTTGGACGCGCGACGCGTAACGGGCTTAACTTTACCGAGCGTGGGTTCGGTGTGCGCGCTGCTCTGGGCTGTTCGGACCGGGGACACACGGCGGTAAGCCAATTGGAACCCGGAGAGATCGACTGGGAGGAAATCTTCGGCAGGGAGGGGTCACGCTGGTTCCACACGGGGGGCATTTTCTGCGCACTCAGTGAGTCGACGCCAGAGGTTGCCAAGGAAGCAATGATCGCGGCGCGAAAACACAACGTTGTCATTAGCTATGACCTCAACTATCGCGATTCTTTATGGAAGTCGATTGGAGGCAAGCCGCGGGCTACGGAGGTGAACCGTGAACTTGCAAGCTATGTCGACGTGATGATCGGCAATGAAGAAGACTTCACCGCGGCGTTGGGTTTTGAGATTGAAGGCGCAGGCGAGCAGCTGGCCGAACTGGAATCCGACAGCTTTCGCAGGATGATCGAAAAGGCCGTCGCAACATTTCCTAATTTCAAGGTCGTCGCCACGACTCTTCGCCACGCTAAAACGGCGACGGTCAACGACTGGGGTGCGGTCTGTTATTACCAGGGCGCGTTTTTTGAAGCGCGTCACATGCCCGATCTTGAAATCTTCGACCGCGTGGGTGGCGGAGACTCCTTCGCTTCGGGCCTGATCTACGGGATGCTTAACGAGAAGGGGGCGGAGTGGGCGGTGAACTGCGGCTGTGCCCATGGAGCGCTCGCGATGACAACTCCAGGTGACACGACGATGGCCACCTTCGACGAAGTAGAGCGGCTGATGAAGGGTGGCGGGGCTCGGGTGCAGCGCTGAATGTCATGAGTAAGAAGATTGAAGACGAAGCTTAGGAGAACGGACGGTATGGAGAAGGCTGCAGTTCTGACGGCGTTGCAGGAGATTGGGCTGGTTCCGGTATTGCGTGCGGAGTCGGTGGAGCAGGCGATGGTGCTGGCGGGAGCGATCGCCGCGGGCGGCGTCACGGTGCTTGAGATTACGATGACGGTACCGGGCGCCATGCAGGTCATGCGCAAACTTGCCGAGCAGCGGCCGGACATTCTGATTGGCGCGGGGACCGTGCTCGATGCCGAGACGGCGCGGATGTGCATTCTCGAAGGGGCGCAGTTTGTGGTCAGTCCTGCGCTTAATCTGCAGACGATTGAGATGTGTCACCGCTACTCGATCGCGGTTCTGCCCGGAGCGTTGACTCCCACCGAAGTCGTGAATGCGTGGCAGGCGGGGGCGGATGTTGTGAAGATATTTCCCGCGAGCGCCCTGGGAGGAGCGAAGTATCTGACCGCTCTTCGCGGCCCGTTGCCGCAGGTGAAGATGATCCCGACTGGAGGTGTTTCGCTTGCGACGGCGAAGGACTTCCTTGAGGCAGGAGCGTTCGCGCTCGGAGTTGGTTCCGACCTGGTCGATGTTAAAGCGGTCGCTGCAGGTAAACCCGAGATGATCACGGAGAGCGCGAAAAAGTATCTGGCCATCGTGCGCGAGTTTCAGCAGTCTAAGAAGTAGCGGGTGGCAGAAGACAGCATATACGGGCCTCGTGAAAGTGCGGGGCCTTATGGAACTGCGGGGCCTCAGGCGGAAGGGCGTGTCACCCAGAGCAGCGGTTGGCGGATCGGGTAGGTGCGTTCCAGTTGATTTGTTTTGGGGTCTGCGGGAAGCGTCTTCCATAAGCTTGCGTATTCGGGGCGTTCGTACGCGCGCGCCGCAAAGAGCAGGCTGGGCGGACGTACCGGGAGATCGTTGAAGTAGACCGCATCGGCGCGATAGGGCCATGCGCCACGATCGAGAATATACGGATAGTGCCGCGCGATGGCACTCCTCATTCCCGGGCCGTCCTGCAGTTCGTAATTCCAGACATCGTCGAAGCGGGTGGTAAGCAAGAGGCAGATGCCGGCGAGCATATCTAAATTGAACAGCGAGTTGCGGTATGGGTTGGAGGTTGTCAGTTCATGCGGAAAGGTACCATCTGCCACCATTTGCGCGCGGAGAGTGCTGCCTTGGTACTGATGACGAAGCGCGGTGAGCCGCCTGTCATCGGCGGCCTGACCCAGGCGTGCGATGGCGGCTGCCTGGAGCAGCCATGAGGTGCCATGGTGGCTCTTGCTGTCGCGCGCCAGTCCTCCTGTACGCGAGTTCATGAGCCAGGCGAAGTATTCGTCGAGCCAGTTGGTCAGTGCTGCGTGGTCATCGGAAGAGAGCGCGTTTGCGCTGGTGAGGAACGGTATGCACTGCACCAGTTCGGCCAGATGAACGGCCTCCACGATGCCTTCGAAGCGTCCGGTCTTTGCTGGTGGGATGGTGTATGCGTATGCCAGGTTGGGGGACATGCTGGTGTCAGGGTCGATGAACCAGGCGCGCAGGTGAGCCATGGCGTGGTCCGCGTAGCGCGCCTCCCGGGTCAGCACAAATGCAGCCGTAAGCGCAGGAACGTCGATGCCGACGGCGAGGAGCGCATCTCGATGAGCGGTGAAGGCTGCGGGATTGGGCGGCCCGCTGCTGTGCAGCACATAGCTTCCGGCGGGATTTGCGGGATCGGGCCAGTAGTCTTCTGCCTCGGAATATAAGTCGTGCGGTGTGCCGGGGCTGCGTGGCGCGGGAATCGAAGCTGGAGGAGCCGGGGTTCTGGCGAGAGCGGAGGTGGCGGCCTTAAGGATGCGGTCGTGATCGATTGCGGCAACGTCGGGGCGCGAGGTAGCCCTGGACTGCGCGAAGAGGGGTGAGGTCAGGAACCATGGAGCGGCTTGCGAGCAGAAGGTGCGGCGGGTGAGATGCATGGCGTGGGTTGCCTTCGCCCGAAGACTACCACGATCCCGGGGCCGTAGGGGGTGCTGCGGGAGTCTTATGAGGCGCACGTTTGGAGGTAGGATTGAAGAGATGCGAGGTTTGTTTTTTACCATTTCTCTGGCTTTTGCAGGTGCGCTGGTGTGCGCCTCTCTGGCCTTTGCCGATGTGCCAAAGGTGCAGGTGTGCGTGCAGGATGCACGTGGCTTGGCGATCGCCGGCGCGGAGCTGCAAGTGAACTCCGACGTGGGACTGCGCGCCACCACGGGGCAGAGCGGATGCGTTGATATCAATGCTGGAGCGCAATCGGTGATCGAGGTGAGGCATGCCGGATTTGCCAGCGTCAGTCGAGTGGTAGGAGGCCAGAGCCAGATACGCGTGGTGCTGCAGGTGGCTCGAAGCGAGCAGCAGGTGGAGGTGACGGCTTCGCGCACACCGCTTGCGCTTGACGCGAGCGCCAGCAGCGTGCGGTCGGTTTCCGCCGAGCAGTTGCGGGAGGCTCCGAGCTTTACGCTCGACGATCAGTTGCGGCAGGTTGCGGGCTTCCAGTTGTTTCGCAGGACGAGCTCGTGGGTGGCAAACCCGACTACGGAAGGAACGACGCTGCGGGGGCTGGGTTCGACGGCTGCGAGCCGCACATTGGTACTGACCGATCAGGTGCCGCTGAATGACGCGTACGGGGGCTGGATCCACTGGAACGAGATTCCTGCACTTGCGATCGACAGTGTGGAGCTGATGCGCGGTGGGGCTTCGGACCTGTATGGGTCGAGCGCGATTGGAGGCGTGATCGATGTGGTTCCGAAGGTGCCTAAACGGTTCGGATATGGGCTGAATGCGGCCGGCGCGAGTGAGAAGACAGCCATGGTAGACGGGCTGCTGACGGGTGCGATTGGTCCATGGAGCGGTTTGTTGGCGAGCAGCGTTTTTCGCACGGACGGGTACATCCTGACTGCGCCTGCCCTGCGCGGCCGAATCGATGTGAACTCAGACGATCACTCGCAAAACGGACGGCTTGAGATGCGACGCGTGATTGGAAGCGACGGCGATGTGTTCCTGCGCGGGAACGTGTTGAACGATGCGCGGAGCAATGGAACGCCGCTGCAGAAGAACTGGACCCGGATCTGGCGCTACGTGGGTGGGGGAGATTGGACGGCGGGGGATGCAGGACGATTTTTGCTGCGGCTCTATGGAACCGATCAGAGATATCGGCAGACGTTCTCGGCGATCAATGCGGCGCGAAGCTCGGAGAAGCTGACCAGCTTTCATCTGGATCCATCGCAACAGGCCGGTGGGGCGGCGCAGTGGGCCCGCAGCTACGGCGCGTTCACGCTGGTTGCGGGCGCGGATGTGCTCGACACCCGAGGTACCGATCTTGAGCAGCTTTCGGCGGTGAGCGTGAGTGCGCGGCAGCGGGGCGAAGGCGTGTACGGCGAGGTGCTATGGCAGCCGGAGACCTGGTCGTTCGCGTTCTCGTCGCGCTATGACCACTTTGGCAGCTTCGATGCGAAGCAGGTGGGTGGCACGCCCGTTCCGCTGCCGGGCATCGATGAAAACATCTTCGACCCGAGGCTGGGTGTGGTGAAGAAACTGAACGGTGTGCTGTCCGTTACTGGTTCGGCATTCCGGGCCTTTCGCGGGCCTACGATGAATGAGTTGTATCGTCAGGGGCAGGTTGGCCAGCAGATTACGTTGGCGAATGCGAGTCTGCGATCGGAGCGGGCGACGGGCTTCGAGGCAGGGGGGTTGGTGACTGCAGCGCGGCTTGGCTCGTTGCGCGGAAGCTACTTCTGGACGCAGGTGAACCGTCCGGTCGCTGCCGTCACGCTTCGTTCCACCCCGACCAGCACGCTGCTCAGGCGGGAGAACCTGGGCCAGCTGACGAGCAAGGGTCTGAGCGCGGAGTGGGAGCTGAGGCCGCTTAGTTTCCTGACTGTGACGGGTGGATATCAGTTCGCGATCTCCACGGTGACGAAGTTCCAGGTGCAGCCTGCCCTGGTGGGCAACTGGACACCGCAGGTACCGCGAAACCTGGCGACGCTGCAGATGCGGTTCGAACGGGAGAGGCTGGGTACACTCGACGTGGACCTGCGGACCAGTGGGCAACAGTTCGACGACCAGGCGAATCAGTTCCGTCTTGCGGGATACGCGCAGGTTGATATGCACGGCGAGCATAGATTTGGCCGGTGGCGGGTGTACGGCGAGGTGCAGAACCTGCTCGACGAATCTGTGGAGGCGGGGCGGACACCGTTGCTGACTTTAGGCTCGCCGCGAACCGTGACGTTTGGTGTTCGTCTGCCGTGACTGGATGGGTGGGCTAGCTGACGGAGGTCGCGTCGGTTGGGTTGGCGAGCGGAAGGACAATGGTGATGGTGGTGCCGAGTCCTGGGCCGGGGCTTGAGGCGGTGGCGTCGCCGCCGTGCTGGCGGGCGATGTTGCGCACCAGGAAAAGACCGAGACCGGTGCCTTTGATCTTGGCCATGGTGCGACCGGGCACCCGGTAAAAGCGGTTGAAGATGCGCTTGAACTGGTTTGGGGGAAGCCCGACGCCGGTATCGGTGACACGGAGAGCGATCCAGGCGTAGCGCTCGATCGCAAGCGAACAGCGGATGTGTATGCCGTCGGGCGAGTACTTGACGGCGTTGTCGAGAATGTTGCTTACGGCGATGCGAAGGTCTTCGGCAATGCCGCGGGTGTGCAGGCGGACGGCACCGGGCGTGGGCTCAAGAACGATGCTTTCGGGGGAAAGATGATGCCGCAGGAGCGTGATGGCGATGCAGTCGGCGAGAAGTGCCTCGAGGTTGATCAGGGTGCGGTGAAGCTGCCGGTTGCGTTGTCCGAGCTGGCCGGCTTTGAGGACCTGTTCGACGGTGGCGAGCAGGCGGTCGGAGTCCGAAAGCATGATTTTGTAAAACTCCTGCCGCTGCGCCTCTTCAATGAGGGCGGAGCGCCGCTGGAGGGTTTCGAGGTATAGCCGGATGCTGGCGATGGGCGTCTTGAGTTCGTGCGTGACGGCATTCAGGAAGGAGTCCTGACGCTCGTTGCGGCGGATTTCGCGGACCAGGAAGACGGTATTGAGCACCACGCCGGCGATGAGGATAGAGAAGAGAACGAAGCCGAGAATGGCGAGGGCGAACGTGCGCTCGTTGAGAATGATCCAGCCGATGTTGAGCGCAACCGCGAGGCCGACCGTAAGCACGCCGAGGGTGATGAAGGTGGCGATGGCTCCGCGGCGTCGGGTGATGTTCATGGGCTGAGAGGAAGTATAGCGGGAGGCTCGGCTGCCGGCTGGTGCCTAATTCTTAGGAGTGGGTAAGGACGGAGGGCATACCGCTGATCAGGCAAACGCACATGTCAATTGTCTCGGTTCTCGACGGAAACGTCTGGACGAGTTCTCAGCCCGAGAGCATAGAACGGACGGAGTGAAAGCGATCTCGCTTCGCTCGATACCCACATCTCAAGATCGAGATATGGGGCACCCGGTTGCGGGCACACGTTATATCTCTGTCTACAAAAGTGTCGCTCTCGTGCCATACGGCCTTGTCGGAGAGGCTCAGGGCTTGACTTTGGTGAAGAGGTTCAGCTTGGTGAGGTCGTTGAAGATGACGAACGCGAAGAATGCGAGCAGGCACACGAAGGCTACCTGGTAGATGCGTTCCTTTACCTGCTGATTGACGTCGCGGCGCATGATGGTCTCGATGACAAGGAAGAGAATCATGCCGCCGTCAAGGATGGGAATGGGCATGAGATTGAAGATTCCAAGATTGAGCGAGATCAAGGACATCAAGCTGATCAATGGCATCCAGCCGGGCATCTGCGCGGCCTGGTGGATCTGCTGGCCGATTCCGATGGGGCTTTGCAGGCTCTTGACCGAAACCTGGCGCGTGAAGAGCCGTTTCAGTACTTCGATAATCAGCAGCGAGCCTTTTTTGTTGAACTGCCAGGACGCGGCCACCGCTCTGCCGAAAGGAAGCCGTTCTACCTTGACGGGAGGCTGCACGGCGACGAAGCCGAGGCGGTAATCCTTGCCACTTGGCACGTCGGCAAGACGCGGAGTGACGCGAATGGGCAGTGTCTCAGAGGCGCCGGCGGTCTTGCGTTCGATGACAAGGGAAGAGGGCTTGCCGGCCTGGTCCTGGAGATACGAGAGCAGCGCCGGGACGGAGTGAAGCTGCAGCCCGTCGATGGTGACGATCTTGTCTTCGGGCTTCAGCCCAGCTGCGGCGGCAGGCATGTTGGGCTCGAGCGCATCGACCTGCACCGGCGTGTTTTGCATCCTGGGAACAAGGCCAAGATTTTCGAGAGAGAAGTCGTCGGGGGTGCCCTTGTTCTCGACGCGAAGGGTGGTGTCGGTGCGCTGGCCGTTGTGGAGGTAGGAGAAGGGAATTGTCTGATTAAGGTTGAGCAGCGAGCGCGTGCCGACCTGATCCCAGGTGGGGTTCTCGACGGTGTCGTAGTGCACGATCGTATCGCCGGAGCGGATGCCGGTTCGGCTGGCAGAGGAGTTGAGTGCGATGTAGTCCGTGTAGGCGGGGCCGTCGATGAACTCCTGCACCTCGTTGTGAAGCATGGAGACGCCGGTCATCAGGCCGAGGGCGAGCAGGAAGTTGGCGAAGGGTCCGGCCAGGGCGACAAGCATGCGCTGCCAGCGCGGATGAGCGTTGAAGTCGCCGGGATCTGTGGGTCGAGACGCGCCTTCTTCAGGAGTGTTGAAGGCGGTTTCACCGGCCATCTTGACGTATCCGCCGAGGGGAATAACGGCGATCTGGTATTCGGTTTCGCCACGGCGGAAACCGAACAAACGCTTGCCGAAACCGATGGAGAAGACCTCGACACGGATGCCGCAGAGTTTCGCCACGGCGAAGTGGCCGAACTCATGGACCAAAACCATGATGCCGAGGACGATAAGAAGCTGGAGGATGGTGGCCATGGGGAGTGTTCAGAACCTCATTCGTGTGGTGCGAGCAGCCGCTAGGATCGCATTCCGGGGTAGGATCGGGCGATCACTTCGCGCGCACAGGCACGGGCGGCAAGATCTGCCCCAAGCACATTGGATATGGAGGCGGGAGGAGGACCGGAGGTTAGCTCGAGCACAACTTCAATTGTACGCGGGATGCCGAGAAAGGGAATACGACCTTCGAGGAAGGCGGCGACCGCGATCTCGTCTGCGGCATTGAGGGCGATGCAGGATTGTCCGCCGGCCACTGCGGCTTCATAGGCGAGGCGCAGGCAAGGGAAGCGGGCAAGATCAGGTTCGGCGAAGTCAAGCTGGCTGAGGGTGGCGAGGTCGAAGGTGAGGTTTTCCTTTTCTGTCACCGCGATGCGTTCCGGGTAAGCCAAGGCGTACAGGATGGGAAGGCGCATGTCGGTTACGGAGATCTGCGCGAGGATGCTGCCGTCGACAAACTCGACCAGGGAGTGGACGGTGGACTGAGGATGAATGGTGGTGCGAACGCGCGTGGGAGGCAGGTTGAAGAGGCGGCAAGCTTCGATCACCTCGAAGCCCTTGTTCATCATGGTGGCGGAGTCGATGGTGATGCGCGGGCCCATGACCCAGGTGGGATGTTTGAGCGCCTGTGCGGGTGTGATGTGTTCAAAGTCTGCCGCCGGTGTGTTACGAAAGGGGCCGCCCGATGCGGTAAGCCAGATTTGTCTGACCTCGGCGGGTGTGCCACCGCGCAGGCACTGGTGGACGGCATTGTGCTCGGAGTCGATGGGAAGCAAGGCGACGTGGTGCTTTTGTGCGGCGGCAATGATCAGTTCGCCGGCGGCAACGAGACATTCTTTGTTGGCGAGGCCGATGGTTTTGCCCGCGCATATTGCGGCGTAGGTGGCTTCAAGTCCGGCGACGCCAACAATTGCGGAAACGACGAAATCAACTTCGGGAAGGGTCGCGACTTCGATGGTGCCGGCCGTGCCATGAAGCACTTCGATGTTGCCGATGCCTGCTTCCGCGAGATGGGTTTGGAGCCTGGAGGCGAGTTCTTCGGTCGCCATGGAGATGAGCTTGGGGCGCCAGCGGAGGCTCTGCGCGAGGGCAGCTTCGAGGTTTGTGCCGGCGGCGAGCGATAGGACCTGATAGCGGTCGGGGAAGGATTCGCAGAGGGAGAGGGTGCTGTTGCCGATGGAGCCGGTGGAACCGAGGATCGCTAACTTTTTCACGTTCTTTATTTTCGCAGATGGAAGGCCATACGAGGACACACCCACTGGGCGGGAAGATGCTCTCGTGGATACTTCTGCGGACAAATCGTGGATACTTCTGCGGACAAATATAGATGCTTACGCGAGAAGCTGGACAGCGTGTTTGAAATACAGAGCTGAGGGCAGGCGGCAGCTTGGTCAGTTAAAGCTGCTCTTTCGCAGACGATTCAGCAGGGTTTGCGGTAGCGGATTGACTTTTCTTTCAGCACATACTCGGCTGAACAGTGGTTTGCTCCGCAGATCATGGCCTCCAGCCCGGCGCATTGCTGCTTTGTGATCAGCCCGAGCGACCCACAAGAAGGACAAGCCAGCACTGCCCAATACGGGTTCTCCGCCTTGCCCAGCTCACCCGGCTGCTCCAGCAGAAATATCGTTCCCGGCTGCATCTGCTCCGGAATCCATACGTCAATCAGGTCCAATTCCGCCACCATGCCTGGCCTCATCTCTCCACGGTTGTGTTCGGTCCAGTTCGCAACGTTGCTGCTCGACGCCTTCTTCGAAACGGCAGCAGAGCCCGCCAAACAAGAGATTGGAACGGTCGGAACCGATGCACCGGTTATGGTGCAAAGCATACCCGATTTGTAAGGCGTGTCAATGCCGGCGCGGCGAAAAGACGGAGGGAAAGGTCACCCAGATCGGGTCCTGTTACTTTCCGGCGTAGAGCGCACGGTAGATCTCCCGGTTCCGCAGGATGGCCTGTACGTACTCGCGGGTTTCGGTGTAGGGGATCGATTCGACGTATTCGGGTATGTCCTTGTAGGTTCCGCTCTCCATCCATTGCCGGACGGGGACGTCGCCGGCGTTATACGCTGCCAATGCGTACTCGACCTGTCCGCCGAAGCGATCGAGTACCTGCCGAAGATTGGCCGTGCCAAGTTCCAGGTTCACCGCAGGGTTGAGCAGCTCGGGCGCACTGAAATGCTTGATGCCGTTCTTCTTCGCCTCCGACTTGCCTACGCTCGGAAGAAGCTGCATGAGTCCATATGCGTTGGCGTGGCTGACTGCACCTGCATTGAATTCAGACTCCTGCCGGATGAGGGAAGCGACGAGGTAAGGATCGACGCCGTTCTTCTGCGAACTGGAAACCAGCGCCGCCCAGTAGGGCTGCGGGAACAGGAGCCTCCAGTAGACCTCGGGTACCTGGTCCAGAGGCAGAGCGAAGAAGGAGATTCCGCTGTGCTTCATGGCCTGCAACGCACGGGTGTATTCGCCGTAGGACGTGTAAATCTCTCCCTGGGCAAGCGCGCCCCATTCGTCGGCGGTTGAGCTTGCTCGAATTTCGGGGGCAATATATTCGTTCAGGGATGCGTTCGCGAGCAGCCGCGCCTTGATCAGGTGAGGTTCATTTTCGGGTAGCTCGCCGGTGAGCGGGGGCATCTCCGGCTTTACCACAGCGCTGAGGACGGTGGATGGGGTTACGGCGGGAGCCTGGGTGCCCAGCACCTTCAGCCTCTGTCTTGCCAGGTTCGCGTAGTAGTAGTTCACGAACGTCTCTGACAAGGTGCGGTAGTAGTTTGCCGCCTGTCCGAGGTTGTGTTCCTGGTCTTCGTAGATACGGCCGCGCCAGTAAAGCGCGCTCGGCCCCTCGATGCCCGCCGTGTAGCCCTGAATCTGTTCATCCATCAAGCGGGCTGCCTCGGCATAGTTTCCCATGCGGTAGTTCATCCACGCCGCGCGCCAGTGCGCCGAGGCCGCAAAGGTGCTTCGTGGAAACATCTTGACCAGAAGCGAGTAGTGATAGGTCGCCTGTCGGGCATCGTGCTTGAGCAGATACATGTTGCCGCCCGAGTACAGGGCCTCCTCCAACCATCGGCTATTCGGAAATTTCTCCACCATCTGGCGGATGATGGCATCATGGGTGGCCTGGTCGTTTTCATTACGCGACAGCTCTGCAAGCATGTACTGCTTCAGCGCGGCGCTGTCGTCCTGGGTTTCGGGCAGGCGTTCCACTTCCTTGCGACTGATACGTTTCAATTTCATGTCACACACGGCTGCGTAGATCAGGAGGGCGTCGTGATCGGCCTGGGTAAGCCCCTCGCCGCCGCGCTGGATCGAGTGATACTCCTCGCTTGCCTCGTCATAGCGTTTGGCGTTGAACATCTGGTCTGCGTGCACCTTACGTTCGGTTGCGGAAGGAGCCGTTCCAAGCGCGCCCATCTGCACTCTTGCCTGTCCTGCCTCGTAGCTCAAAGGCAGCTGTACGTAAAGACTTCGAAAGGTCGTCGCGGCTTTTGCGATATCGCCTGAAAGCTGGTACGCGCGGCCGAGGGCGTAGCGGAAATCCGCGTGCGAGGCCTGCGTCGAACCGCTCTGGGCCAAGAGCACCTTCAGCGCACCGGGAGCATCGCTTTGCTGGAGATGAGCGTTGGCCAGCAGCACCGGAGCGTCCGCGTTGAAGATGCTTTCCGGGTGCCGCTCTGCAAATCGGTCCAGCAGGGTGTAGGCATCCGCGCCGCGATTAGCCTGCACCGCGGACTGGGCCCCGAGGTAATCGGCATAATCGTCGAGCGCCGTGCCGCTCTGGTTTGCCTGGCGATATGCGTTCGCCGCATCGCCGTACCGATGGTCGAGGCCGTAGGCGTGTCCCAGCGCAAGGTAAGCTGCCGCCATCGCCTCGCCCGGATGCGTTCGCGCGTACGTCTCTACCCCGCTGTATGCCGCTGGGGAGCGCGTTGCGGCAAGCTGCTGCGCCATGGGACGTAGCTGCTCGGACGCATGGAAGGCGCTAGTGAGTCGAATCGTCTGCGCAGTCGGCTTACGCCTCAGGGTCTTAGCACTCGCTCGGCGCCTGCTGGTGGGAGACCCTTTCCTTGCGACACCTCTTTTTGCGCTGTGTGCCTTTGTCGAGCCGGTCTTACGGGATCCAGCTCCGGTGCTGGGGTGAGTTCCTCTAGATTGTGAGGCCGCTTTGCCGGCGTGCGCGGACTTAGTCCTCCCGCGGGTCGTCTTGCTCTGCCGTGATGGGTTTTCCTGGGCGCGTACCTCCGCCAGGCTCCCTACATGGATCAGAAGCAACGCCAGAAATATACCCCACCCGAACCTCGCCCGTAGCCTGTCGCACCTGCTCACCATCATGTCGATTGTCTGGCTCCTGCCTACCTCTCCACTCTAAGCTGCACGAGGCTTACAGCGCGCGGGCATTCCCCGGCGAACCTTGCCAGATACGCGTTCACCTTCCTTGCTCTTGCTGGCCTCGTTGTTATTTCACTTGTTGCCTAGAACATAGGACGAGATAGTCAGCACCCCGGTGCTAGGAGCTCCGTGGGGCAAAATAGTGCCCTCCCTGGGCAAAGGAGGAAAAGTTTTGCCCACTTCGGGGTTCATTTACGTCGGCCACCCTCGAATATGCAAAAGAATGCACTATTTCGGTTTGGCGTGCCGATTGCAATGTACTCCTGCGTAACGACAAATCATCAGATCTCACCAAAGGAACACCAATCATGCGCTTCACCCTGCTCGCCTTTGCTTCGATCCTTTCCTTCTCTGCCTTCACTTCTCCGTTGCTCGCCGACAACATCCATTATCCAAGCGTCGGCCAGCTCGCCCCTGCGGCGTCACTTACCGCGGCCCACACCGGTCAGGTGACAGGGTATTTCGTCTCAGCGAGCGCCGCGGACAACGACTCCGTCGAGCTCTGGGACATGAGCCGCAACACGTTCAGCGGGTTTCTGCTGCCCAACCACAGTTCCACGCCTGATGTAGCCGTAAACTTCGGCTCCGTCAACGGGGGCGACCGTCTCGCGGTCATACTGTTCAACAGCACCACCGGCAAACACTTCGACTCAATCAACACTGACGCCACTCCCACCTCCTTCAGTGTCGACGGACGCAACCATGCTTACGTCACTCCGTATACGGGCGGCATCAGCGGCATTCCCGCAGGCATCTACATCGGCATGGAAGATCTTGGCGTTACCAGCCTTAAACCGCTCACCGGCACCGACCTCGACTACAACGACGACACCTTCGTCTTCACCAACGTCGCCATTGCGCCCACCCCGGAACCAGGCACCTTCCTGCTTCTTGGCACCGGCCTGCTTGGTGCCGCGGGGTCGCTCCGCCGCAAGTTTGCCCGTTAGGCTTTGCTGTACCTGTTCCTCTTCGGCCTCTCCCAGGCCATGTTTGAACACCCGGCAGGCAGATCATCGCGGCCGGGTGCTCTTATTTACCTGCGTTTTCCGTTGACGCAATATATCGACGTCGGCATCCTCGGAAACTAGAACGGGTACATGCAATAACGACGCTCTGCTCCCCTGTGTTTCTTTGCTTCAGAGCTGTTTCCGTGAGCTGATCTGGGATCATCTTGGGCCGATCTGCGTTGATAGTCGAGCACCTCTGAGCCTGCTCGCTTTGCTCTCCGACGCAACGCCGTTTACACTCAATGGAGTCGCAGCTTTTCGAACCTTTTACGCATGCCTGCCATCCAATCCCCAGTAACGGAAGAAGTCCATCCCGACGTAGCGCTCGTTGCGCGCGCCAAAGATGGGGACACCGCCGCGTTTGAGCAGCTTGTCCGGCAGTACGAGCGTCAAATCTTCCGCGTAGCGCAGCACATCACACAAAACCGTGAAGACGCCGAAGACATCACGCAGGACGCATTTCTCAAGGCCTACGAGAAGCTGGAGCAGTTCCAGGGAAACTCGAAGTTCTCTACTTGGCTGGTCCGGATCGCCGTCAACGAGAGCCTTATGCGTCTCCGCAAACGCAAAACCAGCAAAACCGTCTCAATGGACGAAGACGTCCAGACCGAAGAAGGCTCAATCCCCAGGGACTTTGCCGAGTGGCGCCCTAATCCTGAGCAGCAATACAACCAGGCCGAATTGGGGGATATCCTGCGTAAGACGATTCAGGGTCTTCCTCCGGGGTTCCGAACCGTCTTCACTCTGCGCGACATTGAAAATCTCTCCACGGAAGAGACTGCGGAGGCGCTTGGCTTGAGCGTCCCCGCCGTGAAATCTCGCCTATTGCGCGCGCGGCTGCAGTTGCGTGAACGGCTGAGCCGCTACTTTCGGCAGAAGCAGGAGGGCCAACCCGCATGAACTGCACCGATCTCCTCAGTCATCTCTCCGACTATTTCGACGACCAACTGACCGCGGATCTCCGAGACGAGATCAGCGTCCACACTGCCGGCTGCCAGCACTGCCGGGTGGTTCTAAACACTACCCACCAGACGATCGAAGTCTATAAAGGCGCAGAGCTTTACGAAGTGTCCCCGGAGCTTCGCGACCGGCTTCATAGCGCTATCATGTCGAAGTGCCTCGCCAAGAAATAGCCTTGCTCCGCGCGATCCTTGCCCCGCGCATTGCCTGATGGACTGCCGCTTCAAGCAGTTCTGCCGAAGAGGCTTCGGCGAAGATCGGCCACTGCGGGCAAGCTGTTTTCGCCAGGTCCGCACCCCAGTTCAGCACCCCAGCTTAGCGCGGATTGATGATCCGAAAATCCTCTTCTTCCTCCGCCTGCGGACACTCCCACCCATGCTCAGGCGCAACCTGATCTGCCTCCGTCGGCCCCCACGTGTGCGGCTGATAGGGGTACACAGGCGTGGTGGCTTTCAGCACCGGGTCCACAATACGCCAAGCCTCCTCGACGTAATCCTGGCGCGCAAACAGGGTTGCATCGCCAGCCATTGCATCGCTCAGTACACGCTCGTAGGCTTCCATCTCTTCCGGGCGGGGATGACGGCTGGCGACCATCTCCACCTCCTGCCGCGGTCCGGTACCCGTCTGCGATGCGACCGATACTCCCATCGCCACAGTGACCTCGGGGCTGATGCGAAAGCGAACGTAGTTTTGTGGCGTATTCGGCTCGGTGAGGTTGGTTGTGGGTGGCTTGCGGAAGCGCGCCATAACTTCCATGCAGGTCAGCGGCAGGTTTTTACCGGCGCGAATGTAAAAGGGCACACCATCCCAGCGCCAGGATTTGATCTCGAGTTTTAACGCGGCGAACGTCTCGACCTGCGAGTCAGGTGCGACGCCGGGCTCCTGGTGATAGCCGATGAACTGTCCGCGCACCAACTCCCTGGGGTCGATGGCGGGAATCGACTTGAGCACCTTGACCTTCTCATCACGCATCGACTCGGAGTCTGCGCGCGCCGGGCACTCCATCGCCAGATTGCACATCACCTGGAAGATATGATTTTGCACCACGTCGCGGATGGCGCCGGTCTGGTCGTAGAACACACCGCGTCCCTGGATGCCGAAATCTTCGGCCATCGTAATCTGCACACTTTCTATAAACTCGCGATTCCACAACGGCTCGAGAAAGCTGTTGGAAAATCGGAACGAGACCATGTTGTGTACAGGCCCCTTCGCCAGATAGTGGTCGATCCGAAAGATGCAGGACTCGGAGAAGGCCGAAAGCAGAATGCGGTCCAGTTCCTGCGCCGAAGCCAGGTCATGGCCGAACGGCTTCTCGACAATGATGCGCGCGCCCTTGGCAGAGCCAGATTGGACAAGCTGCTCCACCACCTTCTCAAACAGCATCGGCGGAATTGCCAGGTAGTGAGCTGGATGCTCGGCCGTGCCAAGCTCCTTCCTTACGGCCGTGAACGTCGCAAGATCGACGTAGTCGCCGTCAACATAGCGCAGCAATTCGCTCAGCTTTGCCCATGCCGCCTGATCGACGCCTCCGTGTTTTTCGAGGCTGTCCAAGGCCCGCGCTTTGAGTTGATCGAGGTTCCAGCCGGCCTTCGCGACGCCGATCACCGGAACATTCAAGCTGCCGCGTTTGATCATGGACTGCAACGCGGGGAAGATTTTTTTATAGGCCAAGTCGCCAGTGGCACCGAAGAACACCAGCGCATCGGAATGAGAGTTGCTCACGAAATCGTCTCCTGAATAATCTGTTTAGACCTGGCTGATCTACTTCGCCGGCTTTTCCAAATGGCCGCCGAACTCGTATCGCATGGCGGACAGCAGCTTGTTGGAAAACTCGGCCTCGCCCCGCGAACTGAACCGCTCGTAAAGCGCTGCTGTCAGCACGGGTGTGGGCACGCCCTCGTCGATGCCTGCCTTGATGGTCCAGCGGCCTTCGCCGGAGTCCGACACTCTGCCTCCGAACTTGCTGAGTTCGGGGTCCTCCACCAGCGCGTCCGCCGTCAGGTCGAGCAGCCACGACGCGATCACGCTACCGCGACGCCAGACCTCGGTTACGTCGGGCAGGTTGAAGTCATACTGATAGTGTTCCGGGTCACGCAGCGGTGTGGTTTCGGCGTCGATCTCAGCGATATGTTTTCCGATGTTCGCAGCTTTCAGCACACCGAGGCCCTCGGCATAGGCCGCCATCATTCCGTACTCGATTCCGTTGTGCACCATTTTTACGAAGTGGCCGCCGCCATTGGTTCCGCAGTGCAGATAGCCTTGCTCCGCCGTGCCACCTCGATCGCCACGACTGGGCGTCTTCGCGATGTCTCCCATTCCAGGCGCAATCGTCTTGAAGATGGGATCCAGGTGTTCCACCGCGGCATCGGACCCGCCGATCATCATGCAATAGCCGCGTTCAAGGCCCCACACGCCGCCGCTGGTTCCTACATCAACATACTGGATACCCTTCGCCTCCAGCTCCTTCGCGCGGCGGATGTCGTCGATGTAGTAGGAATTGCCTCCATCGATCAGGATGTCGCCCGACTCCAGATGCGGCGCGATCTCGGCAATCGTCTGGTCCACCACGCCTGCCGGAATCATCATCCAGACCGCGCGCGGCTTGGCCAGGGTACGGACGAACTCCTCCATCGAGGTAGACCCCGTCACGCCTTTTTCCTTCGAGAGGTCTTCCACGGCTTTCGGAGACATATCGAACACCACGCACTCGTGCCCATGTGCCGCCAGCCGCCGGACCATGTTGGCGCCCATCCTGCCCAGACCTATCATCCCTAGCTGCATCTCTCGCTCCTTCGCGGTAACTCTCGTTCGCCAGTGTTGTTGCTGAGGCTTACTTGTTTTTTCTGTATCTGCGGATCAAGCTTGTTGTCGAGCTGTCGTGCGCCATCGGAGGTTCGTCCTTGCTCTCGAGCTCTCCAATAATTTTCTGTGCCAGCACTTTGCCAAGCTCCACGCCCCACTGGTCGAAAGAGTCGATGTTCCAGATCACGCCTTCCGTAAACACCGCGTGTTCATAGAGCGCAATCAACTGTCCAAGCAGACTGGGCGTCAGCCTATCGGCGAGCAGCGTATTCGACGGCCGATTACCCTCAAAGACACGATGGGGCACCAGCCAGTCCGGCGTACCCTCAGCCTTCACCTGCTCGGCGGTCTTGCCGAACGCGAGGGCCTCGGCTTGCGCGAACACATTCGCCATCAGCGTGTCGTGATGCTGCCCGAGCGGATTGAGCGCTTTATAGAAACCGATAAAGTCGCAGGGAATCAGACGTGTTCCTTGATGAATCAGCTGGTAGAACGAGTGCTGCCCGTTAGTCCCTGGCTCACCCCAGTAGATCGGCCCCGTTTCAGTTCCAACTGGCGTGCCGTCGAGGGTCACATGTTTGCCGTTAGACTCCATGGTCAACTGCTGCAGATATGCCGGAAAACGCTTCAGGTATTGCTCGTAAGGCAGCACAGCCACTGTCTGTGCATCGAAGAAGTCCGTATACCAGACAGTCAGCAGGCCCATGAGCACCGGCAGGTTCTGGTTGAGCGGGGCCGTGCGGAAGTGCAAATCCATCGCGTGAAACCCATCGAGCATGGAGCGGAAATTTTCGACGCCAATGGCGATCATCGTCGAAAGCCCGATCGCCGAATCCATCGAGTAGCGTCCGCCCACCCAGTCCCAGAACCCGAACATGTTCTCGGTGTCGATCCCGAACTTCGCCACCTCCTTCGCGTTGGTGGAAATCGCCACAAAGTGCTTCGCAACCGCTTTCTCATCGCCGCCTAGGCCGGCAAGAGCCCATTCCCTGGCCGAGCGCGCATTCGACATCGTCTCGAGCGTCGTAAATGTTTTCGAGGCCACCAGAAAGAGCGTCTCGTCAGCCTTGAGGTCCCGCACCGCTTCGACAAGATCGGTCCCGTCCACGTTCGACACAAACCGGAAGGTCAGGTCGCGCTGGCTGTAAAACCTCAACGCCTCGTAGGCCATGACCGGCCCCAGGTCCGACCCGCCAATCCCAATATTGACGACGTTACGAATGCGCTTGCCGGTATGCCCCTTCCACTTGCCGCTGCGGACACGCTCGGCAAAGGCGGCCATTTTGGTGAGCACTGCATGGACGGCTGGCACCACGTCTTCTCCGTCCACTACAATCGACTCGCTCTCGGGGGCTCGAAGCGCGACATGCAGTACCGCGCGGTTCTCCGTGATATTGATCTTGTCCCCGCGAAACATCGCCTCGGTACGCGCCTTGAGCCCGGACTCCTCCGCCAGTTGCACCAGAAGCCTCAGCGTTTCGTCGGTCACCCGATTCTTCGAGTAGTCCAGGAAGATGCCCGCTGCCTCTGTCGTCAGACGTTCGCCACGTGCCGGGTCATCGTCGAACATCTGTCGCAGCGTCATACTCTTGATCGCCTTCGCATGCTGTTCCAGCGCCTTCCATGCCGCACGCTCTCTCAGAGGAAGTATCTTCGTCTCCATCGCCACCACTCCTTTTACCCCGATGTTCCCGCCAATTCAGACTACTATCGAACCACTCTGTGCGCCGCACTGCACCTGTTCGATGAACAACCCGTTTCTACTCTCAGCAAACGCCTAAGTATTGCTGTTGGCTTGGATGCGCACGCTTGCTTTCTAAGCAAGCGGAACGCACTCCGCCTTCAGCCCAGATTAAGCTGCAATCGGCGACACTATCGTTATGCGCGTGCTGCTGATCGAAGATGAGACCCGCCTGTCGGAGAACGTCGCGGCCGCTCTCCGCGAAGGCGCGGGATTCGCCGTCGACTGTGCCCTGGACGGGCCGACCGGCCTTTCGTTCGCGGAGAACCGCTGCTACGACCTAATCCTGCTCGACCTGATGCTGCCCCTGGTCAGCGGCCAGGATGTTCTGCGCAGGCTGCGCGCCGCCGGGGACCGCACCCCGGTTCTCGTGCTCACCGCGATCTCCGAATCCATTTCCGTTATCAACCTGCTGAACTGCGGTGCTGACGATTACCTTAGCAAGCCTTTCGATCTCGGCGAACTTCTGGCCCGGGCCAAGGCGCTGATCCGACGCGCCAAAGGCGTCGCCGATCCTATCCTCCGTCTTGCCGCCGTTGAGCTTAACACCCTCGAACAAACGGTTCACCGCGCCGGCCGCCGCATCGATCTCTCTCCCACCGAGTACCGCATTCTCGAATATCTGATGCACCGCCCACGCGTTATCGTCTCCAAACGCGAACTGCTGGAGCACCTGTACGACTACAACTGGGAGCACCATTCGAACGTCATCGAAGCGCACCTGTCGAACCTGCGGCGCAAGCTCGACGCCGACAATGCACACCCCAGCATTGAGACTTTGCGCGGACGGGGGTACCGGCTCTCTCTTGACCTTGCAAGTTCGTATCTCGAGCAGGAGCGGAAATGAGCCTCCACTCGATCAAGCATCGCCTCGTCGCCTCGATCCTTCTTGTCGAACTCGCCTCCGCGCTTTCGATCACCGGAGTCGCCCTCGCGTATGAACGTCATGCCCGCTTCCATGCATTTGACATCATGCTGCGGGGCCGTGCGGACTCTCTGCTGGGAGCCGTGCAGGACGCTGAAGACGCCTACGATAACGTGATGCTCGACGGAACGGAAAATAACCTGCCGAAGAGCGACATCTTTGAGGTTCGGGACCAGAACCGCCGCGTTCTAGGCCGCTCTTCGAATTGGGAGGGGCCCGTCCCATCGGCACCGTTGGACGATTCGAAACTGTTCCAGCGCGTTACGGTAGGAAGAAAGCGTTATCGGGTTCTACAGCTTGAGGGGGTGCGCAACGTTGACCCCGGCGACAAAGGCGGAGGCATTGCCCGTCGTGTCACCATCCTCTACGGCTCGCCTACTGCGCCGTTGTGGAACGCGATCTGGCAAGCTGTCGGGTTCTACGGTGTTCTCAGCGTCCTGCTGCTTGCTATCTCGGCGGCGATCATGCTTTGGCTGCTGGACCGGGAGCTCGCGCCGCTTGGTGAATTGGCACGAGAAGCAGAAACAGTTTCGGTTACTTCGTGGCAGTTCGCTCCTTCGCCGAGGGTCCGGAACACAGCCGAGCTTGCTCCCGTGGCCGCGGCTTTTGAGGCGGTGCTGCAGCGATTGGAACGCTCCTTTTCGCAGCAGCGCCGTTTCATCAGCGACGCTGCCCATGAACTCAAAACCGGCGTTGCCGTTGCGAAGTCGTCGGTGCAACTGCTCACTCTGAAGCCGCGCAGCGCCGCTGAATATCACACCGGTCTCGAACGCTGCGAAGGTGATATGCAGCGGATGGAAGACATAGTCTCAAAGATGTTGACGCTGGCCCGCTTTGATGGGCAAAGCATGTCCTCCGAGGATCGGGAACCCCGCTTCGATGTGGACGTAGCCCGGCTGATTCGAAGTACTATTGCGGAGCTCGCGCCCGTTGCTGCCCTTCGGCAGCTCCGGGTGGAGCAGGTGAGCTGCGGCGAAGTCAAGACCTCCATCGCAGAAGACGATCTACACCTGCTTTGTTCGAACCTGCTTCTGAACGCGCTGCAGCATGGTCACCCGGACACCGTCGTGGAGATGTCGGCGTGTGCCACCGACGTGGCGACAGGGAACTGGCTCGAGTTGCGCGTCCGTGATCAGGGAACGGGAATCCCTGCAGACATGCTGCCGTTCGTCTTCGAGCGTTTCTATCGTGGTGACCCGTCGCGTAGCCGCCGCACCGGAGGCACTGGACTCGGTCTCGCGATCGTGAAAGCCATCGTGGAAGGCAGCGGAGGCACTATCGAAATCGCGAGCGTTCTTGAGCAGGGGACTACCGTCTTGGTACGGCTCCCACTTGCTGCATCCGCTTGCTGAGATGGCTCGATCATCGGTCGTTCGTCGTGTGGTGGTTGCCGTCGAGCTATTTTGTCGGGAGGGATTCCAGGACGAAATTCGACCGCTGTCGTTATCCTTGCATCCTACCGACGATGGCATGCGTCTTCAGGTTGGATTAATCAGCGTCTGCGATAGTAACCTTGCGGCTGAGAAACCAGCTGCCGAATTTATCTCTGGAGCGCATATGAAGTCGACGTCCGTTAGGGTCTCTGTTCAAAGGTTGTTGGATCTGTCCACAGTAGCCTCCGCAGCTTTTGTATGCCTCGTTGGCATGACGCCTGTTGCCGCGACTGCGCAAGCCCCGTACAGCGTCCAGACGAAATGGACGATTGGAGGGGAAGGCGGATGGGACTATCTTGCCGTTGACGCACCGTCCCACCGCCTCTACATCACCCACGGTACCCAGGTGGAGGTGCTCGATACTGCAACGGGCAAGTCTGCAGGAACGATCACAGGTTTCAAGCGCCTGCACGGGGTCGTATTTGACAGCACCGGCAAGTTCGGCTTCGTCTCAGATGGCGGCGCAGGGGAGGTTGTCGCTTTCGACCGCGGCACCCTGGAAAAGGTGGCCTCGATTCCCGCGGGAAAAAACCCCGACGGCTTGCTGTTCGAGCCCGCAACCAAAACCGTATGGGCTTTCAACGGAGGCAGCAGTGATGCAACCGTGATTGACGCAAGCAAGCGGACGGTCCTTGCGACCATCGCGCTTCCGGGTAAGCCCGAGTTCCCCGAAGCAGACGGATCCGGCAACGTTTTCGTCAACATTGAAGACAAGAACGAGATCGTCCGTCTCGATGCAAAGACGCTGAAAGCTACGGCGACCTGGCCGCTGCCAGGCTGCGAATCTCCGTCTGGTCTCGCGATCGACACCGCTGGACATCGTCTCTTCTCGGTTTGCGACGGCAAAGTCATGGCCGTAACAGACGCTACCACTGGCAAGCACCTTGCCACTGTGGCCATTGGCGAGGGACCGGATGCCGCTGGATATGACCCCGCGCACAAGGTCGCGTTCTCGTCTAACGGCGACGGAACTCTCACCGTTGTCGACGCGGGCAAGTCGAGCTACCCTGTCCTACAGACCGTCAACACAGAGCGTGGAGCACGCACGATGTCTTTCGATTCGTCGAACGGAAAAGTCTATCTGATCACTGCAAGCTTTGGACCTAAACCAGCACCCACCGCAGAGAATCCCCGTCCACGCCCGGCTATCGTGCCCGGCTCCTTCCACGTGATCGTGGTCGGTCGCTAAGAGTGTCGGCAACCCCCGTACTTCGCTATGGCAAAATGCCCCGCGCCCTGAGCCTGTGCGCTCTGGGCGCGGCGAGTGTTTGCATCCACGCGCAGCAGGCAACGCCCTTTCCCTCTGCGCCCGAGGTTTCGACGGCGGCGCAACTTCCGTTCCAGATGCAAGAGCAGACGGGATCGCTGCATCAGAGTTCCAGCACCGCTTCGGCACAGCCGGTCGTTGCCGGGGCCTCCACTCCTACTCCCGTCGTTACCCTCGAACAGGCTGTCGCCCTGGCCCGCGCCAACGAACCCGGCTTTGCTGCCGCGAGCGCCGCAGCCCGGGTGAGTCAGCTCGACCGCTCCATTGCACGTGCCGCACTGTTGCCTGGAGCCGTTTATCACAACAACTTCCTCTATACCCAGCCCGCGGAAGCGAGCACAGGGTCAGGCAATGCCAGCGTAGGCTCTCCGGCGATCACCTCCACGCCGCGATTCATCGCGAACAATGCCGTCCATGAATACACCAGTCAAGGCAGCGTCACTGAAACTATCGGCCTTGCCCAGCTGACCGCCGTAGCCCGCGCCAGTGCCGCTGCCGCGGTCGCCTCAGCAGAGCTTGAAATCGCGCGCCGTGGCCTTGTCTCCACTGTAGTCTCGCTCTACTACGGCTCGCTTGCCGCGGATCGTAAACTGGCGGTAACCCAGCGGGCCGCTCGGGAAGCTGACAGCTTCACCACCCTGACGCAGCAGAGGGAAGTCGCCCGCGAAGCCGCCCACGCAGACGTCGTGAAGGCCCAACTGCAGCAGCAGCAACGAGCGCGAGATCTCGCCGATGCGCAACTTCAGCAGCAGCGAGCACGTCTTGAACTCGGCGTCCTGCTCTATCCTGATCCGCGGCAGCCCTTCTCGCTCACCCCGGCCCCTGCGCCCGCTGAACTGCCAGGCCAGGCCCAGATTGAGACCGCTGCGCGAGGTCACAACCCTGAGCTGATGAGTGCGGCAGCGTCGCTTCAGGTCGATACCCTCAACGTTCGCGCGGCACGCGCCGCCTATCTGCCTGACCTCGGACTGAACGTCGCTTACGGCATCGACGCGGCGCAATTTGCTGCACGAGGTCCGGACGGCGTCCACAATCTTGGCTACTCCGCTTCCGCGACCCTCGACATCCCCATCTGGGATTGGCTTTCAACCCAGCACAGAATCCGTCAAGCCGAGATTCTCCGCAATGCCGCCAAAGTCACCCTGACCTTTGCCCAGCGCCGGCTTGTCGCGCAGCTCGAAGAGTTCTACGCC
Organism: Acidobacteriota bacterium; assembly: GCA_030853485.1. GTDB lineage: Bacteria > Acidobacteriota > Terriglobia > Terriglobales > Acidobacteriaceae > Edaphobacter. The sequence goes on from JALYVA010000045.1 coordinate 25,982, forward strand.
GAGGCCGCCACTGCACGCGACCAGCTTGCCTCTCTCGGGCTCAGCGTGCGCACGGCTGAAGAGAGCCTGCACCTTACGCGGCTTCGCTACACTGCCGGTGAGGCCACCGTGCTCGAAGTCGTGGACGCGCAGAACTCTCTCACCACCGCCGAACTCGCACGCGAAGACGGAACCGTTCGCTACGAAGTCGCTTTGGCCAACCTTCAGCTTTTGACAGGGACGATGCAGCCATGAAATCAACCGACATGCGAGTCCAGCCCCGGACCTACCACGTACGGCCGACAGCCCAGCCAGCGGTATGCATTGTGTCAAAGACAGGGTTCCCCACCGCACTCGTTCTTTCTCTCGCCTGCTTCGTTTTGCTCATGGCGTCCGGCTGCAGGAAGGCCGAAGAAACTCCAACCCCCCTGGTGTACGTACAGGCGGTCCATCCCGCTTTGGGCAACATCGCGGAACAGATTAAAGTGGACGCGATCCTCGCCCCCCTTGCGCAGGCGGCGATCTCCCCCAAGGTTACCGCGCCGGTGAAGAAGTTTTACGTCCAGCGCGGCTCGAAGGTAAAAGCGGGCCAGCTCCTCGGCATCCTAGAAAACGGTGACCTGCAAGCCGCCGCGCTAGACAACAAAGGCGCCTACACCGCCGCGCAGGCCACCTTTGAGACCGCTACCCGCGCCACCACCCCAGAAGACTATACCCGCGCGCAGCTCGATGCCACGCAGGCCAAGGCCACGCTCAACCTCAACCAGAGCATCGTCGCCAGCCGAACCCATCTCTTTGCTCAGGGAGCTATTCCCGGTCGCGACCTCGACACTTCCAAGGCAGCCCTCGTCCAGGCGCAAGCCGCTTACGATATCGCCGCGCAGCATCTCGCCGCTGTCAAAAACGTCAGCCATCAGGCATCCCTTCAGAATGCCCAGGGCCAACTGACCTCCGCCAAAGGCAAGTACCTCGGGGCCGAAGCTCAACTCAGCTACACCGAGATCCGCAGCCCTATCAACGGCGTAATTACTGATCGCCCACTTTTCGCCGGAGAGACGGCTTCCGCAGGAACGCCCGTTATCACTGTGATGGACACGTCCGCCCTTCTCGCCAAGCTACATATCGCGCAAATGCAAGCCCAGCAGCTCACCATCGGCGCGGCCGCCACCCTCACCGTTCCGGGGGTCGACGACCCCGTCCCTGCGAAAGTCACCCTCGTCAGCCCCGCCCTGGACCCCGGCAGCACTACCATCGAGGTTTGGCTTCGAGTTGAGAATCGTGACGGCAAGTTCAAAGCCGGCACCGCCGTTCATGCCTCGATTACCGGTCGATCCGCTTCGAACGCGCTGCTGATCCCGTCCGCAGCGGTTCAGACGGACGTTGACGGGGTTACAAAATCGGTCATGGTCATATCCAGCGACGGCACCGCACACAAGCGCCCCGTCACGCTTGGCATACAGGCAAAGGATCAGGTGCAGGTCCTATCGGGAATTACGGGTACCGACACCGTCATTACGACGGGAGCATACGGCCTCGATGAAGGAACCAAGGTGAAGGTTGGCACGGCCCCCGTGGGGGATGCTGAAAGCCAAAAATCCGACGAGAGCACCCCGGGAAAGAAGGATGACGCGAAGTGATCTCCACTCCTGCCCCCGCGCCCTCTTCGACCCCTCCCTCTTCTCATGGAGAGCCGCAATTCTGGCTGGCTTCCCTCGCCAAGCCAATCTTTTTCTTTCTTGCCGTCCTGGCCCTAGCTGGCGCTTATGCCGCGTTTCAGGTCCCCATCTCTGTCTTCCCGGACACCAACTTCCCTCGCGTGGTCATCGGCATCGATAACGGCGTGATGCCCGTAGAGCAGATGCAGGTCACGATCACCAAACCTATCGAAGACGCTATCAACAGTGTCCCGGGGCTTCAGATCGTCCGCAGCACCACAAGCCGAGGCTCGGCCGAGATCAGCCTTTTCTTCAACTGGAACGTCGACATGTACCAGACGCTCCAACTTACCGATGCGGCCCTCGCAAGAGTTCAGCAGACGCTGCCCGCGACCGCCCGCATCACGACCACCCGGCTCACCTTCGCCACCTTCCCAATCCTCGGCTACGCGCTCACCTCCGACCAGGACCGTGACGGCCATGACATGGTCTCCCCCACCCAGCTATGGGAGACCGCAACGTACGACCTCAAGCCTCCCCTCAATCGAGTCGACGGCGTCAGTACCGTGATCGTGCAGGGAGGCCAGGTCCCCGAGTTCCACATTGTCCCGAACCTCGCACGTTTGCAGACCGCGGGCGTCACCCTGCTCGACCTGGTCAACGCCGTCCAGGCCTCTAACATTGTCGACTCTCCCGGCCTTTATGACGCAAACCATCAGCTCATTCTGGCGCTCGTCGGCGCGCAGGCCCACGACTCCGCCCAGCTCGGAAATCTGGTGGTCAAAACCACAGCCAGCGGAGCTCCTGTGCGGGTTGCCGATGTAGCCGCTGTCGTGCCTTCCACCATGCCCGTTTACACCATGGTGACGGCGAACGGCCGACCGTCTATCCTGCTCAACATCGCGCGCCAGCCGGCCAGCAACACAGTGGCGGTCGCCAATGCTATCGCCGACAAGATCGCCTCGCTTCAAACCACACTTCCGCATGGCGCGCACCTGGTCCCTTTTTACGATCAGTCCGAGCTCGTGCGAGAGTCCATCGCCAGCGTCCGCGATGCGATCCTTATCGGGCTCGCCCTCGCCTGCCTCATCCTTTTCCTTTTCCTCCGCGACTGGCGCTCCTCGCTCATCGCCGGCCTTGTGATCCCCGTGACTGTAGCGGTGACAATTCTGTTTCTTTGGGTCATTGGCCAGTCTTTCAACCTCATGACTCTTGGAGGTCTTGCCGCGGCGATCGGACTCGTCATAGACGATGCGATCGTCGTCGTCGAAAATATCGTCGTGCATCGCGATCGTGGCGAATCAGGCCCCGACGCGGTCCGCAAAGCGCTCTCCGAACTCACTATCCCACTCCTCGGCTCCACCATCACGCCGGTCGTGGTCTTCCTTCCTCTCATCGCCGTTACCGGCGTCACGGGGAGCTTCTTCCGCGCCCTCGCCGTTACCATGACCGCAGCCCTGATCACTTCGCTCATGCTGGCCCTCACCTTCACGCCCGCGCTCAGCCTCGTACTTTTGCGAAACAAGCCTGACAAAGCTGGGCAAGAAGCCGCGCAGGACGTCCCGGGACAGGAGGCCGACGAAGATCCGGTACACGAATCCGGCCCTGTGATGCGCCGCATATTCCATTTGCACGAGCGCGTTCTAAACTGGGCTCTCGGGCGGCCTGTCGCCCTTGCTCTGATCTGCCTCGTTGTCGTCGTCGGGGGCTACTTCGCTTACAACGGACTTGGTTCAGACCTTCTGCCGGCGATGGACGAGGGCTCATTTATTCTTGACTACATCATGCCGGCCGGCAGTTCGCTCGCCGAAACCAATCGCGTCCTCGAGCACGTCGATGCGGTCCTGCGCCATGTCCCTGAGGTCACCATCACCTCCCGCCGCACGGGGCTCCAGCTCGGCCTTGCCGCCGTGACCGAAGCCAACTACGGCGACTTCACCGTACGGCTCAATCCGAAACGCTCCCGATCAATCGACGAGGTCATCAACGACGTCCGCCAGCAGATCAAGTCGTCCGAGCCCCAGTTGGACATCGAGTTCACCCAGGTGCTCCAGGACATGATCGGTGACCTGTCGAACTCGCCCGAGCCCATACAGGTCAAGCTCTTCTCGAACGACATCCAACTGCTCCATCAGCTCGCGCCCCGCGTCCAGACCGCCATTGCCTCTGTTCCCGGCGTTGTCGACACCCAGAACGGCATCGACAATACGCTCAGCGGTCCCGCCACGAGCTTCGAGGTAGACCCGGTCGTCGCCGGCCGCCTCGGCTTCACTCCCACCGAGGTCGCCGAGGACGCCACTTCCATCATGGACGGCTTGACCACCAACGACCCAATGATCGTTGGGGGCCGCCCGTACACGATCCGTGTCCGTCTTCCCGAAGCCAACCGCGCCTCGCTGGATGCCATCCAGAACACTGTCTTTAACTCGAGCCTCGGCCACACCGCGACCCTCGGTTCGCTCGCGCAGGTGACCCAGCTTCCCCCGCAGAACGAGATTCGCCGTGAAAATCTCCAGCAAGTGGTTATCGTGAGCGGCCGACTCGAAGGCTCTAACCTCGGCGGTGCTATGACCCAGGTGAAACAGGTTGTCTCGCGTCTCAACCTTCCCTCTACTGTGCGCGTGGAGTACGGCGGCACCTATCAGGAACAACAGAAATCCTTTCACGACCTTGCCCGCGTTCTTCTGCTCGCTCTCGCTCTCGTGTTCGCCGTACTGCTTGCCGAATTCCGGAACTTCTCCGCCCCTACAGCCATCCTCACCAGCTCCATACTGTCGATCGCCGGCGTCGTCATCGCGCTTCTGATTACCAATACGAACTTCAATGTAGCCAGCTTTATGGGCCTGATCATGGTCATTGGCATCGTGGCGAAAAACGGCATTCTTCTGCTCGACGCAGACGAAAAATTCCGCACCGCAGTAGACGCCAACCCCGGGCGCGAGAGCAACCAGAGGGCCGGAGATGAGCGCGATCTAGCCCGCGAGGCTATGCTCCACGCGGCCCAGCGCCGTCTCCGTCCCATAGCCATGACCGCCATTGCGGCCGTCTCTGGCATGCTTCCTCTAGCCTTCGCTCTAGGCTCCGGCTCTCAGATGCTCCAGCCGCTTGCCATCGCCGTCATTGGCGGCCTCTGCATCTCCGTGTTTCTAAGCCTCATCGTCACTCCGGTCATCTACTACCGCCTCACCGCTCACCGCTAGACTTGCCCATCGCTTTTGCCGTCGTCGCTGCATCTGCCGCTCAAGCTGCCATAGACGGACGACACGGCCCGTTCCTTTGCAGCCGTCGGTTCTTCGCTGAGCCTGTGTTGCGATACCCTACCTCCATACAGGCAACCCCGGTGAGACACAATGGCTGCCGAGCAAGAAACACACCATTGCCACGCAAAGTGCCACAACGCGCCAGCGGTGCAGCATGTCCCATCGTCGATGCTGTCGCTGAGCCTCTTGAGTAAACGGTTCTGAGCCCAGTTTCATCATCCGGTTATTGATCGGCACCAAGAAGAGCACAGTCAGAAGAATGACTGCCGCCCATATCACGCAGGCGATCACAAGGAGAGAGCCACTCGGTCCACGGTGCCACGCAACAGCTTCAGCGATCAAAAGAAGCAGGCTCAACCCATACCAGAACGGCATTGCACGGCCGAGCCTTGCCGCAAAGAGGCTGACTGCCTTCGCCTGCGCGGCTTCCTCCAGCTTGCGCAAAACAGGATTTACAAAGACCCAGACTGCCAACTCCGTCCCGATCAGCCACCCGATACAAACTGTCGTCACCACGCCCAGAACAGAGGTCATCGTCATCCACTCCTTGCAACGTTCAGACGCACGCTGGCTACGCTCGGACTCAATCTTATCGGCTCTGTTTGCTTAGTCCGTTGCAGGTAGGCTTTGTCCGCATCTTTGTGCAGGGCGAGCGAACGCGATCAGATGTTGCAATCGCACTGGCCGATCTTCTCCTCAAACAAACCCGAGAGAGGACCGGGGATAATGGATTCCGCGCTGTTGCCCTGAGGCTGGACGGCTGATTTCCCACGCCTGCTCTTTGCGGAGCGTGTTCTGTTCCTGCCTTCGGTTTGTTGTAGCCGCGGTACGCAGCCGCCGTTCGCCGTAGGATGTTATACAACGTCAATCTCCGGAAAGAAAAGGTGCACCCCACGTATCATGCAAAGACATGGCCTCAGGCACCAGACGAACCGTCCTCCACTTCGCGACAGCTCTCACGGCGGGTCTTCTTCTGCGTCTCTGGTTTATCCAACATGCCGCCAGCGTGAACGGCGACACGCTCATCTACGGAGCGATCGGTCGTAACTGGTTACAGCAACATGTATACGGTTTTCTCGTCACCACGAACGGGTTGCAACCTACGCTGATCCGCCTCCCCGGATACCCGCTGTTTCTCGCGATCTGCTTCTTTCTTTTCGGTGCGGACCACTACACGCCTATCCTGTACGTGCAGTGCTTCTTCGATCTCGCCACCTGCTTGCTCATCGCGGCTCTCGCCGGAAGGCTCTTTGGTCCGCGCGCGCGCGTCGGTGCTCTTTGGCTCGCCGTAATGTGCCCCTTCACTGCAACCTACGTGGCTGCGCCGCTGACGGAAGTCCTCACCCTTACCTCTATCACCCTCGCCTTCTATTCACTCGAGCGCTGGCGGGTAGCGGGGTGCAAATTTAACGGCTGGCTCTGGGTTATAGGCTTCGCGGTTGCGTGTTCGCTGCTGCTTCGTCCGGAGCAGGGTCTGCTGGCCGCTGTGATTGTCCCCGCGGTGCTGTGGCTTTCGCTCCGTGCCACCCCAACTTTGCGGCACGGCGTGCGAGTCGCTACGGTGCTGCCGGCGCTCCTCGTATCGGGCTGTGTGCTGCTTCCTCTCGTGCCGTGGGCGATGCGGAACTGGCGTACGTTCCACGTGTTTCAGCCGCTCGCGCCGCGCTCGGCCACCGATCCCGGCGAAGACGTTCCGACCGGATTCAACCGCTGGTACCGCACGTGGGGGATCGACTATGCGTCGACGGAAGAGGTGTACTGGAACTACGACAACGCATCGATCGACATTGCCGACCTGCCTACGCGCGCCTTTGATTCTCAGAAGCAATACAGCGAGACAGCGGATCTGCTTGCCGAATATGACCGGACCTCGAACGCTTCGCCTGCGCTGGACGCGCGCTTTAACGCCGTCGCCGTTGAGCGTATTGACGCTGATCGCGTCCGCTACTATGTGGCGCTGCCCGTGGCGCGCCTGCTCAACATGGCGTTTCGGCCTCGGACGGAGATGATGCAGATTTCGCTGGACTGGTGGAGGTATCGCGAGCACCACCTGCATACGATCGAGGCGCTGGCGCTGGCCGCGTTGAATCTAGGCTACTTTGCGCTGGGGTTTGCGGGGCTGTACCTTTGGCACAGGCAGGGGTGGGAATCTGACGCCGCGCTTGGGTGGTCGATGGTTGGGTTTCTGCTGCTGCGATCGGCGCTTCTGCTGACGCTTGATAACTCCGAGCCTCGGTATACGCTGGAGTTTTTTCCTTTGCTGATTGTGTGGGGGAGTTTTGTGTTTCGCGGCCGGGCGGGGTTGCGGGTGTAGTTTTTTTGACGTTTTTTTCTTTTTTTTGCGGAAAAAAGTTGGAGGGGGTGGGGGGCGCGAAAAAGGGGGTGTTTGGGGGGTTTTTTGAGGGGGGTGGCGTGACAAAGTGCGTTTTTTGCGTGCTTAAACGCCACCAAAATGGCGGTTTTTTGTGCTTAATGTGCGCTTTTGCGCACCGGGTTTCGGGGGCTTAAAAGTACGCCACTGTTTTGAACTTTATTTTTCCACAGGGCTTCCGGTCGGCCAGGGCTTTCCGGCTGGTGCGGCGGGCAGGCTAGTGTTCGTCGCGGGTGGTTTTGCCTGTGGTTTTGATCGCGTAGGGCTTCTCGTCGATGTGCTGGTTGTAGCGGATGGCGGTGTAGAGGGCGGTGCGGTAGTCCTCGGAGGAGAGGTAGAAGACCTGCTTGAGGGAGATGTCGCGCGCGGGGTCGACCCATACGGTGACGTGGGAGATGTTTTTGCGGACTTCGGGGTCTTTGGAGACGAGGTCCATCCTGGCGGTTTCGACGCCGTCGACGGTTTCGGTGCCGAGGTCGGAGATGGTCCAGGCCCGGGCGAGGTCCTTGCCGCTGCCTCCGAAGCCGAGGGTGAGGAAGCTTTCCATCTGGTTGTCTTTGGAGCGGACGGTGGTGAGGTGGTCGGTGGCGACATCGTAGAGGCGGAGGAGGGCGTCGCGGTAGTCGATCAGCTTGACCGAAGGTGTGGTCATCTTTGCGCCCATGAGGGTTTTATTGCCGGCTTTTTTGAAGAAGATGGTGCCGCCCTGCTCGGTGGTGACCTGATGGACGACCTGCTCGTAGAGGTTCCACTGGAAGGTGGCTTCGGCGGACTGGAATTTGAGGCTGGATGCGTCCATCTGGCGGAGGACCTCGTCGAGGTGGCCGGGCTTGGGCTGGGCCAGTAAGGAGGCTGACGAGAGGAGCAGGAGGGAGGCGGCGATGCGTTTGAGTTGGATCATGATTCTGTGCTCCCTGAGGTGAGATGCGGAAAGGATTTGGCCTGCCGGCCGGGCCCGCTGCGCGCGGTGCGCCCACTTCGTGGGGGGTATACCCCTTTGGTGGGCGCTCCCGTTGGTCGCGAGGGAGGATTTCACGCTAGCGCACGACCCAGGCGTTGTAGGCGACGACCTTGCCCTGGGCGTCGCGGACGGGCTCGTATCGCTCGAGCGATACCTCGCCCGAGATGGGCTCGATGACGCGAAGAATGGCGGCCTGGCGCTCGGAGTCGGTGGTCGCGCCTTCCATGTCGTCGGAGCGGATCTGGTACATGAAACGGCTGTTCTCTCCGACGCGCCCGGCCTCTTTGACCAGCACCTCGCTTGCGTGCAGCGCGACAGTTTCGACGGGCTTGTCGTTGAAGTTGATGAAGTGGGGTGAGACGAACATGAAAAGGAGGATGGCCGTCACCATGACATCGTAGTGAAAGCTTCCGCGTTCGTAGGCCCAGAAGATGTAGCTGCGAAGGAGTTTGAACATGTCGTTAGATCCTGCCCGGGTGCTTGCCGATGCTGGTTTCGCCGTTCATGTAAGGCACTAACACCTCTGGGATACGGATAGTTCCGTCGGCCTGTTGATAGTTTTCGAGGATGGCAAGCCAGGTGCGGCCTACGGCGAGTCCGCTGCCATTGAGAGTATGCAGGAATTCGCTTTTTTTCGCTCCTGCGGGACGGTAGCGAATGTTGGCGCGGCGGGCCTGGAAGGCCTCGAAGTTCGAGCAGGACGAGATCTCGCGGTAGAGGCCCTGGCCGGGAAGCCAGACCTCTAGATCGTAGGTTTTGGCCGAGGAGAAGCCCATATCGCCGGTGCAAAGCAGCATGCGCCGGTAGGGGAGGCCGAGGCGTTCGAGCACGGTTTCGGCGTGGCGGGTGAGTTTTTCGTGTTCGGCGGCGGAGTCTTCGGGGCGGGCGAACTTGACGAGTTCGACCTTCTGGAACTGGTGCTGGCGGATGAGGCCGCGCACGTCTTTGCCGTAGGAGCCGGCCTCGGAGCGGAAGCAGGGGCTGTAGGCGCAGAAGGAGACGGGGAGGTGCGCTTCGTCGAGGGTCTCGTCGCGGAAGAGGTTGGTGACGGGGACTTCGGCGGTGGGGATGAGCCAGTGGTCGCTGTCCTGGAGGACGCCGGGCTGGTAGGCGCCCTTGTCGTCGCAGTGGAAGAGGTCTTCGGCGAACTTGGGAAGCTGGCCGGTGCCGAAGAGGGATTTCGAGTTGACCATGTAGGGCGGCAGAACCTCGGTGTAGCCGTGTTCGCGGGTGTGGAGGTCGAGCATGAAGTTGGCGAGGGCACGTTCGAGCTTTGCTCCCTGGCCGAAGTGGACGACGAAGCGGGAGCCGGAGATTTTGGCGGCGCGTTGGAAGTCGAGGATGCCGAGGGCTTCGCCTAGCTCCCAATGGGGGCGGGCGGGGAAGTCGAAGGCGGGTTTTTCTCCCCACACTTTTTCTTCGCGATTGTCGTGTTCGCTTTTGCCTTGCGGGACGTTGTCTTGAGGAAGGTTGGGTAGAGTCTGCATCAATTCGCGCAGGCGTTCGTCGGCGGTATTGGCTGCTGCTTCGAGCGATTCGGCCTGAGTCTTCAAGGTGCGGGTCTGCTCGGTGAGGGTGGAGGTGTCTGCCCCTTCGCGACGCAGTTTTGCAATCTCTTCGGTGAGTTTGTTTCGCTGGGCTTTGAGGGTTTCGAGCTGGGTGATGGTGTCTCGGCGCTCGCGGTCGATGGTGCTGAAATTTCCCAGCGCGGCATGGGGGTCCAGGCCGCGGCTGCGCAGTTTTTCTTCTACCTGGGCGAGGTTCGCCCGTACAAAGGCAAGATCGATCATTGCTCTCATTTTAGAGCAGTTCTGCAAAGAGATGGCCTGCCGGCCGGGCCCACTGCGCGTGGTGCGGGCACTTCGTGCCATGTATACCGCTTCGCCTGGGCCTCCCGATGGTCGGCAACGAAGATCTTTGCTCGCGACCACCGGGAGCGCCAACCGAAGGGGTATACCCCCCACGAAGTGGGCGCGGCCCGCGCAGGGCGCCCGTCCGGCAGGACAGCTGCGTTATCGTAAGAGAATATGCGAAGGACTGCCGCTGTGATTCTGGGTCTCTTGATTGCGTTGCCCTTGGCGACGCCTGCGCGGGCCGATGCGTATCACGCGAAGCCGAAGCTTGTGGTGATCCTGGTGCTGGACCAGTTTCGCGGAGACTACCTGGAACGATATCGCGACGACTTCAAAAAGCCGCGTGGGTTCAATCTTTTTCTGAAGCAGGGCGCCTACTTTACCGATTGCTATTACGACTATGCCAACACGATGACTGCGCCGGGCCACTCGACGATCGGTACGGGCGCGTATACGGATGGGCATGGCATCGCGCTGAATGAGTGGTGGGATTTCAAGCGGTCGACCGCGCATCCGGTGACGTCGGTCGAAGATGAGCGTTACGCGATTGTGGGTGACACCGGACCAGCCGAGGTGGGAGCTTCGCCTCGCAACGAACTGGCTTCGACGCTGGGCGATGAGGTGGTGCTTGCGACGAGAGGGCAGGCGAAGCTGTTTGGCATTTCGTTGAAGGACCGTGCGGCGATTCTGACTTCGGGTCATGCGTCGAACGGGGCGTTCTGGCTGGATCATGCGGATGGCCGGTTTGTGAGTTCGACCTACTGGGGGGCGCAGTTGCCGGGTTGGGCGCAGGCGTTCGATGCGAGCGGACGTGCGGAACAGGCGGTGCGGGAGGCAGGGGCGCGGCCGGGACATTTTTACGACGATGTGGGGAAGTCTCCGGCTTCGGTGTCGTACCTGCTCGACTTTGCGAAGGCGCTGATTGGGGGCGAGCAGATGGGTCGCCATAAGGTGACGGATGTGTTGACGATCAGCATTTCTTCGACCGACATTCTGGGGCACGAGGTGGGGCCGGATTCGCCGGAGCAGCGCGCGATGATCGATGCGATCGATGTGGATCTGGACGGATTTTTCGGATGGCTCGACACGCATGTGGATGGCGGGATGGGCAATGTCTGGGTTTCGCTGACGGGCGATCATGGCATTGCGCCGACGGTGGCGGTGGCGGACAAGCTGGGTGTTCCGGCGGCGGCATTCCATGTAAAGAAGCTGAGTGCGGCGCTGGATGCGCGTTTGAATGCGCGGTTTTCGCCTGGCGAGGGGAAGGAGTATGTGCTCCCAAGCCAGATGCCGTACCTGACGCTTGATCCGCGGCCGTTTATGGAGCGGAAGGTGACGGAAGCGGAGGCGGAAGATGCGGTGGCGGGGATGATGGGCGAGGCGTTGGAGTCGACCCTGCAGCCTGTGCCGGAGGGGGTGAGCGAGAGCCGGGTGCCGCCGCGACCGATGATTCGCCGCACGTATACGAGGGTGCAGATGGCGGCGGGAGAGTTGCCGGCGACGGA
>JALYVA010000117.1 GCA_030853485.1 Acidobacteriota bacterium
TTGCAAATGCGTTTCATAGTCCTCCGAAACCGCTCAACAATGATGGGAGCCTACTGGTTCGCCAATATAGACACTCATCCAAATTTGCGCAAGAAGTAAATTTGCCGGGTGACACATTCATCGCGCCGTCTTTGCGCGAGGGGTTCCACTTCCTAAGGCGCTGCCGCGCGGGCGCCCTACGCGGGCCGCGCCCACTTCGTGGGGGGTATACCGGCTTTGCCACGGGCCTCCCGATGGTCGGCAGCAAAGATCTTCGCTCGCGACCAACGGGAGCGTCAACCGAAGGGGTACACACGTCACGAAGTGACCGCCCCACGCGCAGTGGGCCCGGCCGGCAGGCCACGTCTTTTCAAATCCCCCACCGTCACCCCAAGCACCGGATGCACCATCGCAGCCGCAATCTCCGCCAACGGCTCCAGCACAAACCCTCGCCGTTCCATCTCCGGATGCGGCAGCACAAGTTCGTCCGTCACCATCACCACATCGCCATACAGCAGCAGGTCCAGATCGATCACCCGAGGACCCTTCGCCACCCCGCGCACCCGTCCCATCTCCCGTTCCACCGCCAGCATCCCCCGCATCACCTCCAGCGGAGCAAGCTCAGTCTCCAGCAGCATCGCCCCATTCAAAAATCGAGGCTGCTCCACATACCCCACCGGCGCCGTATCGTAAAACGAAGAAACCGCCTCGACCCGGCCCAGCGCACCCACCCGCCGCACCGCCTCCCACAGGTTCGCCTCCCGGTCCCCAAACCCCGACGCAAGGTTCGACCCCAGCCCGATAGCCGCTAGCCTACCCTTTCCCGCCTCACCCAAGCCGCACATCCCAGTGCGAAATACACGCGCTAAAACGTCGCAAAATGTCACGATAAGGTGGCTTAAATGTCGTCATTTTTGTACACAATTTACGACAGAACCGCCGCCTGCAGCTCCATCGAAACCCCCTCCGGCCCCGCCACCTCGTCATACCCGTACGCCATCTCCCACGCCGACCGGTCGCGCATAAGTCGTTGCACAAGAGCAGTATGCATCGCGTGCCCAGCCCTTTCGGCAACCACCCGCCCCTGGATCCTGCGTCCCGCCAACGCCAGGTCCCCAATCAAATCCAGCACCTTGTGCCGAACAAATTCGTCGGCGAACCGAAGTGGCCCATTTTCAATACCTTGGCGAGACAAAATGATCGCGCTCTCATCCGAAACCCCGCGAATCAGCCCCATATCCCGCAGCATCGCCTCATCCTCCTTGAACCCGAACGTCCTCGCCGGAGCAATCAGCTTGGCATAGTCTCCGGTTTCCAGATCTCCCGTAAACGTCTCATATCCAATGGGTTGTGGGAAGTCGATGGTGTACTGAACCCCGTATCCGGAGCCCGGGTAGACCCCGATAAACTTTGTCCCCTCCCGAACCTCCACTTCCTTCAAAATCTTCAAGTATTCGCGCTTTCGCCTCTGCTGCTTAAGCCCCACAGAATGAAAGGCTTGTACGTACGGCAGAGCGCTCCCGTCGAGGATCGGCACCTCCAGATTGTCGACCTCCACAATCACGTTATCCACCCCCATCCCAATCAGCGCGGACAGCAGATGCTCCGTGGTCGAAATCAGCACGCTCTGCCGCATCAAACTGGTGGCATAGCTGACTTTAGCGACATTCCTGCCCACCGCCGCAATCTCGAAATTGTCCAGGTCCGTGCGCCGAAACACGATTCCCGACCCTGCCGCAGCCGGCACCAGTCGCATCGCCACAGGGGCTCCACTATGCAGCCCAACCCCCCTGAAATCAATGTCCGCCCGAATTGTCTGCTCAAAATGAGCTTCCAGGGCCACGAATCCACATCTCCCATTAAATCACCACAAGCTTACATACGAACCAACGCCTGTCAGTGTGGCAATCCGGACACAGTGTGAACATCAGCAGCCGGCTTTGTCACGGCATAACCCCTTTCGTTGCCGCCGAAGCTCGAATTAGCCTTCACGTTTACCCAGCCACTGCGGACCCCTTCGCCTCGGCAAGCAGCGCAATGACGCGAGCAATAGGCAGACCAACAACATTAAAATAGCAGCCCTCGATGCGCGGAACCCACCGAGCCGCATAGCCCTGAATCCCATAAGCCCCGGCTTTATCGAATGGTTCGCCGCTCGACACATACCGCGCGATCTCAGCCTCCGTGATCTGGTTGAACGTCACCTGGGTGATCTCCACGTCGCGCACCGTCCCCTTCGCTGTGACCACGGCAAGCCCGGTCATCACAGCGTGAGTGCGCCCGCTGAGCATATCGAGCATGCGGTGCGCCTCGGCGGCATCCACCGGTTTACCCAAAATAATTCCTTCGCTCACCACGCATGTATCTGCTGCCAGAACGGTAAGCGAATCGCTTGGAGCGGCCGCCAATCTCCGCGCATTCCACACGGCTTGTGCCTTCTCTTCGGCAAGCCGCTGCACATATGCCGCCGCAGCTTCGCCGGGCAGAAGCTCTTCGGTGAGATTGGCTGCGGCCACAGTAAAGGTGAGCCCAGCCTGGACAAGCAACTCGCGGCGACGGGGTGAGGCAGAGGCCAGTATGAGCATGACACCTTGAGACTATCGGGATAGCCCGCTTTCGCAAAGCCGGAGGAACATATGCGACGTCTGTACCCCTCAGGTCGGCGCTCCAGGTCGCGAACATGAACCTTCACGCCAACCATCGGGAGGCCCGGCGAAGCGGTATACCCCCCACGAAGTGGGCGCCGCCTGCGCAGGGCGCCCGCGCGGCAGCGCTATCTCTTACCCAAAATCAGCCCTTCAATACTCCTGCCCGCGTTGGCCGGCATCAGCATCGCACCCGCATGGAAATGCGCGGCAAGGTTCGGCGGCCAAAGCGGATCACCAACGGCAATCGGGCCAAGCGCCACATCCGGGATCTTTGTTTGGATCGAAGCATTCATCGCGTCGATAAACGTATTGGCGACCACCGCATAGCCGGTGTTCGTTGGATGTATGCCATCGAGCGAGAAAAATCCGCCCAGGAAGCTCGCCGTCCCCGTGTACCCATTGATGGTCAACCCAGTCTGGGTCACCTGCGCAAACAGCGCGTTGATGTCGACCAGCGTGGCGTTTGCAGCCTTGGCCTGCGCGGCAATCACCTGGTTGAACGCGGTCACCTGCGCCTGCACCAGCGCCGCTTCCGCCGCGGTAAGAACGCCTGCATCCGTAATCGGCCCTTTTTGTGCCCCACCCAGAATCGCCGGAATCTGCGCGAGCCCGGTCGGGTTCACCGAATCTCCCGGCACGATGCCCAGCACCTGGCTCAGCACCGCGACAGGTACGCCGGTCGCCGCGGAATATTCTCCCAACACTAGAGCCGCCGGCTGAAGATACGGCACCTTCGTCACGTCCGGAATGTTCCCAATCACCAGGTGTGCGGGCGTCATCGTCGTAAGCTGGTTGATCAGGGCCTGGTACTGCGAGGTAAAATTCGCCACCGAGGTCATGCTGCTGGGCGTGCCGGTGATGTCGGCGATCAGCGCGTCGTTATTACCGATCCACAGAAAGATGGTGGTTGGCTGCGCCTTCACGGCAAACCCGGACTGGCTCAGGTCCTGCCCATATCCCAATCCGGGGAAGCCAAGCACAAGCTGGTTCAGCTGCTGCTGTCCAGGAGCGGGATTCGCCAGCGGCACCGTGTTCATCACGTCATTCAGCAGCGCTCCCGGCACCGCAAGGTCCGTCACCTGGGTCGCGAAGTTGTCCCGTCCACTCGTCGTTCCTGTCGCTTGGGAGATCACCGGCGGAGGCCCCGGCGAAACCAGCTGCAGCACATTCGGCGCGCCCGGATACGCAATCAAAGGCTGCACAATATTGAACTGCGCCTGCGCGGCCACCAGCGGCGCCCAGCCGTGTACCTGCTGCGTATCGAGCAGCGATCCGCTCTGAAACCCCGCGGTCAGGGAATCCCCCAGGAAGACCGTAGTCGAAAAGTTGCCGGCGTTTTTTGCCTGCGCGGCCTGGATTGCGGCTAACGGATTTGAACTCCCCGACGAGCACCCCGCCAGCCAAAGCCCCGCACCGGCAAGCAGTGCGCCGCACGCCGACATTCTCCACCCGCGGGCTACTGAACGAACATTCATTTTCATCCCGACGGAGGTTCCCCCGAGGTACCGCCCTTCGATCCTTGCTCTCACCGCCGACCTGCTTTCTGCAGACGTGGTTTTGTATCACAGACAGGGGTACATGGGGAACTGGGGTGCAGTCTGACGCACGAGCAAAATGTCCTCGGCGACCAGCGGGAGCGACAATCGAAGCAGTATACCCACCATGCAACCCGGCGCTGCGTTCAACAGGCCCCAGACGGCCATTTCGTAGAGGAACAAAGGCGAACGGTAGGATAGACACTGTGAAGAACTGGGTCGAGATTTCCGCCAATCGGCTTGCCGAAAATTATGCGCATCTCTCGCAAGCCGCAGGCAGCGATACCGCCGTGCTCGCCGTCATCAAGGCCAACGCCTACGGCCACGGAGCGGAGCTGTGCGCGCCCATTCTTGCTGCCGCCGGAGCCCGCTGGCTGGGCGTGACCCACGTCGCCGAAGGCGAAGCCGTCCTCCACGCGCTGGCCAGCCACGCGCACCCACCCAGAAGCATTCCAAGCATCCTCATCATGTCCGGGCTGCTTCCCGAAGACGCCGAAGCCATTGTGCAGCGCGGCCTCGTCCCCGTCGTGTGGAACCTCGAGCAGATGGGTTGGCTCGCCGCAGCCGCAGAACGTCTCAACACCTCCGTTCGCATCCACGTCGAAGTCGATACCGGCATGGCACGGCAGGGCGTCACTCCCGGTCACGAGCTTTCCCTCGTTCTGGAGTCGCTGAAGGCGCACACTCGGCTGCAACTCGACGGCGTTCTCACCCACTTCGCTTCAGCGGAAGTTGCAAAATCCCCCCAAACGTCCGCCCAGCGTATCTCCTTCAATCAAGCCATCGCCCAGATTGCTGCCGCGGGATTTCGTCCTGCCTGGGTGCATGCCGGAAACTCCTCTACCGTCGACACCGAGTCCACAGAGCACAATCTCGCCTGGTTGCGCACTCTTGCTACCAGCGTGGGCGCACGTCCCATGGTGCGTACCGGCCTCGCGCTCTACGGCTTCTGCCTTCCAGTCGAAACCGCTACCGGCGCTGCACCGGGATCCGCCGTACACACCCGCCTTCGCCCCGTCATGTCGTGGAAAACCCGCATCATCGGCCTGCGAGAAATCCAGTCCGGCGACCCCGTGGGCTACAACGCCATCTTCTCCGCACCCAAGCGCATGCGCCTTGCCCTTCTGCCGATCGGGTACGCCGACGGCCTGCGACGCGAATTGTCCGCAACAAACACACAGGCTGGCGGCTGGGTGATGATCAAACACCAGCGCGCCCCGATCGTAGGGCGTATCTCCATGAACCTCACTACGGTGGATGTGTCCGATATTCCGGACCTGCGCCTGGGAGACGAGGCCGAGGTGCTCGGCGACGGTGTTACCGCCGACGACCATGCCCGCGCCGCCCGCACCATTCCGTACGAGATCCTCTGCGGAGTGCGACCCTGCTCGTACGTGGCGTTATCTTAACGCGGCGGAGCTGGCTTGCAGACACCGTCGTCTGAAAACAACACCGCGGCCGTGATGGCTTTTCGGTCCATCCTGATCATTTTGCGTAAAGGGTAATCTGACCATCCTTCTTCAATTTTTTTATGCCTTCTCATATGACTTCTCCTCCCGCGGGTCGAACTTGTGATCCTCCAGATAGGCGACCATAATTTTCGAGTTGTCGGGACTCTTAATAAGGTCTTTATGGCGGCCCATGAAGGTGTTCACTGCACCCAGACTTTTGTCCTCATCGGTTGGGCACTGTTCACCGCCGATTGACCAACCTGGATGAGCATCACAGAAATGCCGCGTTGCCCTAAGGCGTGCATGAGCCGCGCATTGCCGCAGCCAAACCGTTCCCTATCGCGCTGCCAACACGCTGTCCATTCTCATAGGCTTGTCTCTGCTGAGCACCATAGTCTGTTGTATCGCTCGTGCAGTTCACACTGCTTCCCGACGCGGTGCAATTCGTTGTTGTGGTCTGCTGTCCAACAATCTCCTGGCAGACGAAAGACAGCACGGCTGAAATCATGAGTATGCAAAACAGGCTTTTTGTTCTCACTCGTGTCCTTAACATCACATCTGAGCGTATGTCTCGCGGATGGCAGACCAAATAGCACAAGGAGGGTAGCCTGACGCCGTTTTACTGCCACTCGTATATTCAGTATTGTCGGGTTCCGCGCACCGGCAGCAACCGCACTCCTCAACCAGCCTAAACAAGATCATTTGCGCCCGTACCACCTCGACCATTAACATCGGAAGCTGAACAGAAACGAGAGGAACCACTTTCATGGAATCGATTCCCACGGCGCGGCGCACCGAAGATATCGCGCTCGACCTGCTGAAGTTCGTCGCATCCCACGCCAATGTCGGCAGCAAGGCGCCCGGCTCCACCGGCTTCGGCGTACCCTCCTCTCCCAAATCCGAAGATCAGGTCACCCACCTGCTCGAGCTCTACGCGCGCTGCCGTCAAGCGGTCGAGGCGCCCGGCGACTCCGAGTAGTGTCTTCTTCGCACCCCTCGCGCGCGGCGGTCGTCGGAGCAGGAGCCTTCGGGCGCAACCATCTCCGCGTCTTCCGCGAACTCGAGCAGAGCGGCTACCCCGTCCAGCTGGTCGCCGTCGTCGACAACGATCCTCACGTGCTCGCCGAAGCTGCGCAGCATTTCAATCTGCCCGGATTTACCTCGGCCCAGGCCTGCCTTGAAGCCGCAGGCCCATTGCATCTGGCCTCCATCTGCGTCCCGACCGTCCATCACGCCGCGGTTGCCGAGCCTCTTCTTGCTGCCGGCGTCGACCTTCTGATCGAGAAGCCGCTCGCCTCCAATCTCGCCGACGCCGACCGCATCCTGGCTTCGGCCCGCGCGCACGGCCGGATCGTGCAGCCCGGACATCTGGAACGTTTCAACCCGGCAGTCACTGCGGCCCGAGCCCACCTCAACCGCCCCATGTTCTTTGAAGCGCACCGGCTGAGCATCTTCACCCCGCGTTCGCTCGACGTCGACGTCGTGCTCGACCTGATGATCCACGATCTCGACATTGTGCTCAGCCTGGTAGGCTCGCCCGTGCGAGAGGTTCGTGCCGTCGGGCTCCCTGTGCTCTCGCCAAAGGTAGACATCGCCAACGTCAGGGTAGAGTTCGAGAGCGGCTGCGTGGCCAACTTCACCGCCAGCCGCGTCAGTACCGAGCGCGTTCGCAAGCTGCGATTCTTCCAGCCCCACCAGTATCTTTCGCTCGACTTCGCGCGCCAGGATCTTCTTCTGATCGACGTATCCGCTGCGGCCGCCATGGACCCGGCCCAGCTCGCGGCACTGGCACAGATGGCCCAGCAGCCAGGGGTCCAGCAGCCCGGGACGCAGCATCCAACGCCCGGCCTTTCGCTCAAGAAGATCGCCGTCGAGCCAGGCGAACCGCTCCGTCTCGAGATCGAAGCGTTCCTGAACGCCGTTCGCACCCGCACCGCGCCCGCCGTCTCAGCCCAAGAAGGCCGCGCTGCCCTGGCCCTTGCGCTCGAGATCAACCAGGCAATCGCCGATCACGTCCAACGCACCGGGCTATAAATCCAACCAGGCCTTCAGTCCATGGTCTTGATCGGAACGCCAGCCGGGATCTTCAACTCGAACTGGTCGTCTTCGAGCTTCTGGTTCACTGCCAGC
Source organism: Acidobacteriota bacterium (assembly GCA_030853485.1). Lineage (GTDB taxonomy): Bacteria > Acidobacteriota > Terriglobia > Terriglobales > Acidobacteriaceae > Edaphobacter. Next base: position 7,744 of record JALYVA010000117.1, read on the forward strand.
TTGGTCAGCGTGATCGACAGGCTGTACTGGTCCGCAGGCCGTCTGATCTCGATCTTCATCGGGAACGGCGTGTCGCCGAACTTCTGGTAGTTGCTGTACAGGGCGCGCGTCACCACCGTGCCGTCCGGACCGTAGATGTCCTGCTGGTACGGCAGCAGGTTGGTCCGGCTGATGTGGATCACGCGTACAGTGTGGGCGGTCTGGTTCTCCGGCTGGGCAAGAATCGCGAGGTCGTAGTCCGGCTCCTCGATCAGGTCGTTCTTGTTTCTCGTCCCCGGCACCACCCGCGTATCCGACGTCAGCGAGACAATCTGGCCCGCACCCAGGCCGCGCACCAGCAGCGAATCGAAGAACACCGCGGGACGCAGGTTCTCCAGTCCATTCTTCGAAGGCTTGGTCACCTCGCTGGTCCCCACCATCGCCAGGTTGCGCTTCGGTATCCAGAGCTGCCATTGCTTTCCGTCGCTCACCATGTCGAGCGCCTGCGACCCCAGGATGGGTACACGCAGCAGCACACGCAAATCTTCAGGCTTGCGCAGGAAGATATATCCGCTGAAGCTCGGGTACTCCGTCTCTTGTCCTTGCAGGCCGCCGCCCGTAGTCGCCGTAATCTCAACCGAGGCGTTGAGGGTCTGGACCGCGTCGAAGCGGACCTCCACCTGCTTCAGAAGCTGGTCCAGCGCCGCATCCATCACCACGTCGGCGGGTCGCGTCTTGGGCACGCTGCGGACGTGCGTAAGGCATCCGGTCAGCGCCGGAACCAGCCCCATCACACCCACCGCAAACGCTCGCTTGATCCTGATCAGCACAAACTTCAAGTATATCTTCCTGGCCTCGCACAGATTTAGTAAGGGGTGGAGCGGATCCCGTGCTGGTCTGGCCGTCTCTTGTTCCTATACGCTTTGGATGCCCTGCGGTTCCGCTACGCTTCTGAGAGTTTGCACCCCGACCAGCCGGAGCACCTGGCAGTCACGTCTGTCACACCGGTACCCCCCTTATCGGCCGCCCGGCAGGATAAGGTCAGTGCCCCTGCACCCGGCGGTACGCCTGCACATTCCGGTTGTGCTCCTCAAGCGTCGAGGAAAACCGGCTATGTCCCGCGGCATCGCTGACGAAGTACAGATAGTCGGTCTCGGCAGGATGCATCGCGGCCCGCAGCGCCGCCACTCCCGGGTTGCAGATCGGTCCTGGCGGAAGCCCCGCATGCCGGTACGTGTTGTAAGCCGAGGGCGACTGCAGATCGGACGCAAAGATCGTCCCGCGCCAGCGCCTCTCAAGCAGCGCGGCATAAACTACACTCGGGTCGGTCGCAAGCGGAATCCCCTTCGCCAGTCGATTCACGAAGACCCCTGCAACCAGCGGGCGCTCGGCATCCTGGCTCACCTCTTTTTCAACCAGCGAAGCCATCACCACGGTGCGCGCCACGTCCGGGCCGCTCAACCCAAGCTGCACCGTCTCCTGCCGAAACCGATGCACCATCGCCGTCAGCATCTGCAGTGGCGTGGTATGACGAGAAAAGCGATACGTATCCGGAAACAGATACCCTTCGAGCGACGCAGGTTTGGAGCTCTCCGAAGACGTCGCCGTCCAGGGCGCAATCAACTCCGTGTGCTGCCGTTCTGCCGCCAGAAACACGTCGCTCGAACCCAGCCCCGCCGCCTGCACAGCCAATGCAATGTCGAAGATGTTGTACCCCTCCGGAATCGTGAGCGCCCGCGTGTAGATGTCCCCTTTCACCAGCCGTGCATAAACCTCCGCCATCGGAGCAGGATGGTCGAAGCGATATTCCCCCGCCTTCAGGCTTCCCCCTTTGATCACCCGCAGAAGATAAAAGCCATACCGGCTGCGAATGACGCCTGCGTGCTGCAGCCGCGCCGCGATCGACTCGGTTCCGCTGCCCGCGGGAATATCCACAAACCTCTCGCCAGACCGACCATAGGGAACATAGCCAGACCGACCATAGGGAACATACAAAACAAAGCCGACCGCAGCCGCCAACAGAAGGAGGAGCAGCATCAAGGTTCCAAGAAACTTCACAATTCACGTCCCCTTCGGCATTGGTTTCTCGCCAGCTGTTTGCACGCCGCAAGGTACAGCGCAACTTCATTTTACGGCGGCTGCATTCTCCGCGGGCGACGGTACACTGACGTTAATGGCAGACGATCTTTTCCAATCCGATGCTGCCGAACCCGGCGGTCCCGACGACCCCGACAACCCCAGCGACCGCGACGACAGTGGTGAAGCGCCAGTCCACCCGCCCGGCGCGCTCGAACCTCGCATCCTGGCCTTCGACGTCGGTGACCGCAGGATCGGCCTCGCCCTCTCCGACCCCCTCGGATACACCGCCCAGCCCCTCTTTACCTTGCACCGCACCAACCGCCGTGCCGACCTCAAATCCGTCGCCCGCGTCCTGCGCAAACACGCCGTCACCGAAGCCGTCGTCGGCAACCCGCTCTATATGTCCGGCGACCAGAGCCCCCAGGCAGCCAAGGCGCAGGCTTTCGCCGAAGACCTTCGCACCGAGTTCGGCATCACCGTGCATCTGTGGGACGAGCGTCTCACCACCACCCAGGCCCACCGCCACCTCGACGACGCAGGACACGCCGCCATCGGCCGCAAAGGCATCATCGATCAGGTGGCGGCAGTGTTGATCCTGCAGTCTTTCCTCGAGGCGCGGGCGAACCGCCGCCGGACCCCCTAACGAGGGCTCCCGCTTCCGCACCTCAACCCCGGCCCGCACGCCATCGTATAATCGACGTTTACTTCGAAAGCGCTGCCGCACGCCACCCGCGAGCGCCCCAGGTCATACCCGGAAGGCCCCATGCCAGAACAAGTAATGAAACGGCTCGCGGAAGAGATCAAGTTGCTCGAGCACGAACTCACCACCGAACTGCCCGCCGAGATCAAGAAGGCCGTAGCCCTCGGCGACCTCAGCGAAAACGCCGAATACCACATGGCCAAGCAGCGCCAGGTCTTCGTCAACGCTCGCCTCGGACAGCTCAAAAAACGCATGGGCGAGCTCGCCATGGTCAACCTCGTCAACATTCCCTCAGACAAGGTCGGCTTCGGCTCGCGCATCACGGTCTTCGATTCCAGCAAGGAGGAAGAGCTCAAGTATCAGCTCGTCACCAGCGAAGAGTCCGACGTCTCGAAGGGCCTCATCTCCACGACTTCCCCCATAGGCCGCGCTCTGCTCGGCAAGCGTGTCGGCGACACTGCCACGGTCATCACGCCCAACGGAAAGCGCGAACTCGAAGTTCTGAAGTTGCTGACCATCCATGACGCGCCAGACGGGGAAGATGCGACGGATTCGGAACAAGCCAGCGTCGAGAAGAAGTAGCCGGACCCCAAGCCGATCCCGCCGTGTGATATCGGCCACACAAGAAAAATCGGCAGATGTGGTATCAAGGAAGCGATTCAAAACGGGGCGGTTCGCCTCTGAGGACAGAGTTTGACCTGGACAAGTGCATTCGGCAAAGGCAGCGGCTGGCTGCTGCAGAAGATCGTCAACGGTCTCGCCCTCACCCGCATCTCGCCCAACGCGCTCACCTTCATCGGGCTGGTCATCAACATCATCGCCGCCTGTTTCTTCGGCTTTGCCCGGGCCTATAACGCCAACCGCATGTTCATCTACGCCGGCCTCATCATCATCGGCGCCGGCGTGTTCGACATGGTCGATGGCCGCGTCGCGCGCAAAACCAACCAGGTTTCGGTCTTCGGCGCATTCTTCGATTCGGTCATGGATCGCTACTCCGACGTCGCCATCTTCTTCGGCCTGCTGATCTTCTACGCCCGCGGCAACCGGCTCTTCTACGTCGGCCTCGTCGCCTTCGTCATGACTGCGTGCGTTATGGTGAGCTATACCCGCGCCCGCGCCGAAGCCCTGATCGGCACCTGCAAGGTCGGCTTCATGGAGCGTCCCGAACGCATCGTCTGCGTCATCCTCGGCGCACTCTGCAACCGCTGGGGCGTCATGGCGCCGGCGCTTTGGGTGCTCGCCCTGTTCGCCACCCTCACCGTCATCCACCGCATCCGCTACACCTACCTTGAGACCGAACGCCGGAAGATGCTTCCGCTTCCCCAGTAGACACCTCGGGAACAAAGCAAAGCTTCACGTAAACTTACTGCGATGACTCCTGTCCTGTTGATTCACGGCGGTGCCTGGGCCATGCCCGACGACGCCATCGCGGCCCACGAAAATGGCATCGCTCAGGCGTTGACCGCCGGGTACACGCTGCTCGAACAAGGCGCTTCCGCCGTCGACGCCGTGGAGGCTGCCGTCGTGGTCATGGAAGACGACGAGACCTTCGACGCGGGTCGCGGTTCCTTTCTCACCCAGGACGGCCGCGTCCAGATGGATGCCCTTCTGATGAACGGAGGCAACCTTCGCACCGGGGGCGTCGCCTGCGTGGAGCGTCTGCGCAATCCCATCCGCGCCGCCCGGCTCGTGCTCGACCAGTCTCCCCATGTCTACTTCGTCGGTACGGGAGCAGAACGGTTTGCCCGGCAGCATGGCATGGCCCTGTGCGACAACCTCGACCTCGTAACCCCCCGCGAACAGCAGCGTCTCTACAAAGCGCAGGCGGATGAACTCGCCGGATTGCCCGACCAGACCTTCTCCGGCACCCTCGACTCGCACGACACGGTCGGGGCCGTCGCCTTGGACACTCAGGGCAATCTCGCAGCGGGCACAAGCACCGGCGGCACCCTCAACAAGGCTCCCGGGCGGGTCGGCGATTCGTCACTGATCGGATGCGGTTGTTATGCCGACAATCTTTCCGCCGCAGTCTCGCTCACCGGCTGGGGAGAACCGATCATGAAGCTCGTGCTCGGCAAGTGGGCCGTCGACCGCGTCGCCGCAGGAGCCACCCCGGAGCAGGCAGCCCAGGAAGCCATCGCGTACCTGTACCGCCGGCTCGGAGGCCACGGAGGCATCATCCTGCTCGGTCCCGACGGCCGCGTGGGCATCGCACACAACACCCCACGAATGGCCTGGGGGCTCCAGACTCCGACGGGCAGGCAGCTGGGAATCACGCGCACATGACATTGAACTGAAACGGAAGGGAAGTCCCGCCAAGGGCTGACCGCCGCACGCCAAACAGTCTCTCGATGACAGCCCGGCTCACCGGTTCCACCCACACCGCGCGGTCTTGAGCAAACATGCTCGACTCGGGCCGCAGCAGACCCCCCGCGCAGCCGGCTTACGCACGAGGAGCCTCTTGCATACTGAATGGCCATTCATGTAGAACATCGCGTCGTCAAAGTGATCGTTCCGACCGTCGCCAAACAGCACGCCTCCGCGGTCGGCAGGGAGCTTCGCCCATGTTCAAACACATCTCCCGGCCCTTCGCCTGGAGTGCCTTCGCCGCCATGGTTGTGCTGGCCTGCCTGCCTTCCGTCAGTCTGAAGGCACAGAACATTTCTACCGCGCAGCTCAATGGCACAGTCCACGACCAGACCGGCGCAGTCATTCCAAACGCTTCGGTCCTCATCGCCAACCCGTCCCGCGGCATCTCACGCACAACGTCCAGCGATAGCCAGGGAATCTTTCAACTGCTGCAGCTTCCCCCTGGAAGTTACACCGTGACCGCAACCTCCCCCGGCTTTAGCACTTATGTCAGCAAGAATGTCGTCCTGACAACGGGCGAACAAGCGGAGCTTCCGATCGCGCTCGCCGTCGGCAGCACACAGGTGGTCGAGGTCAACTCCGGGGCCGACATCATCGAGACGCAGCGCAGCTCGCAGTCCACCACCGTAGACCAGTTGCGCATCGACAACCTGCCCACCAATGGCCGCAACTACATCAACTTCACCTTGACCAACTCGCAGATCGCCCGCGACGCCGCCCCCTCGGTCGGCGCGATCCCCACCTCCGGCTTGAACTTCGGCGGCGTCCGCGCCAGGTCGAACTCCATCAACATCGACGGCGTCGATGCGGGCGACTACATCTCCGGAGGCACCCGCACCACCGTCTCGCAGGACGCCGTGCAGGAGTTTCAGATCATCACCAACGGCTTCGCCGCCGAGTATGGGCGCGCCTCCGGAGGCGTGGTCAATATCGTAACCAAATCAGGTACAAATGCAACCCACGCCAGCGCCTATGGCTTCCTGCGCAACCGCTACATCCAGGCCACCAACCCGTTCTCCACCGTGTACCAGCCCGCCTACACCCGCGTACAGGCAGGCTTCACCATCGGCGGCGCCATCCTCCCCGACAAGACCTTCTACTTCTTCGGAGCCGAGATCACACGCCGTCAGGAGACCGGCTTCTCCGACATCGGCGCAAACAACTTCGGCCTCACCCCCATCGACGTCAGCCGATTCTACGGCGCTCCCGCAGGCGCCATCACCATCCAGGGCACACCCGCGCAGCAGGCCTTCCTGCAAAACGCCGCAGTCCCGCCAAACACCCCAGGCATCCAGCAGTACATCGCGCTTGCAGGCTCCGGCTCGTCGCTCGCCACCACAGGCAAGAACCCCGCATTCCTGCAGCCCGTCATCGGCCCCAGCAACTTCGCCACCTCGGGCCAGGCGACCCCAACATCGTTCACACCGCTCAACGGCCTCATCGGCAACTTCCCCGTCACGGAAAAGACCGAAGTCTACTCCCTGCGCATCGATCACAAACTCACCGGCAACCAGCAGCTTGTCCTCCACGCCAGCGTCAGCCCCAGCCTGATCACCGGCATTGAGGAGAGCGCCGCCAATCAGAACATCGGTGAGAACTCTTTCTCCCGCACCGCCACCCAAAGTCTTCACGACTTCGCCATCTCCGGCCAGCACACGCTTCTCCTCGGAAGCAACAAGGTCAATGAACTCCGTTACCAGTTCGCGCGCCACCCGGTCCGTTTCGCCAACACCAGCGCTCCCGGAGGAAACAACGCAGCCGTCAACATTCCCGGATTCGCCTACTTCGGCAAGACGCCTTTCTCCGTCGTCGACCGCGTCGAAGACCAGAACCAGCTCCAGGACAACTTCACCTACACGCGCGGCAATCACACCTTCAAAACCGGCGTCGATCTTCGCTACATCCCCATCAATCTGCTGCAGGGGCAGCTCTACGGTGGAGGCGACTACAGCTTCGCCGCCTTGAACGCGACCGACATCTCCCCGCAACTCGCCGGCCTGCCCGGCTTTTCTGCCATTCAAGCCTATGGCCTCGGCATCCCGCAATCTTTCGCCCAGGGCATCGGCGAAACGAAATACAAGTACGACCTCAAAGTCCTCGGAGCCTTCCTCGAGGACAGCTGGCGCGTCACCCATCGCATGACATTGAATCTCGGCCTCCGCTACGACATCGAAGCCTTCCCCACCCAGCTTGCCATCAACGCCAACACCAATGCCGCCGAGCGCGCCTACGGAATCCGCCAGGGCATCCGCCTCGAGGACACCAACTTCGCCCCACGCATCGGCATCGCCTACGATCTGCGCGGCGATGGCAAAACCGTCATCCGCGCGAACTACGGCATCTTCTACGATCGCGCTCCCGGCAACCTCGAATCGCAGTCCACAAGCTACAACTCCACCAGGGTCCCGCTCGTCATCCTCGCAGGAGGCTCACCCTGCGCCGCCGCCGGCCCCCCAACCTCCGCCAGCCCGCTCAATCTGAACGCGACCAACGCCTTCCAGGGAAGCCTCGGCAACCTCAACTGCCTCGGTGCCAGCGCCGCCGCCGTCAACTACCTCCCCAACCAGCAAAGATTTGACCCCAACAACTCGAATTCCGTCTTCGTCAATCAGAACTTCCTTACCGCCGGCTTCCCCCTGCCCATCCTCCCCTCCGGCCTGCCCGCCGACCTCCACTACGTCACTCCTTACGTGCAACAAACTTCCTTCGGCGTTGAGCAGGACCTCGGCCATCAGCTCTCGCTCAACATCGCCTTCAACTCCACCGGCGGACGTCATCTCAACCGCCCCATCAACGTCAACCCGGTCAACCCGCAGCTTCTCGTCGCCAACTGGCGCAACGCCGTCAACGCCGTCAAGGCCGGAACCGCCGCCCCCGGAACCGCAAGCCCCACCTCGAACCCGCTCACCGTCGCCACCGCCAGCGGCGTCAACCCCTGCGGCCTCGGCCCCACCGGCCCCTACGTCGCGCCTCCGTTGTTGAACTTCTTCCGCCGCTCCGGCCTCAACACCTCGCTCGCCACTTTTCTCGCCAACCCCGCCGTCGGAGCCGGCCCCTGCGTCGCGCTCGCCAGTGAAATCGCCAGCGCCGACAAACTCGGAGTAGGCGTGCCTGTACCCTTCGGCGACATGACGCCCAACAACACCACCGGCACCTCCGACTACAACGCCCTCAGCGTCAACCTCCGAAAGCGCTTCACCGACAAATACGAATTCCTCGTCAGCTACACCTGGTCCCACGCCATCGACGACTCCACCGACGTCGTCTCCACCTCCGACGCGCCGCAGAGCAACTTCGCCCCCAACGCCGAACGCAGCATCTCCAGCTTCGACCAGCGCCATCGCCTCGTCCTCTCCGGCGTCTATAACTCCGGCCACATCGGCGGCGCGGGCTTCTTCCCCGCCGCCTTCTCCGGATTCACCGTCGCGCCCATCTTCGAGATCTCTTCCGGACGCCCCTTCAATATCCTCACCGGCACCGACACCAACTTCGACTTCGACCCGCTCACCGACCGTCCCAACGCCGTCGCTCCCAACAGTGGGACCACAAGCTGCGGCACCGCGCCCGTACTTTCGAAGTACTCGCCCACCGGAGCCTTCAACCTGCCCTGCTACATCGACGCGCCCCCGGACGCAGGCCCCGCCAGCAGCTTCTACGCCGGATCGCTCTCCCGCAACACTGGCATTCGGCCCTACACCGTCTTCACCGACCTGCGGCTCGCCAAAGCCTTCACCTTCGCGCACGAAGTCGGCCTGCAGGTCACCGCCGACGTCTTCAACCTGATTAACAAAAACAATGTGCTCGACGTGAACCTGCTCTACACGCAGGCGGGAACTCCGACAGCGTCCTACGACCCGCGTCAGTTCCAGTTCGGCGCACGGCTCTCTTTCTAAAAGAAGTGGCCTGCCGGCCGGGCTCCCTGCGCGGGAAGCGCCCACTTCGTGGGGAGTATACCGGCTTCGCCCGGGCCTCCCGATGGTCGGCAACAAAGATCTTCACTCGCGACCAACGGGAGCGCCCACCGAAGGGGTATACAAGTCACGAAGTGACCGCCCCACGCGCAGTGGGCCCGCGCGGCAGCGCACCCCCCTCAATCCACCTTCAAATTCGCATCCGCATCCATCACCAGCGCCGCCCCCTCCACCATCAGCGAATGCAGCTTCAACGAATCCAACACCAGCGAATACCCCGTCGTCTCCGTCGAACGGCTCAGCAACTGCCGCATCAGCACCGCCGCATTTACCTTCATCTCCTGCGGCACCTTGTGGCTCAAAAACGGCGACAGCAGCAGGTTCAGCTCTCTCGAATCACTCAGCCGCTCCAGCCGCGCATCGCGAAACCCAATGCTCTCTTCCTCCGCCTCCGGAATCAGCGACACATCCGTATCGGTCATAAGCGAAACCCCAAGACACGCCCCCCGCACCGAGGTCCCAAGCTTCGCCTTCGCATGCACCCGAACCACAATCCGGTCCTGCACAAACGTCACATGCGGCGACTCCGCATACACAAAGCACGCCGTGTGAACATCCCCGCGAAGGTAGTACCGCCCCTCCGGCCCATTGAAAAGCTGCGCACGCAGCGTCCGTTCCAGCGCCTGCGCCGAAACCTTCACCTCAATCGCACACGCTGGCTTGGCCGTCGCAGCCACAAGCGCACCTAAGAGCAGCAGTGAAACCGCCAGTCGACCCATAATTACTTCCAGCATAGTCGAGGGGTGCCCGAACGAGATCTGCTTCTGCCGTTGTCTTTGCCTTCCTCCACCCCGCCTGGAAACCGGGTGCCCATCGTCGGCGCGCACTTTGCGCCTAAGGTGGGAACGTAAACCCTTCCTCGCCAGACCGCTGTATGCTTTCAGGATGTCTCTTGCGTCTCGCTAAAGCAGTCCGAAATCCAACCCACTCCAAACCACCATCCGAAAGGGAGAACCATGGAAAGGCGTGACTTCTTGACCGCATCTCTGGCAGCATCCGCTCTCGCCCTCACCCACCAGTCCGAAGCCCAAACCCCAGCCGCGCAGACCCCAGCCAACGCCCAGCGCGAATACTACGAAATCCGCAAATACCACCTCCAGAACGGCCCCCAGAACAAGCTCACCGACGCCTACCTCGCCTCCGCCCTCATCCCCGCGCTCAACCGCCTCGGTATCGGCCCCATCGGCGCCTTCCATCTCGACATCGGCCCCGAAACCCCCACGCTCTACCTCCTTATGCCCAGCAGCAATCTCGAAACCCTGGCCACCGCCCAGCATCACCTCGCGCACGACGAGAAGTTCATGCAGGCCGCCGAGCCTTTCTGGAACGCACCCGCCACCGCGCCACCCTTCCAGCGCGTCGAAAGCTCGCTGCACATTGCCTTCGAAGGCCATCCCAAACTCACCCTGCCCGCCTCCACCGCATCCCACGCCAAACGCATCTTCCAACTCCGTACCTACGAGAGCCCCAGCCCCGCCGCCCACGTCCGCAAAGTGGAAATGTTCCACCACGGCGAGTTCGAAATCTTTCAGAACGCCGGCTGCAACCCGGTCTTCTACAGCGACACGCTGATCGGGCCGCGCATGCCGAACCTCACCTACATGCTCAGCTTCACCGATCTCGCCGACCTCACCGCCAGATGGAGCGCCTTCGCCGCCGACCCCGCATGGATCAAGCTCAAAAGTTCCCCGCGCTACGCCTACGAAGAGATCGTCAGCAACATCACCAACCTCATCCTCAGCCCCACGCCCTATTCCCAAATCTAACCGCGCTCTTCTGCTGCGTGTTTCCTGCTTCCCGAACCCGTAGTCCACGATTCGGTTGCTTCTGCTATTGCCGTTGCCTCTCTTGCCGTTGCCTCTGCTTCTCTTGTCGTTGCCGTTGCCTTTCTTGTTGTCATCCCCGAAGGGGATCTGCTGTTGCTTCTAAATCGTTCCTCAACCGGTTACAAATCAAATTGGAAACAATGACCGACCTCCATCCCCTCAACGACCACTTCGCCATCCCCGGCATCCTCGCCTTCCACCAGACCCCCGGCGGCCTCATCTACGCCGCCATCACCACGCCTCAAGCCACCGCCACGGTCTACCTCCAGGGTGCGCACATCGCCGCCTGGCAGCCCACAGGTCACGATCCTGTGCTCTTCACCAGCCACAAGTCGGAGTTCGCACCAGGGAAGGCAATTCGCGGCGGCGTGCCCATCGTGTTTCCCTGGTTCGGACCAAGGAAGGACGGCAAGCCCGGCCCTTCCCACGGCTTCGCACGCCTCCAGGACTGGACCCTTGCCTTCGCCGCCGTCTCCGGCGAAGACCTCCATCTCAGCTTCACCCTATCGCCTTCCGACCTCAGCCGAAGCCTTGGTTACGACACCTTCCGGCTCGCCTATCAACTCATCATCGGCCGAACCCTTACTCTGCAACTCACCGTTGCCAACGACGGTCCCGCGCCTCTGGTCTTTGAAGAAGCGCTGCACACCTACTTCAACGTCCACGACGTCCAGCAGGCACACCTCAACGGACTCGACGGCGTCACTTACCTGGACAAGATCGAAGACTTCCGCGCAAACGTGCAACTCGGCCCGATCACCCCAGTCGGACCTACCGACCGCGTCTACCTCCACACCACCGCCACCTGCACTCTCGACGACACCGCCGGCAAACGCCGCATCACCATTGCCAAGACGAACTCGGCAACCACCGTCGTGTGGAACCCCTGGGGCACCGGCGCCTCCAGGCTTCCCGACCTCGGTCCCGAGTGGCGCGAGTTCCTCGCCGTCGAAACAGCCAACGCCTCCGAAGACGCCGTCACTCTTCCCCCGGGCGCCACCCACACCATGCAAACCCTGCTCTCCATCAATCCTCTATAAGAGAACCGACTCCGCTCGCGACCAACGGGAGCGCCAACCAAAGGCGTACACACGCCACGAAGTGGCCGCCCCGCGCGCAGCGGGCCCGTCCGGCAGGACCCATCTTTCAGCCCCCTCTAGAATCTGGGTGCCCCATATCTCGATTCTGAGATGTGGGCCTCGAGCGAAGCGAGACCGCCTTCCGTCGCCCACGCGCTACAAGCCCAGTCAGGGCCCGCCGTCCCCCTCCGTCTCCAAGCCGCGCCAACCCAGCAGATTCGAGTGGCATAGTAGTTCACATTAAAAGTGCTGTACTTGACAAACATAAGCTGGAAAGAGCGCCCGACCCCGGCCCTCTTTCCTTTTTTGAGCCTATCTCCTTTTGTTGGACGAATTTACCCGTAAGTGCTCTGGAATGAAGAATTTGCGAACAGGTAAAATGATATCTAATTGAATAGAAAGAAGTTAGATACCCCAACCCCCGGGGGGGTGGGGGGCACCACCCTCTTACGATCCGCCCACCCCCGGTCGCGTTGCTTAAGCTCGTGCCTAATATCCGCCGGAATCGCCGCCAGGCTGGAGGTTCTCGAACCGCGTGTAATCGGCCAGATACGCAAGCTGAATGCTTCCGGTGGGGCCGTTGCGCTGTTTCGCAATAATGATCTCGGCCTTACCTTTCAGGTCTTCGTTCTCGCGGTCATAGTACTCCTCGCGGTGGATAAAGCAGACCACGTCCGCGTCCTGCTCGATCGAACCGGACTCGCGAAGATCGCTCAGCAGAGGCTTCTTATCGCCTCCGCGCTGCTCACTGGCACGCGAGAGCTGCGACAGCGCGACCACCGGAACCTTCATCTCCTTGGCCAGCGACTTGAGCCCGCGTGAGATCGCGGAGACCTCCTGCGTGCGGTTCTCAAACCCCTTCTGCGAGCCCGAGGAGCCGGTCATCAGCTGCAGATAGTCGATCACGATCAGGTCCAGCTGCCCGTGCTGCTGCTTCAGCCGGCGAGCCTTGGCCCGCATCTCGGCCAGCGTAATGCCCGGCGTATCGTCGATAAACAGCTTCGACTCCATCAGACGCTCAAGCGCTTCGATCAGCTTGCTTCGGTCGTCGCGCATCAGCATACCCGTCTGAATCGCCTTCGAGTTGACCAGCGCCTGCGAAGCCAGCATGCGGCGCAGAAGACTTGCCTTCGACATTTCAAGCGAGAACACGGCAACAATCTTGCCCCCGCGTACGGCCGCATTTTCGGCAATATTGATCGCCCACGCTGTTTTGCCCATCGAAGGCCGCGCCGCAATGATCGTCAGCTCCGACTCCTGCAACCCGCTGGTCATGCGATCGAACTCGAGATAGTGGGTAGCCAGCCCGGTAACTTCGCGCCCCTGCTCATAAAGCGCGTCAATGGACCCGAAAGAATCTTTCACGATCGCCGAGATATCGGAGAACCCGCCTGTAATGGCGTGATCGGAGATCTCCATCAGCCGCGCACTGACGTTGTTGAGCACATTCAGCGCCACCTCGCTTTGGTCAGCGGCTTCGGCCATCCCCACATCGCATACCGTCATCAGCTGCCGCATCAAGCTCTTGTCGCGAACGATGCTGACGTAGCTTTCGATGCTGAGTTTCCGCGGCAGACCCTCGCTGAGCGAAGCCAGATAGGCCACGCTGCCCACGGAATCCAGTTCCTTGCGCTTGCGCAGCTCCTCGCTGACCGTGACAATGTCTACCGCATGTCCAGCCTGTGAAAGGCTCATCATCACGGAATAGATTCGGCGATGAGAATCGAGCGAAAAGTCGTCGGTGCGAAGGTACATCGAAGCGTCAACGATTGCGACCGGCTCCACCATCATCGCGCCCAGGATGGTACGTTCCGCATGAACCGATGCAGGTCTCTGGTCGTCGTCGCTGACTAGGTGTGGGTAGGTTGCCATAAGGAAGTCTGAACCATATCCAATCGGGCCCGGAGGAAGCAAGGTGAAGACTCTGGAAAACCGGCACGCAATGCTGATTCTACGCCTGTTCGGAACGGCTGCTCGAATGCCGATATAAGCTGTTCACAAGACCAGAAGGAGACACTTCGATGGGTGCAGAAAAGGTGTTAGCCATTCCACCGGCCGCCGAGCGCGACAAGGCTTCGTTCGAGGTGCTGCGCGTGTGGATCGCAGAACAAGGCCAGCACGTCAGCATTCGCCCAGGCGCGTGGGAAGATCCATTCGCTTGGGGAATTGTGCTCGCTGACCTGGCGCGGCACGTTGCCCTTGCGCATCAGCTTCAGAAGGAAGGCACCGACACAGACGCGTTCATGGAGCGCCTGCTCGAAGGCTTCCAGGCGGAGATCGACAATCCGACCGATGAGCCCGAAGGCGAGGTCACCCAATAAGGAGGATGATCTCTTCCGCGTCCATTGGGAGCGCGAACCGAACTGGGTACACCCTCCATGAAGTGGGCGCGGCCCGCGTAGGGCGCCCGTCCGGCAGGACTACTTGTGTTTGTAGTCCTGAAACAGCTCGGGGAACTGCTGTTTCAGCGCAGCAGTTTTCGGCACATCGCAGATCTGGATATAAGGGTTGTTCGGGTTCTTCTCGGCATAATCCTGGTGATAGTCTTCGCCGTTGTAAAAGGCTTTGAGCGGCACGACCTGGGTGACAATCGACTTTGGAAAAGCATGCGCTGCGTCCAGCTGGGCGATGTATGCTTTGGCGATCTTCTCCTGCTCCGCGCTGGTGAAGAAGATGACCGAACGATACGAGGTACCTACGTCCGGCCCTTGGCGGTTCAACTGCGTGGGATCGTGCACCACGGAAAAGAAGATCCGAAGCAGTGTGCCGTAGCTCACCTTGGCAGGATCGAACACAATTTTGACCGACTCGGCATGCCCTGTGCTCTCGGAGGAGACCTGGTCGTACGTTGCCGTATCGGCAGATCCGCCCGAATATCCTGCAATCGTTGCCGTGACACCCTTCACGCGCTGGAAGACGGTCTGCACGCCCCAGAAGCATCCACCTGCAAAAACCGCCGTCTCCTGCGTGGATGACGTATGCGGCTCATCCATTGCTGCCGCCGGAAGCGGCTCTTTTCTTTCCGCGCCCATCACTGTTCCCATCAGCATTCTCCTTGCGCCTGCGAAAAGCAGGATTGCCAACGCAACCACACCCAACACGATCCAACCTGTCTTCGCCGTACTGGTCATGGTATCTCCAACACCTGTCTCTGATTGGACGTAGCAACAGCGCTGCGGATACATTTCTCCGTCGCCCACCGTTCCAGGCACCCTCTCCGGACATCTTAGCCACAAGGAGGATCTAAGCTTGGCCGGTCGCGTTCGCATTGGAATATCAGGTTGGACCTACAAGGGCTGGCGCGGCGTCTTCTACCCCGAGCGCCTTTCCCATAAAAAGGAGCTAGCCTACGCGGCAGCGTTCTTTCCTTCGATCGAGATCAACGGCACGTTTTATTCGCTGCAGCGTCCTTCGAGCTTCGCAGCCTGGGCAGAGAACACACCGGAAGACTTCGTATTCTCTATCAAGGGAAGTCGCTACATCACGCACATGCTGAAGCTCCGCAACGTCGAGCAGCCACTGGCAAATTTCTTCGCTTCCGGGCTGCTGGCGCTCGGACACAAGCTCGGCCCGATACTTTGGCAGTTCCCTCCGCAATTTCGATTCAACGCGGGCTTGATCGAAGAGTTTTTTCAACTGCTTCCAAACGACACCCGCGCCGCCGCCGGCCTAGCCACACGGCACGATGAGCGCCTGGAAGGACGCGCTTACACTGCAATCGGAAGAAAACGCCCGCTGCGACACGCAATGGAGATTCGCCATCCCAGCTTTGTCTCCCCGGAGTTCGTCACGCTTCTCCGCCGTTACAACGTAGCGCTGGTATGCGCCGATACGGTCGAATGGCCGCTCCTGATGGATGTAAGCTCGGACTTCATCTACTGCCGCCTGCACGGCTCCGAGGTGCTCTACACCAGCGGCTACAGCGATGCATCTCTCGACCAGTGGGCCGCACGAATCACCGCGTGGGCACAGGGTGGAGAAGTTATCGAGGGCGACCACGCCAGCCCAAAGCCTGCACGCAAACGTGCCGCCCGCGATGTGTATGTCTATTTCGACAATGACGCAAAGGTCTTTGCCCCGAAGGATGCGCAGGCCCTGGCAAGCCGCGTGGAGCGCCTGTTACAGGATCAAGCGACCCGCGCCCTGCCCTGAATCTCAATATAGACATGGATCAGACTGACCGCAGCGGGAGTCACCCCGGCGATGCGGCTGGCCTGCCCAAGCGTCTGCGGCTGAACACGCGTCAGGGTCTCTTTCATCTCGCTGGAAAGCCCGCTGATCGAGGTGTAGTCAAACCATTGGGGGATCTGCCTCTTCTCCGCCTTGCGCATCTTCTCAATAGAGCGACGCTGTTGGTCGAGATAGCCCGAATACTTGATCTCCGTTTCAACGGTCTTCATCTCATTCCGTACCCACGCAGGCAGCTTGGAGCCGGCAGCATCCATCGCCCCAACCCAATCCGTCAGCACTGAATTTGCACACGCCATCTGACTGTGCAGCAGTGGAGCGAGTTCCTCTACGGGCACCTCTGGTCGCTTCAACAATTGCGCGAAGCTCTGCCCGGTGACATTGTCTCCATCGCCATCCAGTCGCTCTCGTAACTGCACCGGAAGCTCTGCAGCACGCACACGCGCAGTATTCAGCAATTTTTCGAATGCAACAGCCCTGCACTGCTTGGCCTCATACTGCGACCACGCAACATCGTCGATCAACCCCAGCCGGCGGCCATGTGGGGTCAAACGCCGGTCAGCATTGTCAATCCGCAGATGCAGCCGAAACTCTGCGCGGGAGGTGAACATACGATAGGGTTCGCTGGTCCCTTTGCTGATCAGATCGTCAATCAGCGTGCCGATGTATGCCTCTGTGCGATCGAGAGTGAACGGCTCATCGCCGCGCACCCAGAGTGCCGCATTGATGCCCGCCATCAAACCCTGGCACGCTGCCTCTTCATATCCACTCGTGCCATTGATCTGTCCCGCAAGATAGAGTCCATCGAAAGACTTAACCCGCAGTGCGCGGTCGAGCTCTGTCGGGTCAATTGCGTCGTACTCGATCGCATAACCGGGGCGCAGCATCTCGGCGTGTTCGAGTCCCGGGATCGAATGCACCATCGCAGTCTGAATCTCCATCGGCAGGCTTGTGCTCATGCCGTTGATGTAGACCTCGTGCGTATTCAAACCTTCAGGTTCCAGGAAAAACTGGTGCCTCGACTTATCGGGGAAGCGCACAATTTTGTCTTCAATTGAAGGACAGTAGCGCGGGCCAACCCCTTCGATCTGCCCGGTGTACATCGGCGAACGGTGGACGTTTTCGCGAATCAAGCGCAGCGTTTCCGGAGTGGTGTGCGCGATGTGGCACATGATCTGCCGCAGCGGAGGCACACCGCCCCGTGCAATGGGAGAGCGAAAGCTGAACGGCGTAGGGTCACCGTCGCCAGGCTGCTCTTCAAACTGCGCCCATTCGATCGTGCGTCCGTCCAGCCGCGGTGGCGTACCTGTCTTCAGCCTGCACTCTCGCAGCCCGAGCCGCTTCAGAGCTTCGCCAAGCAGCACACTGGCCGGCTCTCCGCTACGTCCTGCGGCGTACTGCTGCTCCCCGCAGTGAATCAGTCCATTGAGAAATGTACCCGTAGTCACGATGGTTGCTGTCGCCGCAATCGTACGACCGTCGCGCAGCTTCAATCCACGCACCGTACGTCTGGCAGCGCCTTCGCTCTCCTCCACAATCAAATCGACGACCTCCGCCTGCTTGATGAAGAGGTTGCCTTGCCCCTCGAGGACTTCGCGCATCTTCACTCGATACAGTGCCTTGTCGCACTGCGCACGTGGCGACCACACCGCAGGCCCGCGCGAAGTATTTAGCAGTCGAAACTGGATGCCAGTTGCATCAGCAACCTCACCCATAACTCCGCCCAGTGCATCCACCTCGCGAACGAGATGACCCTTCGCAATCCCCCCAATCGCAGGATTACAGCTCATTTGCGCAATCAGGTCGAGGTTTAGCGTGAACAGCGCCGTGCGCAGACCCATGCGCGCCGAAGCCAGCGCCGCCTCGCAACCAGCGTGCCCTGCTCCTACAACCGCCACGTCGAATTGTTCAGTAAAGCTCACGTTTTCATTCTAGGCTTTCCACGAACTTGAGGCTCTTCTCTGTGTTCTCTTCATCATCCACTGCGCACTCTTCTCTACAATTGAAAGATTGGCAAGAGCTTGTGCGCTCGAGAAGGGATTATCGCGCGCACGCACGACACTGCTTCAAATGCTCATCCACCAAAAACGATGATTGGCCACGGAGTTCCCGATGCTCGATAACTTCCATTTCCGCCACGGCTGGTTCTTCGCGATCTTCTTTTTCTGTGCGGCTCTGGTGGTCGCGAACCTGGTGCACTACATCTTGTTCCGCGTCCTGCGTCGCAGAGAAGAAGCCGGTCAGCGACTGGGTTGGGGGCTGCAGCGCTATCTTGGCAGACCCGCGCGCGCGATCTTTTTCCTGACCTGCCTTCTTGTGGCGCTTCCCCTGATTCCCAAGTTGCCCGACGGCGTCGAAGACATCCTGCGTCAGATTTTTGTCATGGCGCTGGTCGCGGCGCTTGGCTGGTTCGCCGTAGGATGCATTTACGTGCTCCAGGCCGTGATGTTCCGTCGTTACGATTTGTCCGCGGAAAACAACATCCAGGCGCGCCGAGTACACACGCAATTCCAGCTCTTCCGCCGCCTGCTCATCACCTTCGTCATCATCATAGACATAGGTGCGCTGCTGTGGACCTTCAACGATCCGCGCATTTGGCACTACGGCTCTGGCCTGCTCGCCTCAGCCGGTATTGCTTCGCTGATCCTTGCAACCGCGGCGAAATCGACCGCAGCAAACTTCCTGGCGGGCTTGCAGATCGCGATCACTGAACCCATCCGCATCGACGATGTTGTGGTCATTCAGGGTGAATGGGGCCGCATCGAAGAGATCAACTCGGCATATGTCGTAGTGAAGATCTGGGATCTTCGCCGTCTCATCGTTCCTTTGAGCTACTTCATCGAAAACTCGTTCCAGAACTGGACGCGCGAATCCTCCGACATCATGGGCACCGCCTTTCTTTACGTCGACTACTCCATTCCGGTAGACGATCTGCGCAAGCAGCTTGAAAAAATCGTGCATCCTTCACCACTTTGGAACCAGCAGGTTTGCGGGTTGCAGGTGACAAATCTGACCGATCGCTCGATGGAGCTTCGCTGCCTGGTCAGCTCACGGAACTCGAGCGAAAACTTTGACCTGCGCTGCCTCGTACGCGAGAAGATGACGGAGTGGATTCAACTAAATCATCCGGCGGCGTTCCCGACAGCGCGTTTCGCCGCAGTCTCGGAAGTAGCCGTCGATCTAAAAAGAAACGATCTTTCAACCGGGACCGCTGCGCGTGGCACAGTCGATTCGTAACCTGGAATTCCTTCTTTGGGTACCCGCGCAAAAACTTGAGTAGAGAGATCTCCCGGTCGGTCAAAAGGAGGCCGAAGGCCGAAGCTGTTATCTCTCCACAAAGCTCGGCGCCATCCAGGTTGATCCCCCCGTGCGGCAGCGCCTAATCGAACCGCGGCAAACGTAGCAGATCTGCTTCAGGCACCCGCTCCACTGCACCGCCTGCCTTGACCCAGGCCTTCATGCCGCCCGCAATCACCTGCGTCTTGCAGCTCTCTTGCTGCAGCATGTGGGCGACTCGAACACTCGTGGTATCCCGAATGCAGCTGCAATAAAGATAAATCTCGCATTCGGGAACCATGAACTCCCGCAGCGCGATCAGCTCCTCGCGCAGACGGTTCGGCTCGACCCGAATGGAGTTTTTAATCCGCTGCATGCCGGGATCGTAGTAGCCGTGGCTGCGCACGTCGGCAATAATGACGAGCTTGTCCGGCGGAAGTGCTTGCAACCTCTGCTGCAGGGTGTCTGCGGAAATTCGCTCGATCTCCCTGTACCGCCGTGCCTGCAACGTGAAGACAAGCATCACCAGCGCATATCCAAAGGCCAACAGCAGCGCCAGAAAAAGTGCGGCGTGGCTTGCCCTGCGGATCCAGTCTGCGATATCGCGGATAAAACCGCTGAACACGTATCCCGTTAGGAGCCATGCCGTGCAGTAAATCAACACGCCGGCTGCATCCATCCGCAAGAAACGCCAGAAGCGCATGTTGAGCGAACCTGCCAATGGTGCAGCGATAGCGCCCAGGCCTGGAATGAACTTCGCAAAGAGCAGTGTCTTCTGCCCCCGCCGGTAGAAGTACTCCGCCGAAGTGAAGATGCACCGCTCCGGATTGATCGACAGCCGACACATTCCCGACAGCAGCCACCAGCCCGTATAGCGTCCGCCAAAGTAGAGCAACGTATCTCCGGTGATTGCCGCAGCCGACGCAAAGGAAAGCACCAGGCCCAGGTGCAGCCCCTGCCGCGACGCTGCACCGGCAGCCAGCAGCGTGATCGAGATCGGGAGTGGCACGCCCACGGCGGCGAAAAACATCACCAGTACGGTGAGCGCATATCCGTGATGCGCAATGATCTCAATCAGGCCCACCCGCTCTCTCCTTTGCTGAGGTACACCACTATACGGGGCACAGCCTCTGCTTTCAGGTCAGAAATCGAGCCTGAGCCCCAACTGCACCTGGCGTTCCGAAGATTGAGAGGTGGACGCGGAGGTGTGAGTACCGAACGGCTGTACATTCAGCCCCTCGGCCGCGATTGAGGCTGCATCTTGAAACACCAGAGGCGTCACCCCGTTCGCTTCCCTCCCAACAATAAAAGCTCTTTGAGTGACCGACGAATAGTTCACGTGATTGGTTAGATTAAAGATCTCGGCCACCCCGCGAAGACGCACATGCTCGCCCGCCCGGAATGTCCTGGTAACCCGCAGATCCACACGTCCAGTGGAGGGCAGACGTAGGGTATTGCGCCCTACGGTGGGCAGATAAACTGCGCCTCCTGAGCCGTTGATGCTCTCGTGTCCACCTTTGAGACGCGTGCCCCCGAAGATCTGCAATGTGTACGGCCTTCCGCTCGACCAATCAAAGATTGGCGCCACCGACCAGTGATTCACCGACGCTCCGATCCACCTGCGGTCGGGATGGAATTCCGGCTGCCACACCACGCTGGTCAGCACCTTGGACGTGTGATTGAGCGCGGACAATCCGCGATCGTAACCGATATTAAATGGATCGAACTGGCCATTGGTTCTAGGAGTTGCACCCCCGGTCTGGCCGTAATCGATCGCCTTCGACCACATCCAGCTGCCACGCAACTCGAAACCGCCCCGGCTGCGCCTGCGAGCCTCAAGCACTAACGCGTTGTAGGTTGCGTTCGCGTTGGATACGATGTCGGTGACTGCCCCAAAACTGGCATTCAGTCGCTGGGTGTATACGGGGACTAGGAAGGTCTCGCGATCGCGCACCCCGATTCTGCCGGTTCCTCCCTGCAGTTGAAACAACTTATAAGCCGATGACGGAGCGATATTGATATCCACGGAGTTAGGCAGCTGGCGGTCCAGGTTCATCAGGTACGTCGCACTCGCCACCACGCCTGCCCCAACCTCGCGTTCTACAGTGAGGCTGCCCTGCTGCACTGCAGGCAGACGAAACCCGCGGTCGAACACCCTCGCCGAAGTTGTCTGTGCAACCGCCGAAGGGGGCGTCGAAACATAGGTGCACACATAACCGAAACCCTGGTTCGCCACCTGCGGACAAACGGTCACCGTGGAAGGTGTAATCAGCACATGCCTCGCTGTGGAAGGAAGCGCCGTGTCGAGGAGCGCGCTCCGGATGGTAGCGCCCGCAACTCTTCCATAAAATAGTCCATAGCCCGCTCGAACCACCATGCGTCCCATACCGAACGGTTGCCACGCAATCCCGACGCGCGGGCCGAAGTTGTTTCTGTCTTCGGGAAACACGCTGGTCGCGCCCCTGTTGCCGAACGCAGCGTCGAGGTCTCTATTCGGCTGTTGTGGAAGCGGCAAAAACTCGTACTCGTAGCGCACCCCCGCATTCACCGTGAGCCCCGGCCGCACCCTCCAGTCCTCCTGAACAAAGCCCGCCCACTCCTGCGTGTCGAACGCCACCGCCTGCTGGCCGAAGCTCTGCGTGAAAGAACGGAAGCAGAAGTCATGAACGGAAGCGAAAATCGACGGGCATCCTCCATTCGGATACGCACGTACGTTGAACGTGTAGTCCGTGATCCAGTCCACCAACCCGCCTGCATGTCCCGAGGTCACGCCGCTGTCGTAGTGGAAGCTGCCCTGTGTATTGCTCAGAGCTTCAACATCGTCGTGCACCAGGCCCAGGTCCACGCCAGTCTGCACCTCATGTCTGCCATGCGCCCACGTCAGCAGGTCCGAGAACTCCAGCTTTCTCTCATCGGGATACGCCTTGCGCCCCAATGCCCAGGAAGTTCCAAACGTAAACCCTTCCGGTCCGATCGCGACACGCGGCGCATAACCCCCAGGAGCGATGGCGGACTCCTGCGGCAGAGGCGCCTGCGCAAGCTCATACTGTAGATCACGTCCATACTGAACCCGCAGCTCGTGGCTCAGGCTCGGTCGGGCGTGCCACACCCAGCGGCCCATCAGCGTATCCACCTTGGCATAGCTGCTGCCCAAACTTGCCGTCCCCAGGTACACCACCGGCGAACTCCGCGCACCCGCTGGAGCACTGGAACGCGCACGGTCATACTGAAGGCTGAACTTGTGCTTCTCCGCCGAGAGCCAGTCCAGCTTCGCAAAATTGACCGTCTGGTCCTGTCGCCTCGCAACCGTTCCGGTCAGACTGTCCAGGTAAGTCAGTGCGGCAGTCGTCTGTCTTTGTCTCACTCCACGATTGGCCAGCAGCGCAGTCTGCATCGGCGTCAACGAATAGAAACTGGGGTTCTGCGGTGTTGAGATCGCAGGGAAGTCTCTCCTCTGCTGGTCATACGCATAAAAGTAATACACTTTGTCGCGCACCGCCGTCCCTCCTACACTCCCCCCGAACTGCTGCCGGAGATCGTGCGGCTTCACGCTCACACTGGAGGCGGCGCCATCGAGAAAACGAGTGGCAATAGAAAACCGATTGGTTGCTCCCAGACCACTCCAGCGAAGCAGGTAGAATCCGCTGCCATGCATCTGGTCGGTGCCGCTCTTGGAAACCGTCGTAATCACGCCACCTGCCGCATGCCCGTACAGTGCCGAGTAGTTCTGTCCGCTCACCCGAAATTCGCGCACCGCCTCCTGCGAGAACGTGTACGCCGCACCCGCATGCCTTCCCACTCCGCCGCCCCCCCCATCCAGTCCACCCGAGCCCATCCGGCCCGACGAGCCATTCTCGATTGCATCGTCCGCCTCGTCCGCGCCCTCGGCACCCGTTCCACGCGGCACCGCACCGAAGCTCTGGTCGTCATCGCCGCCATCAATACGGCTGCTGTTCTGAGTCGGAGCCATACCGCGGAAGCTCAGTAGTCCGTCACTATCCGGGTCTTCACTCACGGTCGGGGTCAATAAGGCAAACGTCTGCCATCGCCGGCCATTCACCGGCAGCAACTCGATCTCGTCAGGCGTCACGACGGTTGCGACCGCGGCGGAAGGTACATCATCCACCGTGATCGTGGCCGGAGCCTGTGGGCTCGCATTTACCGTAACCGAAGCAGCAACGCTACCCACGCGCAGCCTTGCCTGTACCGCCGTGACGCTGCCCACCTCGACACCCACAGGCGTCATGGTCAACGTTGCAAAGTGCTCGTAATCGACTTGCACGCTGTAATCGCCCGCCTCAAGCCCGGACACCAAAAACTCGCCGCCGCCCCCGGTCTTTGCGGTTACTTGCCTTCCCGTCGAGACGCTCCGCGCTTCCACCACAGCGCCGACCAGGGCCGCTCCCGCCGCGTCCACCACATATCCGCTGATCGCTCCATCCACCGCCGTCTGCGCCCACGCACACCCGGACACGCTTGCAGCAACGAGGCCCCACAGCAGCACAACCCGAAACCTCAAGTTCCAGGCAGCACTCCGATGCGCGCGCCCGATCGACCACAGCATGCACTCTCCCCAAATTCGCCGGACCGCGCTCGACAACGTCCACGGGAGGATGGAAGCTGGGCCCGCCGCTCTCCGCAACTCTTGCGGCAAAAGCGGTGAAACATACGCAACCTGCAAATCAGGCTAGCCGCAGAGTACCGAAATTTGCACGTTTCGCAAACCCTACTTCCGTGTGAAACGAGAGCGGGCGGCAGCCGAAGCCGCCGCCCTATCGCCGTAGTCGTTGAAACCAGACGCTTAGAACGTCAGTCGAACTGCCACCTGTACCTGCCGCGGCTGGTAAACATTGTTGGAATTTGCTGATGTCACCGTACCGAAGGTGGGCTGGTAGTTCAACGTGGACGTCGGCGCAGCGGGTGTAGTTTGCGACGTGCTCAGCACATAACCGGTGTTGTTGATCCCGGTTACGTTCTGATGATTGGCTAGGTTGAACGCCTCGCCGATCAGTTGCACGTTGTACTTCTCCGCAAACGTGAAATCCTTCTGCGCACGAATATCTACGTTGATGGTTCGAGGGTTATTGAATGTGTTCCTGCCCACGGCCGGAATATAGGTGATCCCCGTTCCGCCCAGACCAGACCCTGCTGCTTCCAGGCAGCCCAGAACGTAGCATTGGTTCGGCACGTTTCCGCTCACGATAAGCGAGTAGGGCAGACCCGACTGGACCTGCACCAGAGGCTTCAACGACCAGCCGTTCGTCAGATAGCTCACTGCAGAGTGCCCTTCCACGCCCGGCACATTGAAGATCGCCCACCCGACCACACGGTGTTTGACGTTGTTGTTGGAATTCCCATAGTTCGCGCGCGCATCGCCGAACGGATCGAACCATCCATTGCTGCCGGCCTGGGTGCTCGCGTTCTGGTTGAAGTCCAGCGCATGAGCCCACGTGTAGTTCGCATCGAACGTGATCAGTTTGGTCGCGCGCTTTTGCACCTCCACCGTCAACGCGTTGTAGCTTGAGTTGATGTTGCTGATCACATCGGTGATCGCGTTATAGGCAGCATTGGGGGTGTTGTAGGCATACACGCTGGACTTCTTAGGATCTGTCTGTGTCTTGTTCGAATACACCTTGACCGGAACGACGCTTCCGCATGCCAGTGGCCCGCAGCTGCCTCCGGTTCCGCCCACCCGGTAGTTGAAGACATAGGTGTGGGTAGCGTCGTTGGTCAGGTTTGTATTGAGGTAGTTCGGCAGTTGCCGCCCAAGCGCACCCAGGTAGCTGACCGACAGCACTGTCTGCTTTCCCAGGTCCTGCTGCACCGCAAGATCGAACTCGTGCGCCGCAGGATTCTGAAAATTCTTGTCAAAATACTGAATGCTCGGCCCAAGCGCAGTGGCCGGTGGTGGCGCACCCGCAATCCCGGGCAGCAACGGAGCGCCCGCTGTCGTTGAGGTAAAGCTGTAGCTGGCTTGCGTCTTGGCCGACCCCGTGTTGATGTAGGTGTTTAACTGGATTGCATTGAAGATCCGGCCATAGAAGAGGCCATATCCGCCGCGCAGCACCGTCTTGCCGGTGCCATAAGGGTCCCATGCGAAGCCCAACCTTGGTGAAACGTTGTTCTTATCGCTCGGGTGGTTTGTCGTCTGCGGAATAGTCGTCAGAGCAGCATACGGTGCCGGCACCTTCTCATAGTCGTACCGAACGCCCAAATTCAGCGTCAATCGTGACCTTACCTTCCAGTCGTCCTGAACGAAGAAGCCGTAGTCCTGTGTGCTCAACGTAAATACCGCAGGCCCAAACCCCTGCGCAAAGCTGCTGTAGCAAGGATAAAATCCGTTGGTCGGGCTTCCCACTCCGCTCCCTGAGGCATCGCAGGTCGCGCCTTTGCTCAGCAGGTCACTGAAGTAGTTCATGATGCTGCTGCCGTAGGTATAGGCCCCGTTGCCCTGGTACAGATTGTTCTGGATGTCGTAGTTGTGGACGAAGTCCTCACCGAACTTGATCGTGTGATTTCCCAGAAGGTAGCTGGCCGTGTCGCCGATCTGCCATTTGCGCTCATCCGGATACGCCGTGCGGAAGCTGTAGTACGGGGTGCCAAGATTGAATCCGGTTGAAGAAAACAGGGTGACGTAAGTTGGAACGCCCGTGCTGTTGTTCAGGTTCGAGCTGGTGTACGCGCTCGGCGCCTGCCGTCCCTCATCGTTCAATTCGCGTCCATATTGATACCGCAGTTCGTTCGAGAGATGACTGCTGAACAGGCTCTCCAGAATGGCAACGCCGTAGTCCAGCTTCACAAAATCCGTGCCGAAAGAATCGATCGCATACGAGTTGGTCCCCTGGGTCTGGACACCGCCCGGAGAGTCCCAGCGCAGGCGATGATAAAGCAGGCTGACATGCTGCTTCCCGTTGATCTGCCAATCCAGCTTGGGTGTATTGATCGTCTGATCGCCGAAGCGGGGCACCGGGCCAAGGTCCGGCAACAGCGCCTGAAGCTGCGTGTTATATGCCGCTGCGCCCGCCGAGTATGTGGGATATTTAAGGCGCGCGGATAACAGGCAAGCCTGCTGGTCGATCGTGCTCGCAGTCGCCCCTTTCGTGGAACTGGTGACTGCCCCGCTAGCCGCGTTGCACGTGAAACCCGCAGGAAGAGTTGGGTCGGGAGCGACAAAAAAGGCAGCCGGATTGTTCGCTTTCGCCGTGCCTGGAAAGTTCCTCTTGAATTGATCGAACGCATAGAACCAGAACAGGCGATCCTTGACCAGCGGTCCCCCGACACCGAAACCATACTGATTCCGATTGTCCTTCGGCTTGTACGGCGCAATCACATAGGTGTTTGTCGCCGCGTTGAAGGTCGTATTAGTAGCTAGAGGCTGGAACGCGGACCGGCTGGAGTTGCGGTTGTAGAAATACAGCTCCCCATGCAGCGCATTGCTTCCGCTCTTGGTCACGGAGTTGACCACGCCGCCCACCGCCCGCCCATATTCCGCGGAGTACACGCCCGTATTCACCTGAAACTCCCGAATCGCGGCCTGCGAGGTCGAATATCCCGCACGCGTTCTCCCACGCTCCTCCGAGAAGAACGCCTGGTTGTCGTCGGCCCCGTCAATCTCTACGTTGTTCAGCAGCGGACTGATCGCGCGAAAGCTCAGCAAGCCGAAGCCATCGCTGTTCGGCGTCACACCCGGCGTCGTCAGCGCAAGTGCGGACCAGCGACGATTGTTTATGGGAATGTTTTCTATCTCCGTATTCGCAAGATGTCCGCCAAAGCTGGGGTCTTCAAAATTCAGCACAGGCGCTGTCGCCTCCACCTCTACCGTCTGGCTCTCGGATCCGGTTCTCAGGTGTTCATCCAGCTGCGTCGCAAAGTTTACCTGCACAGTGACATTCGTCTCGCGCTGTAATTGAAATCCAGCAGCAGTGACCGTCACGGTGTAGGTTCCCGGCGGCAACTGGGGTGCGCGGTACAGCCCCGCCGCATCGGTTGTTAGCCTGACTTCCGCGTTGGTTCCGTTATCGTGAATGGTCACAACAGCGCCTGGAACAACCGCGTCTGTAACATCGAACACGGTGCCTACAATTGCACCCTGGGTAGTGGATTGAGCCAGGACCGGACCCGCCGCACACAAGACGGGCAGCAGAATTGCTAATTTCAACACTTTTCTCGCCATAGGTCTCCTCAAGGAAGCGGTTGATGTGCGCAGTTCTACCTTCCTGCAACGCTTCTTCACCTGGATCGTGTGGTCTTGATGGCTATAGTCTGCCATATTCGGATTAACACCGCATTACGCCAGCCGCAAGCGCTTCGTAGGCGCACTATACTCCGCCGTCCGCCGGTCAATGGGTAAAGAGCGAAGGTTTGCTGGCCCCGGCGGCAGGACAGCCTACCCTCGAAAGACTCACCCTGCCAGACTTATATATTCAAGCAGCTTTCAGGCTCCTGGTTGGATCGACGAACAGCCACGCGACTCCTCCGAGCAGAGCAAGGACGGCAGCCACGAAAAATGAACTTTCCCACCCGAAATGTTTTGCAATCAAGGGCGTGAGAGAAGCCGTACAGGCCCCCCCGATCTGCGCACCCATGTTCATGATCCCCGACGCGATCCCGGAGTATTCTCCCCCGAAATCAGCAGTCACCGCCCAGAAGCAGCTTTGGCCGATGTAGAGAACACCCGCTCCTGCCGCCAGGATCAGGCTTGCACTTTCCGCCTGCACCGCCCGCGACCCTACAACCATCAGCACCGCCGTAAATGCCAGAGAGCACGCTGGCAGGAGGCAGCGCCCGGCCCGCAGGCTCACACGGCGAGCTATCCAGTCGCTAGCGACCCCACCCAGCAGGCAGCCCACCGTCATCGCCACAAACGGGAGCATCGAATAAAGCGCGCTCGCTTTGAGATTGAGACCTCTGACCTCGGCGAGATAAATGTAGAACCAGCCGAAGAAGATCCAGGCCACGTAGCCAAACGAGAAATAACTCAGCGTAAGCGCAATAATCTCTTTGCTGCCGAAGATCCTTCTCCACGGGACCTCCCGCTTGACGTGAATTGCCTTCAACGCCATTTGCGTCTCGGTGTTGGCCAGCTCCCGACCTTCGCGAATATGTGCGGCTTCGTACTCGGCGACCAACGGATGTTCTTCCGGGCGGTCTCTGGCAGCGAAATACCAGACCGCTCCAGTGGCTATACCCGCTGCAGCGCTGAACCAGAACGAAGCGCGCCACCCATAGTGCAGGATGATCGCGGTGACTAGGGGCGGAGTGAGCCCTGCCCCCACCCCAACTCCACCAAAAATAATTCCGTTAGCCTTTCCGCGCTCACGCACAGGAAACCAGCGCTCGACGAACTGGCTGGTAGCGGGGTACATCGTTGCCTCGCCCGCGCCAAGCGCAAAGCGAACAAGCACCAGAATCATCACAGCCCCGGAGACGTTCGGCGGAACAAGCGCCGTAAGCACAGTGAACAATCCCCACCACAACGCTGCGAACGTGAGCACCAGGCGCGGACCGAATCGATGAGCAAGCAGGCCCGCTGGGATCTGGAATGCAGCGTATCCAATCAAAAATGCGCTGAACACCCAGCCGAGGCGCGTGTGGTCAATCGCGAATTCCCTGCCAATCTGAATACCCGCGATAGAGATGTTCGTCCGGTCCAGATAGGCGACCGCGCTTAAGAGGAACAGCCACATCACAAGCAGATAACGTACTGGAAAGCGTGCGATTCTGTGCTTCAGGGGGTGATCCATCCGTCCTCGTCATCTTTCGCTTGCTCGGCCTTATTCTTCGCTCCCAAAGCGCTGCCCTCTTCATTCAATAGCGCCCTACCAGTTTGTAATCGAACCATCCGGACGGAAGTAGGTTTGCGCGCGAGCCGTTACTGGCTCCGTAAACTCGGCAATCTGCGTCAGGTATTTGAAATCGAGTTCCACGCCGAGGCCGGGCCGCTCATTCGGATAGAGCTTCCCATTTTTGAAGTCGAGACATAGGGGCAGGTGAGGGAGCGTGCGCCCTTGGAAGTTGTACTCCATCAGCACAGGTCCCGAGAACGTGCCCAGCGTGTTGACCAGCGCGGCAGTAGCGATAGGCCCGGTAAAGTGGGGCACGATGCCGACGAAGTGTGTCTCGCAAAGCGCAGCAATCTTCAGCATCTCGGTTATCCCTCCGACGTTCGGCAAGGTTGCGCGTACAAAATCGATGTCATGGTGTTCTACGAGCGTGTTGAAGTCCCATCGATTGCCCCATTCCTCACCCGCAGCAAGTGGCACATTCACCTTGCTGCGCAGGATGGGGAGGTCTTGCTGGAACGCCTCCGTTCGGACGGGGTCTTCTACAAAAAAGGGCGCGAGGCTTTCGATTTCATTGCATCCGCGGATTGCGTCCGGCAGGTCGAAGCGCTGATGAAAGTCGATGACCCAGTCTCCATCGGTTCCGACGCCTTCTCGGGCCGCAGCGCACTCCTCGCGAAGATGGTTGATCCGTTCACGTGTGTTGAAGGTGGTATTGGCGGGAAGATCCATCGCGCCGAACCGGAAAGCCCGGTAACCGGCTTCGATCGTCGCGCGTGCACGCTCCTTTATCGGCATGCCAGGCGTGATCCCGGGGATGAGGCCCGCCGTGTTGTAGCACTCGCAGTACGTACGGACCATGCCGCCCAGAATCTCATGCACCGGCAGTCCAAGCACCTTCCCCTTGATGTCCCACAATGCCATATCGAGCGCGCCGATGGCGTCGGTCCGCTCACGGCCAGCTGGGTAAAAAAACGCGCGGTTCATATCCTGCCACAGCAGCTCGATATGTTGCGGGTCTCTCCCGATCAGGCGCCCAGCCGAGGGCGACAGCAGATCCTTCGACCCACCTTCACCGACACCGGTCACCCCTGCGTCCGTCTCGATCGTCACAACAACGTCGCTTTGGTTGAATAAAGGCGTTGGGTTCGGAGGCAGGTACGCTCTTACCCGAGTGATCTTCATCTTCGGCAGTGCACCGAAGGCAGGCAGAGCGCCTGTAGCCGCCGAAAGCACGGCAGCAGACAACGAACGAAGGAAAGTACGCCGCTTCATCAGATCCGATCTCTCATTCACTTTGGTTCCCATGAGCATTCCATTTGCAGCCATAGGCTATTGCGGCGAACCCAGCTACTATAGCGGCTGTAACAGGACGATGTCAGCTACTCCCAACTCCTCCCCTCGAAAACGCAGCAGCGTCGGTCTGTCAGCCAAGTTTCCGTCAGCCCAAGGAACAGGCGAGGAACTTGCAGCATCGCGTCGTTGGACGTCTAATAGCCTGAGAGTTTCACGCCGAGCTGCTCGTACGGGCTACGGGATGGGAGCTGGCTGGATTGATCGAAGGAATAAGGACGAACATGATCTCTGGAAAGACACGCGCGTGTTCGCCCGCAAACTTTCTCCTCGGCAGCATCGTCGCGCTGATCTTGCTCTTTGCCGAGGCGAGTTACGCCTTGGCTGCTCAGAATTCACTGCGTGCTTATTTCATCGATGTTGAAGGTGGGCAGGCGACCCTGTTTGTAACACCCACCGGCCAATCCTTGCTCATAGACACGGGTTGGCCTGGCCATGACGGACGCGATGCCGACCGTATCGTCGCCGCCGCCAGGCTCGCAGGCATTCAAAAGATCGATTATGTCCTGTTGACTCACTACCATGACGATCACTCGGGCGGTGTTCCGCAGCTTGTCCAAAGAATCCCGGTAGGAACCTTCATCGACCACGGCGCGAATATCGAGACGGCCACCAATGATTCAGCCGAGCAAGTATGGCAGGCATACCAGAAGGTACTCGCAACCGGGAAATATCAACATCTCGTCGCGCATCCGGGCCAGACACTTCCCATCTCCGGCATGCAAGTCACAGTTATTAGCAGTGATGGTAGGGTGATCGATCACCCGCTGTCTGGAGCGGGAGAGAAAAACGAATTCTGTAGCATCCCGGAAGACAAGCCGGTGGATCGCACCGAGAACGCCCAGTCGCTCGGAGTTCTGATCCAGTTCGGCAAGCTCAGGATTCTCGATCTCGGCGACCTCACCTGGGACAAGGAGATGCAGTTCATGTGCCCCATGAACCGTTTAGGACGAGCCGAGATCCTGGTGGTCTCGCATCACGGCACGCTGCCAAGCTCCAGCCACGCGTTGGTCGATGCAATCCATGCGCGGGTCGCGATCATGGATAATGGTGCAACCAAGGGCGGTCAATCTCCGGTTCTCGACACCATCCGTGAAGCTCCGGGGCTTGAGGCGCTGTGGCAGTTGCACTATGCCGATCTTGCGAAAGAACACAACACGCCGGCCACTTATATTGCTAATCCCGATGGTCCAGATCGTGGAAACTACATCCTGTTAACGGCCGAGCGAAACGGGAGCTTCTCTGTCTTCAACTCCGGTAACGGCATATCCAAAGCCTACAAGGCCAAGTAGATCGTACATATTCGCGCAGACTGGTTTCCGGATAGTGCGATTGGTTCCATGTAGTAGCTTTCCACGGAGCAATACGCATCATGAAGATCGTCGATATCAAAACCTTCATCGTCCCGCCTCGCTGGCTGTTTGTGAAGATCGAAACCGATGAGGGGATCAGCGGATGGGGCGAAGCCATTCTCGAAGGCCGTGCCCATTCAGTGCAGGCAGCGGTTGAGGAACTGGCGCAATATCTCGTCGGCCTCGATCCCTCTCCCATCGAAGACCACTGGACTGTGCTCTATCGCGGTGGTTTCTATCGTGGCGGCGGCATTCATATGAGTGCGCTCGCCGGGATCGACCAGGCCCTTTGGGATATCAAGGGAAAGGCGCTCGGCGTATCCATCTGCAAGCTGCTCGGCGGCCCGGTTCGCACGCGCATTCAGGTTTACTCCTGGATCGGCGGCGATCGCCCTTCGCATGTAGCGGAGAACGCACGTAGCGCTGTCGGCCGCGGATTCACTGCTGTCAAAATGAACGGCTGTGAAGAAATGAACTACATCGACTCCAACGCGAAGATCGATGCAGCCGTGGCCAATGTAGCCGCTGTGCGGGAAGCTGTCGGCTCGGAAATCGGCATCGGCATCGACTTTCATGGGCGTGTCCATCGCCCCATGGCGAAGACGCTGATTCGCGCCTTGGAACCCTTCCGGCCCATGTTTATCGAAGAGCCCGTCTTGAGCGAGCATGCTGAAGCCTTAGCAGACATTGCAGCCACCACCAGCATTCCAATTGCGCTCGGAGAGCGGCTGTTCTCGCGCTGGGACTTCAAAAATATTCTGCGCGATGGCCACGTGGACATCATTCAGCCCGATCCGTCTCACTCCGGAGGCATCACGGAGACCAGGAAAATCGCAGCGATGGCGGAGTGCCACGACGTGGCGTTGGCCCTTCACTGCCCACTTGGCCCCATCGCTTTGGCCACCTGCCTTCAACTGGATGGCATCTGTCAGAACGCCGTCATTCAGGAGCAGTCGCTCGGCATCCATTACAACAAGACAAATGATCTTCTGGACTATCTCGTGGATCCGTCCGTCTTTCAATATGTAGACGGCTATGTCACCATTCCTGACGGACCCGGGCTGGGCATCGAGATCAATGAGGAGTATGTTCGCGATCGCGCCAGGGTAGGGCATCACTGGCGCAACCCGGTCTGGCGCCATCCCGACGGGAGCTTCGCCGAGTGGTAGCGCAGCCCGCCAGTCATCGCCGTTATGTCGTTGCGGTCATGTTGTTCGTCATCGTCGTCATCAACTTTCTCGATCGCAGCAACCTCTCCATCGTGGGTCCGCAGCTTACCGCGGCCCTTCACCTCAGCCCTGCAAAGATGGGGCTGGTCTTCTCGGGGTTTGGTTGGACCTATGCGCTGCTGCAGATTCCGGCCAGCCGTTTTGTAGATCGCGTGCATCCTCGCTTCCTGTACTTCATCGTGCTGGGACTTTGGTCGCTCGGCACGCTCGCGCTGGGATTTGCAGGAGCCTTTGCGATGCTGCTCGCCCTGCGTCTGATGATCGGAGCGCTCGAGGCGCCATCGTATCCAATCAACAACCGCATCGTGACGACCTGGTTCGGCGAAAGGGAACGAGCCAGCGCAATCGGCTTCTACACCTCAGGCCAGTTCGTTGGCCTGGCCTTTCTCACACCTCTGCTCTCCTGGATATCGGTCCGGTTCGGATGGCGTGCTGTGTTCGTTTTCACCGGTCTTGTCGGTCTGCTTTGGTCCATCGTATGGATCTGCTTCTACCGCGACCCGAAGCAATTCCGCGGAATCACCCAATCCGAGATACAGGGTATTGCGGAGCAGGGCGGCATCCCTGATCTCAGTGAACGCTCCATCCAAAGCAAAGGTTTGATTTGGGCCGACCTGAAGATTATCCTCAGCCGCCGCAAGCTCTGGGGAATCTACATCGGACAGTTTGGACTGGTTTCAACGCAGTGGTTTTTTCTGACCTGGTTCCCGACGTATCTGGTCAGCTATCGCCATCTGGACTTCATGAAATCCGGGCTGCTTGCTTCCGTCCCATTCTTCGGAGCATTTTTGGGCGTGCTCGCCGGAGGGTTTGTGTCCGACTGGATGCTTCGTCGCGGCATCAGCCTCACAGTCGCCCGCAAGACTCCGATCATCTTCGGTCTTCTGCTCTCAACGTCGATCGTTGGAGCAAACTTTGTTTCGCGTCCAGTCTGGGTCACTGCGTTTTTCACGTGCGCTTTCTTTGGCAGCGGCTTCGCTTCGATTACATGGTCTCTGGTTTCCACCCTCGCGCCGGAACGCCTGATCGGTCTTACCGGCGGCGTGTTCAACTTTGTCGGTAATCTGGGAGCGATTGTGGTTCCCCTTGCAATCGGATTGCTCATCCGCGGACAGGACTTCACCCGCCCGCTCATCTTCGTCTCTGCCACCGCACTTCTGGGCGCAATTTCGTATTTAAGTCTGGTCGGCAGAATTGAGCGCGTTTCTTCCTAGCATTAGATTTGTCACGGAGGCATTTCTTTGATCGGAGTCGATTGGGGCACAAGCAACTTTCGCGCATTTCGTTTCGACGACTCAGGTGCCGGCGGACACATCATTGACAGACGATCCTGCGCAGTCGGAATCCTGCAAGTGCCGGAGGGTAAGTTTGAAGCAACTCTGCGCGAGCACGTGGGCGACTGGCTGCAGCACGGGGAAGACCGCATCTTGCTGAGCGGCATGATCGGCAGCCGCCAGGGTTGGGTCGAAGCGGAATATGTGACCTGCCCCGTTACACTTTACGATCTCGCGAACTCGGCCGTCCGGGTGCCCTTCGCCGGCGCCGAGGTGTTGCTTGTTCCTGGGGTTCAGGGAGTCGACTCAGACGGCATACCTGAGGTGATGCGGGGCGAGGAGACCGAGATCATGGGCCTTCTGAGGCCTCATCCCGGCCAGGCACTTGTCTGTCTGCCGGGAACTCATTCCAAGTGGATCCAGTTGCGGCAGGGCGCGATCGTCAGCTTTGCAACCTGCATGACGGGAGAGGTGTTCACGGCGCTGCGCAAAGCGACAATCCTGGGCCGCAGCATGTCGTCTGACACTGTTGTGGATCAGCAGGCTTTCCTGCGCGGGGTCGTTCGCTCAGGCGGCGACGGTGGCCTGCTGCATCATCTGTTCAGTGTGCGGACCCTGGCTTTGACCGGCCAGTTGCAGGAGACCGCAGCCGCATCATATCTTTCCGGTCTGTTGATCGGACAGGAAATTCGCGCGGTCATGCCGCAGGGCGCCCAAGTTCACCTTGCCGGTTCGGCGCAGCTCTGCTCCCTCTATTCCTGTGCGATCGAGAGCTGTGGAGGTTCCTTTACTCTGGAGGAAGACGATGCTGCTGCGCGTGGACTCGCAGCGATCGGCAGGAGGGTGTCATGGACGGAGAGATCTCAAACGTAAAATCCGTGGACTTGAAGGATCCCGACGTGAAGAACTGGAGCATAAAAGCCTGGCTCGAGCGTTGTCCCGTCATCGCGATTCTGCGCGGCATCCGGCCGGAAGAGGCGGAGGCAACTGGCGCTGCACTGGAGCGCGCCGGCATCGCCATCCTGGAGGTGCCGCTCAATTCGCCGGAGCCTTTCGAGAGCATTTCCATTCTTTCCCAGCATTTCGGCGACCGCATGCTTGTAGGTGCGGGCACGCTCACCGCTCCCTCGCAGGTTCAGCAGGTGGCTGCTGCGGGTGGGCGGCTGATTGTCACACCGCATGCCGATGTCACGATCGTGGCAGCGGCCAAAAAAGCAGGGCTGTTTGCCGTACCGGGCTTTTTCAATCCCACCGAAGCGTTCGCCCTGCTCCACGCAGGGGCAGATGCGATCAAGCTTTTCCCCGCCGAGGTGCTTGGGGTTCCCATGTTGAAGGCGTTGCTTGCAGTGCTCCCGCCGTCGGCTATCGTGGTACCGGTCGGGGGAATTGAGGCGGATAAAATCGCACCGTGGATGGCGGCAGGGGCGCTGGGCGTAGGTGCGGCATCCTCCATTTATCGGCCTGGTGATGACGCGTCGCAGGTGGAGGCCAAGGCAAAGGCGTTGGTGCAGGCGGTCCGCTACTACCAAAAAATCGAAGCGCCGGCCGACCCTCCTGGGCAGTCCTCACCCTCTTCATGACTCTGTACTCTCTTGGGCGGCCGCTTATAGCAGACCTTTGCCACTGCCAGACGGAGCCCACGCCGCCGAGCCCCGCCGAGCGCTATTCGAATCGAGAGGGTGCCAAGAAAGGAACGGCGCTGGTCGCAAAACCTGCACCGCTGCCATACTGAAAGACGTCTAATCGATTATCTGATGGCCACCACGTCCAGTGTTCCCAAGCCGAGTTCGTTTGACCGTACGCTGGCCAGCGCGCGCTCGACGATGCTGTTCAGCGAAGTGGTGCGGCTTGCCGTGGACAGTTTCAAGGCCAGCAAGACGCGCTTCCTCCTCACGATGTTGGGCATGGTCATCGGATCGGCGTCCATCATTCTGGTGGCTACCCTTGGGTCCACCGGAAAGCAGTACGCACTCGATCAGCTGACCAGTATTGGACCGAACAAGATCGAGTTGCAGTATGGCGGCGGCACCGTCACCGGGCCGGACAACACCAGCACACCCGACTTTCTGACGCTCGATGACATGAACGCAGTCGAGGAGCAGGTCCCGGGAATTGTGGCCTCCTCGCCCATGCTGGAGTTTCACGACAACGTAAGCTTGGGCAACGGCATCACCCGCGCCACGATGCTGCTCGGCGTGTCGCCGCAGTACCGGATCGTTCGCAATCTGATCGTGGTCGCGGGCCGGTTCTTCGATGATCAGGACTCGATGGCACATGAACACGTTGCCGTCATCGTCAAGCCGTTTGCAGTAGAGCTGTACGGCAGCCCAGACGCAGCCCTGGGTAGGACCATCAGCATCAAGGGCATTCCCTTTGTCATCATCGGCGTCTTTCGCGAGAGTATCGACACCTACGGACAGTCGGAGATCAGTGAGCACACCATGCTGGTGCCGTATCCGGTCTTGCGGTACTTCACAGGGACCGCGGCGTTGAAAGAGATTTTTTTTACGATGCGCGACCCTTCCATGGTGCTCTCCGCCAAAGACCGCATCCTGGAGATCATTCGGTCGCGGCATTACGCGGGTTCAGTCTATACGGCTCAAACACTTACAGAGCTTTTGAGCAGCATGGCCAAGATCGCGGACATGTTGACGATCGTGCTAACACTGGGCGCGGGCATCACGCTTGTGGTCAGTGGGGTAGGTATTATGAACAGCATGCTGGCCAACGTGCAGTCGCGAATCAAAGAGATTGGCATACGCAAGGCGCTGGGGGCGACGAGCCGCGAGGTCAGGCTTCAGTTCCTCACCGAGGCAGTCTTTATGTCCTTGAGCGGAGGCATGATCGGCACGCTCATCGGGCTCGCGATCCCGTTCACGCTCGGCCTCCTGACGCCGTTTAAAATCCCGATCAGCCCGTGGTCTCCTGTGATTGCGCTCGGAACCTCGGTGCTTGTGGGAGTCATGTTCGGTACGCTTCCGGCGAACCGTGCGGCGCGCCTGGACCCCGTCCAAACGCTCAAATACGAGTGATTTTGACGCAAATTAAGCCGCCATTTTCGTCACTTTAGGTGTCTTGGACGCATCCTGCGCCCAAATCATCGCCTCTCTGGCAGGAACGTAGCCCTTCCCCAGGGACACTGCGTCTTCCCATCCGCGGCAAGGCGGCAAGGGCGGCTTTCGTCTGCGCCGAAGCATTTCTCGAGAAATTAATGGCGCCAGCATGCTTCTGAGAGGGATGAGGCATCCTGAGGGCGATTTTTTTACTTGCACTTCAGTACAGTTGTCTATACGATCTGGCAACTGGACTTTTCCAAACTGCCTGATTCACCGGAACAGATTTCAAAGGCCCCGCACAGGCAGTAAGGGGGAATGATCCAGCAGCGAAGCGTAACAAGGCTCCGGCTTGCGATGACAGTCAGGATAGCCAGCGAAGCTTAGATGTTAAGCGTCCGTAGGTTCACTTCAAGGCACCGGTTGTTTGGCTTTTGCAGCTTTGCGGTCGGAAGCGAAGGCGAGAGGCGTAGTTCGGGCCCGGCGACATCGAGCGGAAGCGCAATGTGACACAAGTGGCTGATGGGAAAACCCTCAGGCACCAGATCGATTGGCAGATCTACTTCGGAGGAACGGGAATGCGCAAACAACAGCAGTTCGGATGCAGATGTATTCTGGCGCTGGCAGCGGTCTTGATGGCCTGCATGCCGGTATTTGCCCAAACCATCACAGGCTCGATCACCGGAACGGTTACCGACCCGAGCGGCGCTGTGGTTGCAGGCGCAAAAGTGACGGCGACCAACGTCCTGACCGGTGTCACCACCCTGGTGACGACCAACGCAAGCGGAATCTATTCGGTGAACTTCCTGCAGATTGGGCAGTACAAGGTCAGCGTGGAATCTCCTGCGTTCACGACCCAGACGACGAGCCCCTTTACGTTGGAGGTTGACCAGGAGGCGAAGGTCAACGTGGCCCTGCAGGTGGGCACCGCAAGCAGCAGCGTGGTCGTTACCGATACGGCACCCATTTTGAACACGGAAAACGCGACGACGGGAAACTCGATCACGGCTGCTGCTGCAACAGAGCTTCCCGTGCAGGCGCGTAACTTCTCCTCGTTGACGCTTCTGGTCGCGGGCGCGATTTCCCCCAACCCGATGGCGCTCGACAACGTCGGCCGCGGATCGTACAACGGCGGATTCTTCGTCAACGGCAATCGCGAGCAGAGCAACAA